>JAJYRF010000047.1 GCA_021794255.1 bacterium | reverse complement strand
ATTACATATCGTTTCGATAAAAAAAGGTTTATATTTGAAAATAAATCTTACAGGTATCATAGTGGAGTAATTTTTGATTCGTGGCGTTATAGATTCTTTGTTTTGGAGGAGAAAGAATGAAGCCAATATTAAATGAATTAGATAGGATTAATTTTAAGCTTCCATCTATTGAGCATCTTGAAAAAATTTTATTAGATGGGCTTTCTTCTAAAGTTTCAATTATTCCAATCTTTTATGAAAAAGTGGGTATTGTTTGTAGAGCGGAGTATGTTCCTGCATATAAATTTTCTATTTATTATTTTCCGCTTTTTGATGCAATATTAATTGCGCATTTCTTTATGGGAAAAGTATTCATGTTTGAAAAGAAATCTTATAAGTATCATAGTAATGTATTTTTTGATTTATGGGAGTATAAATTTTATGTTTTGGAGGGAGAGAAATGAAACCAGTTTTATCTGAGGTAGATGAAATTAATTTTGATTTTCCATCTATTGAGTATTTTAAAAA
Source organism: bacterium (assembly GCA_021794255.1). The sequence continues at coordinate 3,230 of JAJYRF010000047.1, read as the reverse complement.
ACTTTTAATAGATGCATATGCTTCTGTTGAGTTATCTATTTCAGCATTTTATGAAAGGTTTGATATTCTTTGTATAGCGGATTATTCATCTGTAAGTAAGGTTAATTTCTTTTATTTTCCAGATTTCGAATTGATAATAACTATGGATTCTTTTAAAGATGGTGTGATTATATATGGAAATCAAAAATATTTATATCGTGATAAGGTACAAATTGATTTAACAGAACACCAATTTTATGTTTTGGAGGAGAAAGAATGAAGATTAATTTGGATCAGTTGGAAGGGATTGATTTTAAATATCCGTCATTAGATTATGTTAAAAACATTTTGAGGGATGCTGTAAATAGATTAAAAAGTTATCAATATATTGTTAATAAAGAACAGTATATTGATACAGCATATTGGGGTAGGAATATTTCTATAAAAAAATTTTCAGATATTCTTGGAAATCCGCTCTGGTATTTTTCAGAGGTTGATTCTATATTGTGCGCATTTTATAAAGAAGAACCATTCATTTATGAAAATAGTTACTATTATTTCGATGAAAAAATAGAGTATGCAAAAATTGAATTTTGCTTTTATAAAGCGGGGAGGAGATTTAGATGAAACCGCGAATAGCTGAGTTGGATTCTGTACCATTTGATTTTGGGGGTTATCTTAAACAGGTTATGCGGGAAGGTTTGGATGGAACTGAAATTTATAATATATTGGATATGCATTCTTTTGTATATATGGTTTTGCATGAGCGGAATATTCCGTATAAATTTGTTGCGGGTGAAGATTATCCTATCTGGGTTTTTAGGAAGTATAATATATTGATGTATTATGGAAGGGGAGTGCGTATAAATAAGTATGAGGGTAAGAAGTGTAAAAGTTTGGGGAAAATTCAAAAGAATCGCCACGTGTTTTCTTTTTATAAGGTGGAAAAATGAAAGTAAAAGTGGATGAGTTAAAATTTGAACTTTTTAATTTATCAGAATTAGATTTAATATCTTATCTTGTTGAAGATAATTATGCTAAATTAGATATTAAAAGTTGGTATAATGTAATTTCATTTTTTAAAAATTTCGGATTTAAACCTGTTTATAGAGTTAGTAGTTACTATAATGGGATAATATTTCATGAAACTGGTTTATTTTATTCTTCCGAACCGAAAAAATTTTTTATGGGTTTGAAGTATGAAATTGATAATAATTGTTTTATATACTGTAAAGATATTGGTGATTTTAGGTTATTTAGAAAGATAAAGGAGGAGAAATATGAACCCGAAAGTGAGTGAATTAAAAATGGATAAAGCCGCAAAATTCCCTCTTTATAATTTAGTGGTGCTTATTATTGATCATTATTCTAATGAGTGGGAAGGTTTAAGTTGGATAGATGTGCAGAAAATATTTCATAAGTGGCATATAAAATGTGATTGTTTAGTATTTAATTATAATTCTTATCTTGGTTTAATATTTAATAATTTTTTATTTGTTTATGAAGGTCAACTTGTACGTGAATATCCACTGTTAGAAGTTTGTAAAGTTGGTAACGTTTATTATAAATATAAAGAAACTATTAATTATTATGATTTGTTTAAAAGAGTAAGTAAAAAAGAAGTTAAAGGTAAAACTTTTTTTACTTGTGAAAGGAAGAAGTGAATATAATGAAACCGCAAATAAATACATTAAAATTTGAGCAGTTATCAATTTTATCTGATTATGATTTAGTCATTAGTATTATTAGATTTATGCCATTTGAAAATGAACCTGTAAAATGGAATGAACTTTGTAAAAAATTTAGAGGATATAATTTAAAGGTTGATATGTTTGGTAGAACTATATTTATTTATGGATTAGTATTCAATGATTTTCTAGTAGGTTATAATAGCGGTAATTCAAAACCAGTAAAGGAGATTTACAAAGTGGAAAAAAAGTATTTTAAATATATTGAAAATATAGGAGAATTTTCTATATTTAAAAGAGTAAATGAAAAGGAGATTATTGGTATGTCATTTGCACAATATAAACGGAGGAAATGGTTAAGATGAAAGCGAAAATAGAAAATTTATTTTTAATTAAAGTTAATGAAGATAAAACTTTATCGTTAATTTTGGATGTTCTTCTTGAGAGTAAAGGCGTTTTTTGGAGAGATATTGTGCAGGAGTTTAATTCTCATTCTATTATTTGTGATCTTGCGGCAAAGGGAGGAGTAATTAGAGGAATACTAGTGGAAGATTATTTAATAACTCATAAAACTCATGCTAAATATTTGATTAAATTCAAAAACAATTATTATTCGTTTATGTATTTTTCCCGCGATTTTGCGATATTCAAAAGGGATAAATACAGAGAAGGAATCTCTATTGAGATATTTACGAGGGGTTATTAATGAAGCCGCGGGTAGAATCTTTAGATTTAAATCCTGTGTGGGAGGATAAATTTCTTCAATCTTTGTTAGATATTTTGTATGAACATCCTGATGTTTATTGGAGGGATGTTAGATGGGATTTTGTAAATAATTTTATTGAAACTGATTGTATAGTAAGAAATGTTTATAATGGTGGAAGAATATTAAAAGATTATATGTGCGGAGTAGTAGTAAAAGGTTATGTAATAGCGGATGCTGAATACTCCAAAAATTTAATTCATATTAAAGGTGGGGGTTATTATTCATTTATGTTTTTTTATAACAATATAGCAATCTTCAAAAAGGATAAATATAATAGGGAAATTCCTGTTAAAATATTTAAAAGGGAGAAAATATGAGAACTATCATACAGGAGTTAAATGAAGTAGAATTACATCCGCCGATTATAGATGATGTTTTATCTATTTTCTTGAAAATAAGATTAAATAAATTTACATCCGCCTTTGAAATAGTTAGTATAATAAAAGAACGATTGGAAGAGCATGAAATTAATTCGTGGTATGATTTTGATGAAAAAAATGGTTATACATTGTTAATTCCATCCTTCAATATTGTAATAATGTTTTTAAAACATACTACCGTTTTTTATAGTAATAAAAATTATACATTTTTAAAAACGGTTGATCTTAATGGTTCAAATCATATATATGTTTATGTGGGGGAAGGAAATGAAGCCGCGAATTGATGAATTGGTTATGATAACTCATAAGAATATAACCACGATGGATATTATTAATCTTGTATTAACTTCTCCCGTTGCTGATGAAACTTGGATTGAGATTAAAAAGGAGTTTGATAAGTGGGAGATTGAATCATAT
>JAJYRF010000091.1 GCA_021794255.1 bacterium | reverse complement strand
TGATATTAAAGATTTAATTTATAAAAATGCTAATGAATTTGAAATTGAAAATTTAGCCGTTAAAAATCATAAAATGATTACTTTAAGCGAATCGGCAAAAGAGAAATTTATTTCAGGCATAACTTCTTTAGATGAAATATTGCAATATCTTAAAACAAATAATAATATAATTATATAATAATTAATATAAATATTATAAAAATGAATTTATTTCATTAATTTATTTTTTATTTGAGGACACATAAAATGCCTTCTATAGCTGATTTATTAAAAACTACCGTAGATATGGGAGCGTCAGATTTGCATATAGCAGCGGGTTCGCCTCCCGTGATAAGACTCAGAGGTTCCCTTGCTCCGCTTAATTTTCCGCCTTTGCCGCCTTCCGATACTCAAGGTTTATGCTATAGTGTTATAACAGATGCTCAAAAGAAAAAATTTGAAGAAACTCATGAACTTGATTTTTCATTTTCACAGAAAGGAGTGTCCCGTTTCAGAGGGAATCTCTATTTTGACAGAGGTTCGGTGGCCGGAGCGTTCAGGGTTATTCCCCATGAAATACCTTCAATAGATGCTTTAGGTTTGCCTCCCGTAATAAAAGAAATTATAAAATCGCCGAGAGGTTTAATATTAGTAACAGGTCCTACAGGCTCAGGCAAAACTACCTCTCTAGCTGCTATGATAGACTCTATCAATACAACAAGACATGAACATGTCATTACTATTGAGGATCCTATAGAATATATTTTTCAGCATAAATCCTGTTTGGTTAATCAGAGAGAAGTAGGGCAGGATTCTTACAGTTTTTTAGAAAGCTTAAGGCACGTATTAAGAGAAGATCCAGATGTAGTTCTAATAGGCGAAATACGAGATATGGAAACGATGGAGGCTGCATTAACCATTGCCGAAACGGGACATTTGACATTAGGAACTCTGCATACCAATTCGGCAGTGCAAACTATTTCTAGAATTATAGATATATTTCCTTCCGACCAGCAGTCTCAGGTAAGGTCATCATTATCGTTATCCTTAGTCGGAGTTATGTCTCAAACTCTTATTCCTAAAGTAGACGGAATAGGCAGGATTATGGCGGCAGAAGTTATGATTCCCAATGCTGCCATAAGAAATCTTATTCGTGAAAATAAAATCCATCAAATATATTCTCAGCTTCAATTAGGGCAGGAAAAATACGGTATGCAAACATTAAACCAGGCTCTTGCTTCATTAGTTAACAACAGAATAATAAGTGAAGTTGAAGCATACTCGCATTCTTCAGATATAGATGAATTAAAACAAAATATAAGCTCAGGTTTGATTTCTAAAGGCGGTTCTTCAAACAATAATATTTCTTCAAATGCAAACAAAATTGGAACGCAGGGAATACAGCAGCAAAACAGCAACTCCTTTAATAAAAAAAATGACGGTTTATTTTCAGGAATTGATTTTGATAAATTGTAATAATATTTTAATCCGCTGATAGAAATTTTTAATTAATATAAACATTGTGAAAATGATGTATTTAATAAGTATAATCGTTTTCGCCTATTATATAGTGAAAAATATAATTACTATTAATAATATAAGCGTTTATAATCTTTCAAGCAATATTTTATATGTTCCCCAAAATTGCTAATAGAAAATTTATTTTATTGAAATATCATTAATAGTTTCTACAGAAGGATTACGGTAATATTAATTGATTGTATAAATATAATATGTTATATTATAATATAAATATAACATAAAATTATTAAGAGGTGAGTTTATGCCTGTTTATCAATGGAAAGGCAGAAAAAAAACAGGAGAATATATTACCGGTCAAATTGACGCCGCAAGTCCTGAAATCGTTATTGATGAGCTTCATAAGAATAGTATTTATCCTATAAATGTAGATAAGAAAAGTGAATTTTTAAGTTTACAGCTCACCGCTTCAAAGGAAGTAAGTTCAAAGACTAAAATAAGCGACAATGATTTAATAGTATTTACGAGGCAGTTTTCTTCATTGGTGGATTCTGGCGTACCTATTTTGCAAGGTTTATCTATAATGATAGAACAGCAAAAAAATAAAAATTTGAAAGGCATTTTATCTAAAATTAAAGAAAACATAGAAAGCGGAGGAAGTTTGTCCGATAGTTTTAAAAAATTTCCGCGGGTATTTAATGATTTATATATAAATCTTGTTGATGCCGGAGAAAAGGGAGGCGTTTTAGATAAAGTTTTTAGGAGATTATCCGTATATTTTGAGAAAACTCTTAAACTTAAAAGAAAAGTGAAAGGCGCAATGATATACCCGACAATAGTATTGTCGGTTGCGTTTGGAGTTATCGTAATATTATTGACATTTGTTATCCCTGTATTTGCAAACCTTTTTGCCAGCGTCGGCGCAAAACTGCCGGGTCTTACGCAGGATGTCATCAATTTCAGCAATTTTGTCAGGTCGTATATACTTTATATAATTATTGCCATAGGTATAGTAGTTTTCTTATTTAAGTCATATTATAAAACGGAAAACGGAAGACGAAATATAGACATTTCAATTCTTAAATTACCGTTAATAGGATTATTGCTGAAAAAAGTTTCTATTGCCAGATTTTCAAGAACTCTTTCAACAATGGTTGAAAGCGGCGTTCCTATTCTGTCGGCTCTCGATATTGTATCTAAGATAAGCGGAAATAAAATTATAGAAGAATCTTTAATGAAAGCAAAAGAAGATGTAGCATCAGGCTCTCCCCTTTCAACCGCAATTAATAAAACGGGACTTTTCCCTCCTCTTGTCATACAAATGATAATGGTTGGAGAAAAAACAGGCAATCTTGATGCAATGTTAGCTAAAGTTGCCGATTATTATGACGAAGAAGTTGATAATGCGGTAACTAATCTGACTGCAATGATGGAGCCTGCTCTTATAGTGTTTCTCGGAATTGTTGTCGGTATTTTAGTCGTAGCTATGTATTTGCCTATATTTAATCTTGGCAAAGCAATCAAAGGATAGCCATCACATAAAACGAATTCCTTATTATATCTTATGGCGCATAAAAGTCTAAACCTGAATTTTCATATTGAAGGAAATAATATTTATGAAAAATTAAAATTTATTATAGTTTTTAGAATTGCCGCAATTTCTTTAGCTGTTTTAGCCTATCTGCTTATATTGATTAAGCATAATTTAAGCCTGTTTATTTATGAGGATGAGATTTTTATTTTTTTGTTCATTGTCATTTTTCTTACCGTTTTATACTCCATTATAAATTATTATATTAAAAAAAAGAAAAAAGAAAGATATTTTGGGTTATTCGGATTAATGCAGCTTATCTTTGATTTTATATTAATATCGGCTTTTGTAATTTTAAACGGAGGATTAGAAAGCAATCTGATTCTTTTATATTATTTATTAATTTTAATAGCCGGATTTATTTTTTTAGGCGCTGGAATTATTTTTTTTACCGTTTCTTCTTCTTTAATTATTGGTTTTATTGCCGATTTGCAGTTTTATTTTGATGTTCCGGGTCATTATTATTATTTATATAATCCTGATAAATTATTATTTGCTTTAAGTTTAAATATTTTAGGTTTATTAATATTCGGCTGGATTTTATATAAATTTTCTAAAAATATAAAATATTTAAGCAATAAAGTAATAGAAATAGACGAGGTAATGAAAAATGTCGCAATATTTAATAAAGAACTTGTTAATAGTTTCACTCAGGGAGTGATAGTTTTAAATGATAAAAATAATATTGTATTTATAAATAAATCAGGAATGGATTTGATAGGAGCAGGGATATTTAAAGAGTCTCAGGCAGGCAAAGCAGGTACATTTTATCATTTTAATTTTAAAATAGACGATATTTTTAAAGATTTTCCGCTGAATATTTTTGAGGACGAAAAAATTAACAGTATGCGGTTTGAAATTGAATATAATGAAAAAATTATCGGTTTCGGCTATTCTAAATTTAAAGAAAATAGCAATTCCGGGCGGCATATTCTGCTTTTTAGAGATATATCATATGTAAAAGAACTGGAGCTTGACGCAAAAATAAATGAAGGATTAATTGCTACAGGAAAATTAGCAGGTTGGCTTGCGCATGAAATAAGAAATCCCCTCTCTGCAATTAATACTTCTATAGATATTTTAAATTATGAAAATATAAAATTTAATGAAGATGTGAAAATTAGCGATGATGATTTTAATAAATTGACGGGAATCATAAAAACTGAAACTATAAGACTTGAGTCTCTTGTAAAAGATTTTCTTGGTTTTGTCAATACTAAAACTAAAACTTTCAATATAAATATAAAGGATAATGCTGCTAATTTTGAATATTTTAATCTTTATGATTTTTCAGAATACATAATTTCTCAATTTAAGTTATCGGAAGATTATAATATAATAAATAGAATTGATAGTAAAATAAATATGTTTTTTGAAAAATACCGTTTACAGCAGATATTTGTTAATATAATTGAAAATGCAGCAGCTTCGATTAAATCAAGATATAAAAATTGCAGCAATAATAAAAGTGGCAAAATCAGAATAAGCTCTATGGAAATTTCAGGAGATTTTTTAATTGAACAAAATAAAGCTAACAACTGCTTAATCGTGAAATTTTATGACAATGGGGAAGGTATAGGCGAAGATATTATTAAAAATATATTCAAGCCTCTTTTTACCACAAAAAAAAACGGTACTGGACTCGGTCTTTCAATAGTAAAATCTATTTTAGATAATTTTAACGGAAATATCAGTATAAAAAGTAAAAAGAATAAAGGCACATTAATTAATATTTCATTACCATTATATAGATACGATGAATACGGGAAACGGTAAAAAAATTCTTATTATAGATGATGAAAAATCTGTTTTAGATTCTTTAGGAATGCTTTTAAAATATGAAGGTTATGAAGTTACGGCTTTATTATCCGCAGGAGAAGCTTTAAAAATTATTAATGATAATAAAGATAATAGATTTAATTTGATTATATCGGATATTTCAATGCCGTATATAAGCGGCATAGATTTTCTTCGTCAATTTAAGATTATATATCTTAAAAATACAAATTATACTTATGTAAATCATCTATTGCCTGTCATACTTATGACGGCATATTCCGATGTAAAAACCGCCGTAAACGCTTTAAAAGACGGAGCATTTGATTATCTTATAAAGCCTTTTGATACGGAAGAATTCAAAATAACCGTCAAAAAAGCTATAGATTATTTTTTTGTTTACGACGAACTCAATAATTTAAAAAATAAATTAGCTAGTAAAGATAAATTAAGAGGCAATATAATAGGAAATTCTGCTGTAATAGCTAAAGTCATAGATGAAATTAATATTTTTTCTAAAAGTTTTATTACTATGCTTATAACGGGAGAATCCGGTACGGGAAAAGAACTTGCGGCTAAGCTTTCTCACGATATATATTCCAATAATTTATCCAACGGTAAAAACAGCGGCGAATTTGTGCCGGTCAATTTATCCGCAATTCCTGAAAATCTTATTGAAAGCGAGCTTTTCGGTTATCTTAAAGGAGCTTTTACCGGCGCTAATTATGATAAAAAAGGTATTTTAGAATATGCAGACGGAGGAACGCTGTTTCTTGACGAAATTGGCGATTTGCCTATGCCTGTTCAAGTAAAGCTATTAAGGGTTTTGCAGGAAAAAACCTTTAGAAAACTTGGTTCTAATAAAGAATATGTTTTAGATATAAGATTTATCGCCGCGACAAATAAAGATTTAAATGAGTTAATAAGGCAGGGCAAATTTAGGGAAGATTTATTTTTTAGACTTAACGCTATTCATATTGAAATGCCTCCTTTAAGAAAACATAAAGAGGATATTCCGTTATTAGTTTCACATTTTGTCAATAATTATTCCAAAGAACTAAATAAAAAAATTTATTCGGTTAATCAGGATGCAGTTTCTGTTTTAGCGGACTACGATTATCCGGGAAATGTCCGCGAATTGGAAAATATCATAGAAAGAGCATGTATATATTGCAAATCGGAGGACATAACAGAGAATTGCCTTCCGGATAACATAAAAAAAACTTCAAATTATAATTATATTATTTTCGACATAAATGGCGCTGCGTATGAAGAGATTTTAAAAAAAATTATTTTCATATTTGATGAAATTAATATAAAAAATAAAATAAGTTTAGAAAGATTTATAAATGATATTAAAAAAAATATTGTCATTGATAGAATTGAAAACAAACGGCAATCTAAAAAATTATTAGCAAGCGAACTTGGATTGTCTTTAAGATCTTTAAGATATATAATTTCTAAAATTATTGACAGAGGATGATTAATTATCTTATAGTATTAGAATATGACGGGTCAAATTATCATGGATGGCAAATCCAAAATAATGTTTCTGCAAGAATTGGCAAGATAGAATTAAAAACAATATCAGGAGAAATCTTAAAAGCAATTAAAAAAATAACAGGAATAGATGTTGAACTATTTGTTTCCGGCAGAACAGACGCAGGAGTTCATGCATTAAATCAGGTGGCTAATTTTAAATTACCTTTTTTAATTGATTTACATAAATTAAAATCAAGCTTAAACGGAGTTTTGCCTCCTAATGATATTTCAGTTAAAAATATTGAATTAGTGCATAACTCTTTTCATTCAACTTTTGACACCGTTTCTAAAACATATATTTATAAATTAAATAACGGATTTAAAAGCGCGTTGCTGTCTAAATATTCATGGTATATCAAAGACAGCCTTAATCTTGATTTAATGAAGGAAGCCGCTAAAATGTTTATCGGAAATTATAACTTTGTAAATTTTACAAAATCAGATAAAACAAAAGATATTGAAGATTATTTCAGAACGGTAATTAAAATTAATATTGAAAAAAAAAATTATGGATTTAATATTTATATTGAAGGAGAGGGTTTTTTAAGACATATGGTAAGAAGAATTATCGGTGCTATTGTTCTTTGTGGGTCGGGCAAAATTGATATTAAGAATATAAATCATTTGCTTAATACAGGCAAAACTCCCTCTAACATTATCAAAGCTCCTCCCGGAGGTCTTTTTTTATATTCAATTAAATATAATCATAAATTATTTTGTTGATATTTATCATTTATTTATTTATAATTAATAAATAAGGTTAATCATTACTAAAGTTTTATCTAAAAGTGGGTTTATCCCGCTTTTTTTATTTATGCATGATGATTTGTTAAAAAAAATTGAAGAAATTGCAGAGGATATTGCAAAATATTACGGCTGTTATATCATAGGGTCTTTATTTGTTTCTTCTTTAAAAGATAAAGGAGTCGTTCTAAGAATTTATGTTGATGCCGAAGGCGGGGTTAATATATCCCAGCTTACCAATATCTCTAAAGAATTAAGTATGATTCTTGATATAAAAGAATTGATTGGTTTTAAATATAACTTAGAAATATCTTCTCCGGGAATAGATAGGGTAATTTTTAAAATAAAAGATTATATCAAATTTAAAGATAAACGTGTTAAGATATCTTTGAATAAAAAAATTAACGGAAGGTTAAATTTCATAGGAAAAATTATTGATGTTTCAGATATAACAAATAAAACTGGTGAAAAAGAATTATTAAATGCAAATATCAAAATATATGATGAAATAGATAATGAAAATTATGCAATACCTTTTTTGCAAATAAAAAAAGCAAATTTAATAGCAGAGTAAAAATTTTAATTTTATATTTTATATTAGTTAAGGAGTTTAATTGTGGCGCAACTTAATACCGATCATCTTTCTTTAGTTATAGACCAGTTGTCTAAAGATAAGAATATTGACAGATCTTTAGTTATAGAGGCTGTTGAACAGGCTATACTTGCAATTGCACGCAGAAATATCGGAAGCGGCTACGATTTGGAAGCTCGTTATACCGAGGAAACAGGAGAAATTGAAGTTTTTATGTTTAAAGAGGTGGCTGAAGAAGTAAAGAATGATAAAACAGAAATTACACTTCAGGAAGCTGTTGAATATGATGCCGACAGTCATATCGGAGACAGTCTCGGTCTTAAAGTAGAAAAAAATATTTATGGAAGAATTGAAGCTCAAGTTGCTAAACAAATTATATTTCAGAAAATAAAAGAAGTTGAACATCAAAATATATTTGATGAATTTAATCTGAGAAAAGGCGAAATTGTTAACGGTCTTGTAAGAAAAGTTGAAAAATCAATGATAATTGTAGATCTCGGGAAAACCGAAGCAGTTTTGCCGAAGCAGGAGCAAATCTTTAGCGAGGCATATAAATCTCATGACAGAATAAGAGCCGTGCTATCAGATATTAGAATGGAAAAAGGAGGACCGAAACTTATCCTTTCGCGGGTATCAGACGAATTTTTAATAAAACTTTTTGAATCCGAAGTTCCGGAAATTTATGACGGAATAGTAAAGATTGCGAAGGTTGCAAGAGCTCCGGGTTTCAGATCTAAAGTAGCAGTTTACAGCACCAGCAGAGATATAGACCCTATTGGAGCATGCGTCGGAATTAAAGGTTTTAGGATACAAAACATTATAAATGAATTAAGAGGAGAAAAAATAGATATAATCGAATACTCCGATAACCCTGCTAAGCTGGCTTCAAATGCTTTAAGTCCTGCTGAGCCGTCAAAAGTTTTAATTAATAATCAGACTAAAGTCATAACTGTTATTGTTCCTGATGATCAGCTGTCTCTTGCAATAGGAAGACAGGGGCAGAATGTAAGGCTTACATCTAAATTGACGGAATATAAAATAGATGTTGTTTCTGAATCTAAAGCTGCTAAAAAAGATGTAGAAGGGTATAAAATGCTTATGGATATTCCCGGTGTGGGAGATATTATTGCAAGGTCTCTTTATCAAAGCGGTTATTCTACCGTTGAAATTATAGCAGGCGCAAATCCTGAAAAATTAGCGAACGACTTATCGGTTGATATTAAAAAAGCGGATAAAACTATTCAATCCGCTCAGGATTTACTTAATAGACTACAATCAGATTTAGAACTTAAAGAACGGATAAACAGGGAAATTAATTAAACTATGACAGATAATAACAAAGTAATAAACGAAAGCAGTCAGCAGGATTTCTTAAAAACTGAAGAAAGAAGAGTCTCTAAGGGGGTTATTAGAAGAAGGTCAAGCAAAGTTGAATCTAATAATGACGATAAGGATAAAAGCGAAGAAAATTTGGCAGATTCACTGCATAAAGATGCGGTTTTTTCGGAAAATATTCATGAAATAGAAAGTTCCATTCCCGATTTAAATAAGCATGATTTAAATCAGACAGGTAATATAAATGAACAACAAAAAGAATCTATTAATGAGTCAAACAAATTAATAAATATTCAGATAAAAGACAATAAATCAGAGAGCATAGAAAGCGCTGAAAATTTGCAAAAAAAAATTAAAAATAAATTAGAATCAGATGTAATTTCAAAAATAGAAAAACCGGTTGTTTTACCTTTAAATGAAGTAAATGATTTATCGGAAAATAAATCATTAAAGAAAAATATCGTAAAAAAACAAAACGTTGCTAAACCTAAAAAAAATGAAAAAATTATAGACCTTATAGAAGAAAAAGAATATGTAGCTCCAAGAAAACCTAGAAAAAGATTTAAAATGTTTAAAGATTTTAATAAACATCGTAATGAATATAACTCAACATTAATAACAGAAAAAAAACAATCAAAAAAAGTAATTAAAATAAGCAATGGAATAACAGTTAACGAACTTTCTCAAGCGATAGGAGTTAAAGCTTCCGAAGTTATTAAAAAGCTCTTAGATATTGATATTATAGCTACAATTAATCAGATTATAGATATTGACGCAGCTTCGCTTATAACATCCGAATATGGATATACCGTTGAAAATGTCAGCTTTGATGAGGTTGTGGCGCTTGAAGAAGCCATAGATCCTAAAGAATCGTTAGTTTCAAGAGCTCCCGTAGTAACTGTTATGGGTCATGTTGACCATGGAAAAACTTCTTTGCTTGATGCTATAAGAAAAACAAATGTTACAACCAACGAAGCAGGAGGTATTACTCAGCATATAGGCGCATATAATGTCAAAGTAGATGACTCGATGGTTGTTTTTCTTGATACTCCTGGACATGAAGCTTTTACGGAAATGAGAGCTAGAGGAGCCGGCATTACTGATATTGTAATTCTTGTTGTAGCGGCTGATGATGGCGTTATGCCTCAAACAGTTGAAGCTATCAATCATGCCAAGGCTGCGAATGTTCCGATAATAGTTGCAATAAATAAAATAGATAAGCCAGGAGCTAACCCTGAAAAAATTAAAAATAGCTTAATGGAATATGGTTTAGTGTCCGAAGATTTAGGAGGCTCTACTTTATTTTCCCTTGTTTCTGCAAAAACAGGACAGGGATTAAAAGAACTTCTTGAACTTATAATACTTCAGGCAGAAATATTAGAGCTAAAAGCTAACCCCAATAAGCCTGCTAGAGGAACCGTAATAGAAGCGGCGCTTGATAAAGGCAGAGGTCCCATTGCGACTATTTTAATTAAGAGCGGCACTTTACATATTAATGACAGTGCGGTATGCGGACTATATTTTGTTAAAGTCAGAGCAATGATGGATTATAAAGGCAACAAATTAGAAAAAGCAGGTCCGTCTACTCCCATAGAAATATTCGGGATAGAAGGCGTTCCGTCGCCCGGCGACAATTTTATAGTTTTAAAAGATGAAAAAGAAGCTAAAAAAATAAGTATAGAAAGGCAGTTAAAACGAAGAGAAAGCGAATATAAGTCGTCAAGCAGGATGACTCTTGAGAATTTATATTCTAAAATAAAAACGGGCGATGTAAAAGAGCTTAAATTAATTATTAAGAGCGATGTGTACGGGTCTATGGAAGCTCTCATACAATCTTTTAATAAACTTTCTACATATAAAGTTAAGATTGTAATAATTCATAGCGGTGCTTCTGCTATCACGGAATCCGATATCATGCTTGCAAAAGCTACGGGTTCTATCATAATAGCTTTTAATGTCCGCCCTGAATCTAAAGCTCTTGCTTTAAGCGAAACTGAAAATATAGAAATAAGGTATTATAATATTATTTATGATGCGGTCAAAGATATTAGAGATGCGATGGAAGGTCTTCTTGCTCCTATAGAAAAAGAGATTATTATTGGAAAAGCGGAAGTAAGAAGCGTGTTTAATGTTCCAAAGATAGGCACTGTTGCAGGATGCATGGTAACGTCAGGGGTCGTTAAAAGGTCTGCTGGCTCAAGGCTTTTAAGAGATAATATTATAATATATAACGGGCATATAGATTCTTTAAAAAGATTTAAAGATGATATTAAAGAAGTGCAGGCAAATTTTGAATGCGGTATATCTCTTGAAAATTTTAATGATATTAAAGTAAACGATGTAATAGAAATTTATGAAATTGAATATATAAAACAAACATTATGATAGAAAGAAACAAAAGAGTTGCAGAATTGATTGCCCGTGAGGTTTCATTAGTATTAAAATTTAAGATTAATGACGACAGGCTTAAGAATGTTACGGTTATTAGGGCGGAAATATCAAAAGATCTGAGGTACTGCAAAATTTTTTTCAGCGTTATTGCTATGAAAAATGGAAATATTTACAATGATAAAGATACTAATTATTCTAATTATATAGAAAAAGAAATTAAAAAAGCAATGAGCGGTTTTAAAAGTTCAAAAAATTTTATAAAAAAGGAAGTTTTTTCTAAAGTTTTACTTAGATTAATACCCGATTTAAGTTTTGAATATGATCCAGGAATTGAACAATCGTCGAGAATTCTAAAAATAATAAACGACAATAATTTATAGCTGAATGTTTTATATAACAATTAAAATAAAAGGATAAAAATAAAATAAAAGGATAAAAAATTATAAATGTACAATTTAAACAATATTAATAGTTTTTCTGCTAATGTTGATGAAATATTTCATTTAATAGAGACATCTAAAAAAATACTTATTGCAACTCATGAAAACCCCGAAGGCGATGCTATAAGTTCGGCTATGTCTATGGGAGTGTTTTTAAAATCGCTTGATAAAGAGATATATCTTTACGATAAAGACCCTTTACCGTTAAATTTAAGATTTTTGCCGTGGTCAAAAGAATTTTCCCAGAAATTTCCTGCGGAACCTATAGATTTACTTATTGTAGTGGATTGTGGCGAAATTCAAAGAGTCGGCGACGGATATGAAAATTTACTGACGATTAATAGAATAATTAATATTGACCATCATTTTACTAATAATAATTTTGGACATGCCAATCTTGTTATTTCGGACGCAAGTTCGACAGGAGAAGTATTGTTTTATCTTTTTGCAGCCTACGGCGCAAAAGAAAATAAAATAGAATATAAAATTGGCGATGAATTGCCTTGTAAAATAGAAGAAAGACAAAAAGTATTATCTAAAATAAATAAAGATATAGCAATATGCCTTTATGCTTCAATATTAACAGACACAGGCTCTTTCAGATATGCTTCCGCTACCAAAAATGCTTTCTATATTGCTTCTGTTTTAAATCAATATAATATAAATCCCGCTAAAATTGCAGAAGAAATATATGAGACGAAACCTGTAGAGCAATATAGACTTTTATCAAAAAGTTTAGCGACGCTTGAATTAGTTCAAGACGGAAAAATTGCATCTATGCTTGGTTCAAAACAAATGTTAAATGAAGTATTTGAAAATAATGAAAATCAGCAAAAAGGTATGGCTCTTTTTGAAAATTTCGTTAATTATCCGAGATCAATTAACGGAGTTGAAATTGCTATTTTTTTTAAAGAGGCTTCTTTTAATGAATACAGGCTCAGTTTTAGAGCCAAAAGTTATGCCAATGTTGCTAAAGTTGCAGAAAAATATGGTGGCGGAGGTCATAAATTTGCGGCAGGATGCAAAGTAAGTGGTGATTTAAATAATATTAAAAAGGATATATATGAATACTGCAGAGAAGTTCTCTAAATCAGGACTTTTGATAATAGACAAGCCGGCAGATATTTCTTCTTTCGGCGTTGACAGTTTTATAAAAAAAACATTAAATTGTAAAAAAGTCGGACATGTAGGTACCATTGACCCTTTTGCAACAGGAGTTTTGCCCATTTTAATAAATAATGCAACAAAATTGCAGGATAAGTTTCTTAATATGCCAAAATCATATGAAGGGACATTTAAGTGCGGTGAATTTACCGATACGCTTGATGCTTCAGGCAAAATAGTTATAGAAAAAGAAATTACCGATGATGATATTATTAAAATCTCAAAATATCTGCAAGATTTAAAAGGAGATATTATTCAAAAAGCTCCTCTGTATAGTGCTAAAAAATATAAAGGCGTAGCGTTTTATAAATATGCCAGAAAAAATGAAAATAATGAATTGCCTAATAAATTACCTAATAAATTGCCCGATGAAATTATTAATAAGACTTCGGCAGTTCATATTTATGAATTTGAAATTAAATCTATAGAAGGATTTTTTATTAATTTTATATGCAAGGTTTCCAAAGGTACTTACATTAGAGCTTTTGCGCAAGATATTTTAGATAAATTTAATTTGCCTATGAGCCTTATTTCTCTTAGAAGAATAAATGCAGGCGGATACGATATTTCGAATGCTATACCTTTTAAAGATATTGAAAAAGGAAAAGATTTTATTATAAGCAAATTGATTAATGTAAATTAAACTTAAAAGATTAAATTAGATTAAACTTAAAAGATTGAACTTATTAGATTTAAAATTTTGTTAATTACTTTATTTGATTTAATTTATTTGGATAAAATTTAATATATAATATTTTAATATTTTAAACTATTTTTTTGGAGGAATTTATTAGATGGCTATTTCAAGAGAAGAAAAACAGTCAATAATCGGGAAATTTAAAAAACATGATTCTGATTCCGGCTCGGTAGAAGTGCAGGTTGCGTTATTAACTTATCGCATCAATTTATTATCTGAACATTTTAAAAAGTTTGCCAAAGACCATCATTCAAGAAGAGGACTTTTAAAAATGGTTTCAAGAAGAAGGCATCTTCTTGATTATCTTAAAGGCAAAAATGAAGAAAGATATAAATCGTTGATAGAATCTCTTGATCTTAGAAAATGATTTTAAATTAATTTAACTATATTGCCGTTTAGTTTTATATCAGGCAATAAAAGAGATGGGGATTAAATAAGATGGAAAATAGCTATATTGTTGAAAGTTTAGATTTAGACGGCAAAAAAATTACTATTGAAACAGGAAGATTAGCTAAACAAGCAAGCGGCAGCGCATTAGTTACTATAGGCAAAACTAAAGTGCTTGTTACTACTTGTGTAAATAAAAATATTAAAGAAGGAATAGATTTTCTGCCTTTAACGGTAAATTATGTTGAAAAATTTTATTCAGCCGGCAAAATACCGGGAGGTTTTTTTAAAAGAGAAGGAAGGTCTACCGAAAAAGAGGTTCTTACTTCAAGATTTTTAGATCGTCCCATAAGACCTCTTTTTTCGGAAAATTATTTTTTAGATACGCAGATTATTGCTACCGTTATATCAATGGATGAGAAAAATGATCCCGATATGGCTGCTATGCTCGGCGTTTCATTTTCGCTTATGTCCTCGGAGATTCCTTTTAACGGTCCTACTGCAGGGGTTAGAGTAGGAAGAATAAACGGTGAATTTATTATTAATCCCACTTATCAGGAAATTGAAAAAAGCGATACTCATCTCGTAATAGCCGGTTCTAACGATGCAATAACAATGGTAGAGGGAAGTTTTGACGAATTAGACGAAGAAGAGATTCTTTCCGCAATAAATTTTGGGCATAGTAAAATAATAGAATTAGTGTCCTTTCAAAATTCTATTTTAGAAAAGTTAGATATTAAAAAAATGGAAATTATTCTGCCTACTATGTCTAAAGAGCTTGTCGAAAAAATTAAGGAAAATGTCTATGATGAGTTGAAAAAATGTATATTAATAACTTCTAAGCAGGAAAGAAACAATGCAGTCTCATTGCTTAGAGAAAAAACCAAAGTTTTATTCAGTGAAATTTATCCTGATAATGAAAATTTAATTTATAGCGTATTTGAAACTATACAAAAAGAAATATTAAGAAATTTGATCTTAGATGAAGGAAAGAGAATAGACGGCAGAGGTTTAAAAGATATCAGACCGATAACCTGTTCTATAGGCGAAATTCCAATGGCTCACGGGTCTGCGGTTTTTACTCGAGGAGAGACTCAAGCTTTAGTCGTGACAACATTGGGTACTAAATTTGACGAACAAATCGTAGATGCGCCTGAAAAAGAATCATTTAAAAGATTTATGATACATTATAATTTTCCTCCGTTTTCGGTTGGAGAAGTTGCTCCGTTAAGAGGTCCAGGCAGGCGCGAAATAGGACACGGTTCACTTGGCGAAAAAGCTTTAAGATATGTTGTTCCCTCTAAAGACGAATTTCCTTATACCATAAGGATTGTTTCCGAAATACTTGAATCAAACGGCTCTTCATCGCAGGCAACAATCTGCGGAGCAACTTTATCGCTAATGGATGCAGGAGTGCCCATTAAATCGCCTATTGCAGGTATTGCAATGGGGCTTATAAAAGAAAATGAAAAGGTTGCAATTTTAACCGATATTTTGGGCGACGAAGACCATCTTGGAGATATGGATTTTAAAGTTGCTGGAACAAGAAATGGTGTTACCGCTCTTCAAATGGATATCAAGATTGCAGGCGTAACCGACAATATATTACGTAAGGCTTTAGCTCAAGCTAAAGAGGGACGTATTACTATTCTTGATATTATGCTTAAAACAATTAGTGAACCAAAAAAAGAACTTGCCTCTAACGCTCCTCAAATTATAACAATTAAGGTTAAACCAGACAAAGTCAGAGAAATTATTGGACAGGGAGGCAAGGTTATCAAAGGCATAATTGAAAAAAGCGGAGCTAAGATAGATATTGACGATACAGGAAAAGTTAATATATATTCATCCGATAAAAATTCTTTGGACATTGCCGTTGCAATGATAAACGATATTACTCAAGAAGCTGAAATAGGAAAAATTTATTACGGCAAAGTTAGGAAAATAATGGAATTCGGAGCTTTTGTAGAAATATTTCCGGGAACTGACGGACTGGTTCACATATCACAGCTTGACGAAAAGAGAGTTGAAAATGTATTAGATATTCTAAAAGAAGGCGATGAAGTAAAGGTTAAGGTAATAGACATAGACAAAGCCGGTAAAATTAAACTATCTCGAAAAGCTGCGTTGTAATTATTTTACAAATTAAGTTCTTAAATGTTTATTAGAGTAATTTAAGAACTTAATAATTTTTTTATTTTAAATACTTATTTTAAATATTTATATAAAATATTTATATGCAAAATTTATATAATATTAATATATATTAATTAATACTTAAGACTATTAATATATTCAATCAATAAAAATTTATGAAGCAAGTTTATAAAGACATATTAGATTCAGGCGCAACTGTTATAACCGAAAGAAAATCGTATTTTGATTCTATCGCAATAGGTTTTTGGTTAAAAACAGGCAGTGCAAACGAACCTTCGGATATCAACGGCATATCGCATTTTATAGAGCATATGCTTTTTAAAGGGACTAAAAAACGCTCATATTTAGATATTGATAAAGAAATTGATATTATGGGCGGCGCATTAAATGCTTTTACCGGAAACGAATTGACTTGTTTTTATACAAAAGTTTTAGCAAAAAATTATGAAAGAGCTATTGATTTGCTTACGGATATAATGTTTAATTCATTATTTTCGGCAAGTGAAATAGAAAAAGAAAAGTCAGTCGTGCTTCAAGAAATTATGGGTGCGCAGGATGACCCTTATGATTATGTTCATGACCTTTTTTATAAAGATTTTTACGGCAATTCTTTATATGGAAGCCCTATACTTGGAACTGCCGAAACAATCCGGGGTTTTGACAGGGATAAAATTATTAAATATTTTAACGAATATTATATTCCTAAAAATATTATAGTATCGGTGGCAGGAAATATAGACCATAATAAAGTTGTTGAATCAATAGATAAATTTATAAAAAAATTTTATAAAGAAAACAATAACGCCGAACCAAATAATAGCAGTGTAAATAATAGTGTAATTTTCGGCAATTTAGATAATTTAACC
Source organism: bacterium (assembly GCA_021794255.1). The sequence goes on along the minus strand of JAJYRF010000091.1, from coordinate 143 downwards.
GACGTAAATAAAAAAATATCAAAAAATTACGGCGAATTTTTCCACTGCAAAGAATTAGAACAAATTCATTTTGTGATTGGATTTGACGGGATCAAGAAAACAGATAAAGAATATTATATTATGGAGATTTTAAATACCGTTCT
>JAJYRF010000094.1 GCA_021794255.1 bacterium | reverse complement strand
TTCGTCTTACAGGAGTATTGATAACGTTTCTTATCTACTGCGAACTCGCACCAATAAGTTTGTCCTCTCTTATAAATTCTCATAAAAATTGTAGGGGTTTTTGTAGTAAAATTTAGCATAATTTGATAAATATGTCAAGAGGAATAATAATCTGAAAGGGCTTATTTACTGCGGTTTTTAAATGGCTGGGGGAGAAGGATTCGAACCTCCGTAATGGGAGTCAGAGTCCCAGGTCCTGCCGCTAGACGATCCCCCAATTGCTTTATGTTAATATTTTATTAACAATTTGATTGTTTATTATATAATATGTAATAATATTGCGCAACAATTAATTTAACTAATAACACGGCTGCGGCTTGATATTTTTTACTTGACAAACAAGCACAGTCGCTTATATTTTCATTACCATAAACAAGGGGGTTTACGGCAACTATTTGATAATTTAATTAGCCAAAATATTTAAAAATTCCCTTTTTGCTTTTTTTTACAACAGGTTTATAGCTTTCGAGATTCGCTATTTCTTCAGGTTTTTCAATCGAGACAATAATCCATGGCGCAGGAGTTATAATGGAACAGCTGCTGCCTCCCGACATTTTCGGATGGTATATTTTAATTATTTCAGGATTATCAATAGTATAGACATAAAACCATCCGCAGATTTTATCCAGCTCTTTAATTTCGGCAGAGCGTTCTTTTAAAAAATTGCCGGCTTCTTCGGCGGTTATTTCCGTTGTCAGGTTATCAATCTGCGTATAGTTATAATACCATTTTTTATTTGAATTTATTACTTTTTCAGCCAGCAAGTCAATCTGTTCCCATTTTAACAATCCTGAAAACGACAAAGTATCTATTTTCCATACTTTATTATTTTTATTTTCCATTTTTTATATTTATAATATCTAATTAAATTAAAATATTAAGATAAAACAACATTAAGATAACAAGATAACAAGATTTAATTATCAATTAATTGATAATTAAATAAGTTAATTTTAAGAAATTTAGCAATATCTATTCCCTATCAGCAATTCATTTAATAATAGCGTTATTAATAATTAAATAAATTAATTTTTAGGCATAGTTAATTAGTTAATTAGTTAATTAGTTAATTCTTTTTATAATATACAATTTTTAATAATTATATAATTTTAATTAAAAAACGCCAAAAATTTTAAAACCGCAAAATTTACATTTGCTTTCTATAATATTATTTTCAATTATATTATAGCCGCGTCTTTCAATCAACAATTTTTTACATGACGGACAATAGGTATTTTCAAATTTTTCAGAAATAACATTACCTATATAGATATAATTTAATCCTGCTTTTCTGCCGATATTATAGGCATTAGCCAAGCTTTTTTCATTTGTTATATGTCCGTCTTTCATTTTATATAGCGGGAAAAATCTAGAGATGTGCCACGGAATATCAGAGTTAATAGAATAAATAAAATCGGCTATTGATTTAATCTCTTCATCATTATTATTATAATCGTCAATTAATAATGTCGTTAATTCTATATGAACTCCTAATGAATAAAATCCTTTTATAGATTCCAAGACAGGTTTTAACGTACCCCCGCATACTCTTCTATAATTTTCATCTTTGAAAAATTTAATATCAATATTAGTGGCGTCTAACAAATCTTTGGCAGCTTCCACAGATTCATGGGTATAATATCCATTTGTTACAAAAATATTTTTTAATCCTGATTTGTGAGCAAGACGCATAGTTTCCAAACTATAATCAAAAAATACTGCTGGATCCGTATATGTATAAGAAATAGAAGAAGCGCCGGATTTTAAAGCTTTTTCGACAATTTCTTCAGGCATAACTCTTTTTATGTTATTAAAATAGCTCAAAAATTCTTCATAATTTTCGTCTCTGTATGTTTGCGAAATATCTGCATTTTGGCATCCGAGACATCTAAAGTTACATCCGGGCGAAGCAATAGAATAAGAAAAACTTCCCGGCAAAAAATGGAAGAGGGGCTTTTTTTCTATAGGATCCAAACTTTCTGCAACAATAATTCCATAATTTATAGTATATAGTTTTCCTTCTTTATTTGTTATGGTTTTGCATACCCCAAGTCTATTTTCTTTGATTTTGCATCTGTGAGCGCATATTAAACACTGAGTATAGTCGGGTTCTTTTTTTAATAAACTTATTTCTTTAAAATTATTTTCCATGATTTATTTATTATTTAAAAAATTTAATAATTAATAATTATTTATAATAAAAACATAAAATTCAATATTTTATGTTTAATAAAACACTTTATTATTTATTAATAAATAATAAATAATAAAAAATATAAATAATAAAGCACAAATAAAAAACTCAAAATATAAATATAAAATGATTTATAATAAATATATTAAATAGCAATCATATTTCTTGCTTTTTTCTTTTGCTTTATATAAATTTTCGTCAGCAATTCTAAACTCTTATTTCAATAATATTATATAATATTTATTAAACTTATTTTATATTTTATTTTATATTTAAATTATAACTCTTTTATATTTTTTAGTTAAATTTTAATTTAAATTATATTATAATAGCATTGATAATTTTATTTTTTGTAATAAAACATAACAAGTATGATTTTTAAAATTTTGTTTTATACTTATTTATTCTTATATATATAAGAATAAATCATATTTGTCTATATTATATATTATATTTATTATATTTATTATATTTTTTAGCTTTCATAAATTACTTAATTAATTTAATTTATAAATCACAAGAGGATAAAATAAAATGGTTACATCTGTAAAAGATACTTATAAACTTAAAGAAACAATCCATAAGGGAAAAAAAGACAAGACCAACTATATTATCAAAACAGTTTTAAACGCATTTGAACTCCTTGAAGCCTTTAAAGGTGATAGATCGGAGTTAGGAGTCAGCGAGTTGAGCAAAATACTGAAACTCCATAAAAATAAAATATTCAGGCTCCTTGCAACTTTAGAATATACGGGATATATAGAACAAGATTCTTTTACAGAAAACTATAGGCTTGGTTTAAAAAGTCTTGAATTAGGACAATCTTTTATTCATCATCTAAGACTCTTAAGCATCGCGGAACCAATATTAAAAGAGCTCGTCAATAAAGTAAAAGAATCAGCATACGTGGGAGTAATTAGAGAAAAAAATGTTATATATTTAGATATAATTGAGGCGGACCAAGTTTTAAAAGTTGCTTCTCGAGTCGGCAATATGCTCCCTATATATGCAACAGCCATAGGTAAATGTCAGATAGCATTTGAATCTAAAGATGCTATAGAAAAATTATTGCCTTCTGAGCTAAAACCTTATACTAAAAACACTATAATAGATAAAAATAAATTGTATGAAGAACTCGAAAAGGTTAAAAAACAAGGCTATGCCATAGACAACGAAGAATTAGACAATGGCATTATTTGCATCGGCGTTCCCTTAAGAGATTATACTGACCATATAATAGGAGGAATATCTGTTTCAGCGCCTCTTATAAGAACAACCAAGGAACTGTTAGATAATGTCATTATTCCTATGACTATTGAAGCAGGCAAAACTATATCAGCCAAACTTGGGTATGAAATTAAAAAGAAAATTGAAGATAATACAAATGATTAGGATTAGATGGAGGATTTTTAATAATTACTATCAATAATTTTGGATTTTCACGGATTGGGTTATGTTAAAAAACCCTGAGACAACACCCGTTATGGTATTTGCAAGCCACCAGCTTGAACTGTGATTATTATGCCATAATCCTGCAATAGATTGTTTTTTTTATAATTTGGCATATAATAATATAATGAAGGATGTATCGCATGATATCTATTTAAGTTAAGTTAAGTTAAGTTAAGTTAAGTTAAGATTAAAAAATATTCAGGTTGAATTTATTTTAGGCTAATTTAATTTTCATTTAATTTAGTAGTTAATTTAGTAGTTAATTTAGTAGTTAATTTAGTAGTTAATTTAGTAGTTAATTTAGTAGTTAATTTAGTAGTTAATTTAGTAGTTCATTTAGTAGTTCATTTAGTAGTTCATTTAATAGTTAATTAACTA
>JAJYRF010000098.1 GCA_021794255.1 bacterium | reverse complement strand
AATAGGGACAAGGAAATTTCCCCCCCCCCCCCCCCCCGCGCTTTTATGAAAAAAAAGTTTTTAATTTATTTTGAAATATTTTATTTAATAGCGGCAATAACAGTAACTATATTAATTTATATTTTCGGCATAATCCCCGCTAAAAATTATGTGATATACAATGTTGAATTTCATTTAAAAACAATAAAGCTAAACAAAAATATGAGGGCGCTTAAAAAGAATATAGAAGGAATAGAAGACTTAAATCTCATTTATAATATTAATAAACTTAATAAAATTGACTATAATCGCAGTTTTATTAAATTAAATAGCGGTAAAAACGGCGAAACCTATGATAAAAATAAGTTAAATTTTTACATAGATAAAATTAAATTAAATTTTAAAAAAATAAATACGGATTATAAAAATATTGCCCTATTTATTTCTAAAACAAAGCATTATGATGCCGATTATGACCCAAAAATAATTTTATCTTTTAATAAATCTTACTTTGACTGGGAAAATATTGATGCGCCTTTAATTTTAAGGTTATTGAAATATAATAAAATTATTTCGCATAAATTATCATACGGTTTTTTTTCTAAATCATCGTCAGGATTGTCTTCTTTAATATTGCCTTCCATTCCATTAATAAAATATGCTCTTAAACGGTTTAAAGATATTTTTTATATTTATATTTCTATTTTTATATTTATGACTGTTTTTGCAATTATTATAGGTATGATATTTATTAATTATGCAACAAAATATTTTGAGAATCTTAAAAACAGCAAAAATATTTTTCAATCAATTTTTAAAGATAATTCGGCAATAATGATATTAGTTGACGAAAATGGAAAAATCATTGATGTGAATGACGCCGCTGTTAATTTTTACGGATACGGCAAAGAAAAGTTTAAAACAATGTACAATTATGAATTTAACGCCACGCCTAAAAGCGAACTGCTGAAATACACAAAGCAAGCTTTTAACAAAGAAAAAAATTATTTTACATTCACGCATAAAACTGCAAAAGACGAATTAAAAAATGTAGAGGTTCATATATCTCCTATCTATGTAAATAATAAAAATTATGTTATTTCTATAATACAGGATATAACGGAAAGAAAACTTGCAGAAAATAAATTAAAACGATCGGAAGAATTGTTTAAATCGCTATCAACTCATCTTAACTCAGGATTAATATTATACGACAAAGAAAAAATAATCTACGCAAATCCAATGGCTTCCGAAATATTTGGATATAAAGTTAATGAATTTATAGGATTAAATCCTTTTTCGCTTATTTATGATGATGAAATAAAACAAAATGAAATGCATAAATTATTTTATAAGCAAATATATCAATCAAATACATCAAGTAAATATGTTATAAAAGGTATAAAAAATGATGGGAATCCAATATGGCTTTTATGGCAAACGGCAACAATAAAATATAACAATACCAATACAATGCTTGCGACATTTTTTGATATAACAGAAATGATAAACTTAAAAAACCAGCTTGAAAAAGATAGGGAGCTTTTAAAAGTATTAGTTGAAAACATAAACTCAGGTATAGCCTTATATACGGAAGATAAGTTTATTTATGTTAATTCGGCTTTACTTGATATGTTTAACTATACTAAAGAAGAATTCTTAAATTTAAATGTAATTAATTTCTTTTCAATTGATGAATTTATAAAATATAATCCAATATCTCCAATTTTTAAAACATATTTTAACAATGAATTATCTTCTAGATTTATTTATAAATATAATGACAATAAAGATGACAATAAAAAAAGTGAGGCTGCCGGCAAAATAATAGATAATAATAAAATCCGATATATTGACTTATTTAGAACCTCTGTGATATACAACAACGAACAAACCGGACTTGCCATATTTTTAGATGTTACCGACCGGGTTCTTAAAGAAGAGCATATTTTAGCAGAAAAAAAAACATATAAAGAATTATCTGAAATAGATGAACTTACGAAAATTCACAACAGACGTTCGTTTAACAATAAACTTACGGAACTTCTTAATACCGCAGACAGATATGGCAGACCGCTATCGCTGATAATGTTTGACATAGACAAATTTAAAGATATAAACGACACATTCGGTCATGAATTAGGCGATTATATTTTAAAAGAAATAACAAAAATTATTAAGCAAAATTTAAGAAACACAGACTTTTTCGCAAGATACGGAGGTGAAGAATTTATGCTGATATTACCAGAAACTCCATTAGAAACCGCAAAAGATCTTGCAGAAAGATTAAGATTAAAAATAGAATCCAATGATTTTAATATAGAAACCGCAGTAACCTGCAGCTTCGGTATTACAGAAGCAAAAAAAGGCGATACAAACCAGAGCATAGCATATAGAGCAGATAATGCAATGTATGACGCCAAAAACGCAGGCAGAAATAAAGTCGCATATATAAAAATATAAAATAAATAATTTTAATAAAAAAATACATTAATAAAAATATATCTCATCTAATATTAAATTAATGATATAATTAATAATATAATGTTTATTAAATTAATATTAATAATATAAATAATGAATATATTAAATATAAACAAATAAAAAAAAATATTATTATTTGCATATGTATACTATTAATATTATAATTTGTTTTTAAAACTTGTTAAAAATTTTGTTTATTTAAAGGAGAATGTGTTATGAAAAATTTTAATTTTATTTTAAAAAATTTTAAAAGACTTAAGAACAATGAAGCGTTTACGCTAATTGAACTTGTTATGGTTATTTTACTGATCGGTATTCTGGCGGCTGTCGTGCTTCCAAAGTTTGTTAACCTGACTGGCGCGGCTAACAAAGCAGCCTCGCAGGGAGTAGTGGGGTCTATGGGAGAAGGAATTACATCTCAGCTGTCAAAAAATTTAGTTAATAACGATTTATCCACTTATGTGGCTATTACCACCAGTTTTAGTAAAACAACAGCAGGAACTGTAACATTTGAACCAACATTGCCTACTGCTAATACAGCAGGTACAAACCCTTACGCAAATCCATTTTTGCTACTGCCTAATTACACTACGCCTATTACTGGCGCAGTAGGCTCAGGCATATCTTACAATATTGTAACAACTGCTCCGAGCGTTCCTTCATCAGGAACCCCCGGCAATTCATGGTGGTTGGTTTATGATAACGGCAGAGTTGTAGGACCAGGTAAACCAACGGGTCTTACCGCCGGTTTAACTTGTAATAATAGCGCAACAAACAATCCGAATTATGTTGCGCCTACTACTACAGTGCCTGTTAATGAATATACCGAGCAAATAGGCAATATAGACTATGTTTATACAAACGGTTCCGTAGAAGACAGCTATGCTTATTACATGGTTATATCTGCAAACGACAACATAGAAGGATTTTATATGACTCCCTGTCAGTCATAATAAACAACGGATTAGTCTGCTTATGCCAGCTTTATCCGTTTATATAATATAAAATAACATTATAAAATATAAAATAAAAACCCTGATAGTAAATATTTATACTATCAGGGTTTTTATTTTATATTTATATTATTTATTTTGACTTTCGCTCTTCTTGTTTTTTTATTTTTAAAAATTATTTAAAAATTTCTTTTTAATAATTTACCAATCTAAGGCATTTAAAGTTTCATCTTCGTTTGAAAATAAATTTTGCTTAAAAATTTCTTTGATACAGGATTTTGCATATTGTCTTCCTAAATTTAATACATATAATAGCATAAAAAATATAAATATAAATTTAAAAAATAATTTCTTTAATAGAAAAAATATATTATAATATGATTATGACTAATACTTTTAAAATTTATGAAAATTTAAAAAAGACTTTTGATGATGATTCCGCTAAAAATCTAACGAGCGTTTTATCTCAAATTTACGAAGACGTTGCAAATACCGTCACAAAGGTGGAGTTTAAAGAGTTAAGGGATATTGTCGCAGAACTTGCCGAAGCGCAGATAAGAACGGAAAAAAGGTTAGACAGCCTGACAATAAAGGTTGGAGAACTTGCCGAAGCGCAGATAAGAACGGAAAAAAGGTTAGACAGCCTGACAATAAAGGT
>JAJYRF010000089.1 GCA_021794255.1 bacterium | reverse complement strand
GCTCTAAACATAGTAAATTTATTAATATCGAAAACGGAAAAGTTGCTACCGTTCCTCGCCATAAAGAAATTAACGATTTTTTAGTTATAAAAATCTGCAAAGAATTAGAAATACCTAATCCATAAATTTACGGATAAATACTGCCAATAAATACTGCCAATGAATTTGGCGACCCAATACCCGAACCAAAGGGAGCCCGCCTTATGTATGCGTAAATATATAAAAAAGGAGATGGTGCCTACGGGATATTTTTTATTGAGAAAATTATGCTATTATTTAATTATTAAATTAACCTGTGCTGGGTGAAAATAAACGCGACCCGGTGGGTGAAAGAAGCCGCGAATTAACATAAAGAGGACAGCTGCAGATATTATACTTTCCGAAAATTTAAAAAAACATTTAAAATTTCTTGCGCTGAATTTCTAAACGAATATAATTTAGCGGTTTGAAGCCCTTTCTGTATTAATTCGTTTTTAATAGATTGAGAATTTAAAACAGTTATTATCGCATTTTTTATATCATTGATATCGCGCGGGTCAAAATAATATGCACCGTCTTTGCATATTTCAGGAATTGAAGTAGCGTTTGATGCAATGACAGGGGTTTCGCATGCAAAAGCTTCAAGAGGCGGTATGCCAAAACCTTCGTAAAGAGAAGGAAATATAAATAAGTCGGCGCAATTGTAAAACAGATTTAAGTCTTCATTATTAACGCCTTTAAAAACTTTAACATCGGGTTTTAATTCTTCTATAAGTTTAAATGTTTCGCCGGCTAATGCCGAAGAACCCGAAACTAAAATTAAATCAAAATAGAAAGCAGGTTTATTGACTGTTTCAGCCTCCATATTTATGCCGCAGGTATTTACATCTGCTTTTCCTCTATTAAAAACGTCTTCGCCTCCGCTTGTGCCATCACTCCTACCTAAATTGCCGCTGTTCGCACTAGTCGTCGCACCCGCACCTGAATAAGCCGCAGCTAAAACCTTATTAGTATTAGTATTAGTATTAGTATTAGTATTAGTATTAGTATTAGTATTATTAGCTTGCCATTTAAGTTCTTTATACGCTTTAAGAAGATTAGGTATATTTTTTCTCGGTTCTATAATTCCCGCATAAAGCAGATAAGGTTTGTCTATCCCGTATTTTTCTTTGAATTTTTTAATATTTTCTTCATCTGCCATCTTTTTATAATTCTTTTTATCAAATCCGCCATGAACGACAAATATTTTTTCTTTAGGATAATTAAAATACTCCGCTATTTCATTTTTTGTGAACTCTGAAACAGTTAGTATTGCGTCAAAACACGGAAGATATGTTTCAAGATATTTTTTAAACGACGCAGTATAGCTTTTGGTTAAATAATTTTCAGGCTGAGATAGAGCGTATATATCGTGAATTGTTATAAATTTATGTTTGGCAATGCCGGTATTTATTTCCATCTGATATGGAGTAAAAAAAATATCGTAAATTTTACCTTTTTTATTTGCCGAGTAAATATTGATTTTATTTATGCTTTTTTTAATATTTCTGTAAAATGATTTAATATAAGGGTATAAAAAAGAATCTTGTGGAATAGATTTTTTAAATTTTGTCAAGAAATTTTTATAATTTGTTTTATAAGCGATATTGTCAAGCTGTTCAATGCTTGTCAGAGGAAAAATATTGCCGCTTATGCCGCAGATGTCAATATTTATGTTTTTGTTTATATCTATGTTTATATTGTTGTTTTTATTGTTTATAGTGTAGTTTGATTTATTTATAGTATTTTTATTAATCTGCCCAAGAATTAAAAATTCTTTTAAAAGATTATATGTATAGGTTTTTGAACCGCAGTCTTTCTGATATAAAGTGTTGGCATCTATTAAAATGTTCATTTTTAGTTTATAATTTAATTTTTCAATTCATTTACAAAAGCATTCAGCAAGTTTATAGCCGACCGTCTCCAGCTAAAACTTTTCGCCCTCTTAAATCCTTTCGCTATTAAATCCTTTTTTAACTTTTCAGATGTTGTAACGTCATATATTGCGTTTTCTATATCGTCAACAGAGTGCGGATTTACATAATAAACCGCATCTCCGCATACTTCAGGGATAGCGGTTACGTTTGACGTTATAACTGGAGTTCCGCATGCAAAAGCTTCAAGAGGCGGTATGCCAAAACCTTCGTAAAGAGAAGGAAATACAAAAACTTCCGCGGTATTATAAAACAAAGCAAGTTCTTCATTGCCGATATGCTTAAATATTTTTACATAATCTTTTAATTCGTCAAGCAGGGCTGAAGTTTCTTTATCAAGCATGGCAGTGTTAGATACTAAAATCAGTTCCATTCTGTTTATCATATTGTTATTGCAGTTATTATTACAGTTAACTCTATTATTGTTATCATTGCTGTTATAGTTATTGTTGCCCAAGCTATTATTGACGTTGTTGTTATAGTTATTTTTGTCCAAGCTATTATTGACGTTGCTGTTATAGTTATTGTTGTCCAAGCTATTATTGACGTTGCTGTTATAGTTATTGTTGTCCAAGCTATTATTGACGTTGCTGTTATAGTTATTGTTGTCCAAGCTATTATTGACGTTGCTGTTATAGTTATTTTTGCCCAAGCTATTGTTATCATTGCTGTTATAGTTATTTTTGCCCAAGCTATTATTGACGTTGTTGTTATAGTTATTTTTGCCCAAGCTATTATTGTTATCATTGCTGTTATTTAAGTTGTTGCTATTGTTATTATTATTTAATTTTTTTAAAGCTTTAAACGCTTTTAGCAAATTTAAAATATTTTTTCTTGGGTGCAATGTTCCGATATAAAGTATAAACGGATTATTAAGTCTGTATTTGTCTTTAAAACGTTTTATAATCTCCTCTTCTGATATTTTTTTAAATACATTTTTATCATAGGCGCATTTCACTGAATATATTCGTATTTTATGTTCGGGATAATCATAAAATTTAATCACATCTTTTTTGACAAATTCGGAACAAGTTGTTATCCCGTCAAAAACTGTAAGATATTTATCCATATAATTTTTAAAAGCTGCGAAATGTTCTTTTGAGAAATTTTCTTTATTTGTCAAAGGATATAAATCGTAAATAGTTATAAATTTCTTTTTTGCAATATTTGAATCTATTTCAGTTTGATATGGCGTCCAGAATATATCATAATGATTTTTAAATAATTGACTATTATCATTTGCAGCATTATCATTATTATCATAATGAGCATAATTAATTTTATTAATCTGTTTTTTTCCGAATCTGTATATTTTTTTAATTGACGGATACAATAAAGAATTGCCCGCGGCTATATTTTTCATTGAACTGAAAAATTTTTGCTTTTTAGCTATATGCTCTAAATTTAAATCTTTATAAGTAAGTTTCGAAATTTTTCCGCTTAATCCCATAATATCAATATTTATAGAGGTTATATGAGCTATATCGGTTAGATAAGATATGTCGTCTATATCAGCTGTTATATCAGCCGTATCCGTTCTATTATTTATATCATTTCTATTATTTATATTATTATTTATATTATTATTTATATTTACATTGATTGCATCCGTATTATTTACATCATTTATTATATTTACATTGATTGCATCCGTTGGGTTTTTGATATTATGAGCATTGTTTGCATTTGTATTTTTAACCGAATGGGTTTTACGATAGTAATTAATATTAGAGCAATTAATTTCTTCAGAAATTTTCAGAAGTTCTTCTATCATATTATATAAAAACGTTTTTATGCCACAATCCTGCTCATATAAAAATTTAATATCAATTAAAATATTCATAAAAGTAAAAGCAATAAGATAGTTAATAAAGTGTTATAAAGTGTTATAAAGTGTTATAAAGTGTTCAGATTTATTTATTTCCTCATTCTTACTTGCGTCAATCGGTTTTTATTCTGATTCACTTGGCGTTAATTAGTTTTAATTAGTTCTTCTATTATATAGTTATAATTATAGCCATTATAACTATATATATAATATCATGTATAACATATAGTTATAGCTATAACTTATAGCTATAAGTTATATTTCATCTCAATTTTATAGCTCGGCTCCCCCGTCCGCAAGGGCGGGGAGGAGAGCTATCCTCCATGTTTTAAATGGTTCAATCAACCTTAAATTTACAT
>JAJYRF010000026.1 GCA_021794255.1 bacterium | reverse complement strand
TTTCATTAAATATATAATAGATAGATAGATAGATAGATAGATAGACATATTTTATATATTACGTTAATTGTATTTTTTTATCTTTAGTATGTATTTTTTATTTCTTTCATATTTAATAGTAAAACATACATTACTAAATTAGTCAAGTATTATTGAAAAAAAAATAAGAAATAATAAAGATGAAATTTATTTTATTCCTTATTTTTATAATATTTTTATTAAAAGGAAGCAGATTTAAATTTGTCCCCTTTTAATAAAAATATTTGTTCCCTTTAATACTTTTAGGCAAATTGCGCCTAATAAGCAAATAAATTCTGAATATTCATCATTTTTTCTTTTTATTATTTTTTTATTATTTTAAAGAATCAAGATAAGAAGCAAGTTCAAATAATTCTTTTTTATTAAGCATTTTGTGGTCGGGCATAATTGCCATATATGTTTTGCCGTTAACTTTAACCATTGAACCTGATTTAAAATGTTTTCCTGGTGTCGCAATTTGAACTTTAATCCAATTAATTGAATGTTTTAATAAGCCTTCTTTTGAAAGATTAGGTCCTATATTGCCGCCTTTGCCGTTAATTGTATGACATGCAAAACAATCAATCCCTTTTTTATGAGAATGGATAAGTTCATTTCCTAATTGAGCAGCGCTAAGCTTAACAGGAGCGGTCAAAGCTTTAACGGTAATGTAGCCGAAAATTATTACCAATAAAATAAATACCACCGTAATTCCTTTTTTCATATTACCCCCCTTAAAAATAAACGGATAAAAATCCGCAAATGTATTTTAATTTAATAAGATATTAAAGAAAACACCTCATATGGTTTTAATTTTTCTCTACCGTTCAGGAAAGTCAATTCTGCCAGAAAAGCAGTTTCTACAACTTCCGCTTTCAATTCAGATATCAGCTGAGCCGTGGCTAATGCAGTACCTCCAGTTGCCAGCACATCGTCCGCTATAATAACCCTGTCATTTTCTTTAAGAGCATCTTTATGAATTTCCAGCGTTGCGCTGCCATATTCAAGGTCATAGCTATTTGAATTACAATCATAAGGAAGTTTGCCCGGTTTTCTGACAAGTATAATGCCGCATCCGAGTTTATAGGCAATGGCTGAACCTATGATAAATCCTCTTGCTTCAACGCATACGACGAAATCAAGAGATTCACCTATATAGCGGCTTCCAAGCATATCTATCATATAGCTGAACGCTTTAGGGTTTGCAAACAAAGTTGTTATGTCTTTAAAATTAATTCCTTTTTTAGGAAAATCCGGTATTTCACGGATATAGTTTTTTAAATCTTCAGGCTTTAAGCTGTTTTTCATTTTTTGTTTTATGTGAATTGTTTTAATATTTAACAATCGTTTAATTTAATAAGTTATATTTAGTAATTGCAATCTAATTCAATAAGTAAACTATATATTATATAATTAGATTAAATTATAATGTTTTCACAGAATAATATAATAGTATAATAATATAATAATATAATAATATAATAATATAATAATAAAAGCATAGATAAATTAAATTTATATGCTATGTTGTTTTTATTACTATAAGTATAGCTTTATGTTAATAATATTTATATTTTGTAATTATAAAACATCATCTTTTTTATGTCAATCATTTAATAATACCCTAATCCTGCGATAGAAAATTTATTTTATGGATGAGCCGTCTAAGTGCCGACGGCTTTAAAGCGTACCCGCTTTCGCTGGAATGACTTTGCGGGTATCTAAGTTTTCACCCAACAGGTGTCGTTCCCACGAAAGCGGGAATCCAGTGTTTGTTTAACATTAGAAAGTTTAGATAGTTTCTATCGCAGGATTATGGTAAAAGTTGGCTGTGCCATTTAACACCTGACGATATCTAATTAATATTAAGTAATATTTAATATTAATTAGATATAATATATATTAATATTAAATATTATATATAAATACCTAATCTAAGTTTTAATACAATGAAAAAAGCTTCAAAAATAATTGATTTTGACATTTTAGATTTTCCAAATGTTCTTTCGTAAAAAATTATAGGTATTTCTTTATAAACACATTTTTGTTTTACAATTCTGTATTTAATTTCTATTTGAAAAGCATAACCTTTTGATTTTATGCCTTCCAGATTTATTTTCTTAAGACATTCTGAGCTATAAGCGTTAAACCCACCTGTTAAATCGGTTATATCTAATCCTGTGATAAATTTAGCATATATATTTGCAAAATAAGAAATTAGAAGTCTGCTCATTTTCCAGTTAATAATTCTTATTCCGTCTTTGTAACGCGAGCCGACAACCATATCGTATTTTTTATTTTTTATTGTTTCAATAAATTTTTTTATTTCTTCCGGGTCATGCGAAAAATCACAATCCATTGTTATTACATAATCGTAGTTATTTTCTGCCGCAAATTTAAAACCCTCAACGTAAGCTGTTCCAAGACCTAATTTTGCGCGCCGTTTTATTAAAAATAACCGCTCTGCAAAAATACAACTGCCGTCAATTTTTTTGTTTTTTAGATTTAAAATTATTGCGGATGTGCCATCAGGAGAATTGTCATCAACAATCAAAAGATTTATAATTGTATCTTTACTGCCATCATTGTTATTATTATTACTGTTGTTGTTATTGTTATTGTTGTTATTGTTATTGTTGTTATTGTTATTGTTGTTATTGTTATTGTTGTTATTGTTATTGTTGTTATTGTTATTGTTGTTATTGTTATGGCTATTATTATTAATATTATTAATATTATTAATATAACTATTGCCATTACTATTATTACTATTATTAACCGATAAAGACAAAACCAAATTTATCATTTTTTCAATATTGTCTTTTTCATTATATGTAGGAATTACTACTAATACTTTCATTTTTTATAATTTAATTTAATTTAATTTTAATTATTTAATTTAATTAATTTAATTAATTTAATTTATTTTAGTTTTTTTATTAAGCCCGCGCCTCACCGTCCCTACCCAGCGGGACTTTTAAAGACGGACGATAACAACTTCTGCGATTTATTTATTACACCGCCCCCTAATAATAGCGGGCTTTTTTTACTAGCCCCCGGCTTTAGCCGTGGGGTCTATGACTGTTTAGTATAATCTTTTAGACATGTGCCTGAGAGCATATTCCGTATTAAAATCTTTCATAAAATAAATATAAAATTCTCTGACGGGCATAAATTTTTTATATATATCAAGCCTGCCTACAAACTTAATTGATTTAAAATATTTTAAATAAGCAGACACAGGGTTTATCATATATTTATTGTCCATAACAAACAGAGCGTCTTTTCCGTTTAAATTATGAAGTTTATTTTTATTTTGCCATATATCGTACTGGTTCAAAAAACCGGAAATGTTGTATATATCCGGTTTCATCTCAAAAGCAGGTTTAAATTTTCCGTAAAAAACCAGTTCATCGCTTATAGCATAATGATGAGTAAGTAAAAATAAAGACGGATATTTACTTTTGTATCCAAAATACACAATTTTCAAATATTTTGCGGAAGCCTTCCAGCCGAATAAATCGTCTGTAATATCGGCAGTTTTAGCTTTACCCGGAATATGCGGAATCAATTTAAAAATACCGCCTTTATGCAATCCATGTTCTTTATCAACATAGCTTATAATATTTGAAACAGGAATAAAATTATAATAAATTTGAAAATACAAGACCATGCTCATAAAAAAACCAATAAAAAGAGCAATATATATGAAAAATTTAAACGAATTAAGTTTAGATAAATTTAAAAAATTTTTAAAACTTAATTTATTGCTGCCGCTATATTTACCCCTATTATTAGATTTTATATAATCCACCGCTTCTGAAATTTTATTGCGTGGCGGCAATGCGGCTGATACAATTTTAGGATATTTGCCACTATTATTATTATTATATAAGTTTATATACTTGTTTATCGCCGAACTTATAAAAAACCCAGCGAGAGGGAAAGCGCTCAAATATCCTATATCCGGCCAATGAAACAATATCCTGTGGGAATAGCCGTTTATAATAAAAAAAACAAGCATCGGAACAGACATACTTAAAGCAAATAGTATACTTTCATTTATAATATCTTTTTCATGTTCATTGTTTTTTTTAATGTGTTTATTAAATCTTTTATACTGCTGGACCTGCTGGACGGGATTCTGAATTGAATTATCTGCATCTTTATTATATTTGTTATATTTATTAACTATACCATCATTATCATCATTGTTATATTTTTTTAAAATATATTTTTTATTGCTTTTACTAAGCACAATATAAAAAATATAATAAATGAAAACAAAAAATAAAATAATATATATTAATGGACTTATTGCAATGAATTGTTCAAGCCAATTTTGAAAAAATAAGATGGCATTTGAAGTAGGACTTGAAAAACCATGCGACAGCTGAAATTTAAAAGAAATAAAATTATGGATTAAATTCCAGTATATTACGGGAAAAAATACAATAATGGCCATCAAAAGAGTAAAATAAGGATAAATCGTTTTAAGCAGATATCTGTTTTTATTGGAAAATAAAAGATACAGCAATGCCGATGGAGGTATCAAAGCTGCCGTATATTTGCTTAAAAATGATAATCCTAGAAAAATACCTGCAATAACCCACCATTTAGTATATCTAATATTAAATTTAGCATTAGCATTAGCATTAGCATTAGCATTAGCATTAGCATTAGCATTAGCATTAGCATTAGCATTAGCATTAGCATTAAAGTATGTATTATTACTATTTTTATTAATTTTTTTATTAACTTTGTCAGGTTTTTCGCTATCATAAATAAAATTATACCGGCTATAATTACAACTATTATTCATTTTATTTGCCGCAATATAGAAGCTTATTAAAAAAAGCAGATAGAAAAACAGCAGCGGAGTATCCGGCAGTATCATCACGGAAAGGATAAAACCAAATATAGGAGAGCACAAAAAAAACAAGAAAGCAAAAAAAGAAGCTCTTTTATCTTTAAATAATAAATAAGTAAAATAATAAATCAAAAAACCGTCAAAAAATGAAAATATAATCGCGGTTAATCTCACTGTTAATTCGCTTTTGCCTAAAATATGTGTAAAAAAATAAATGCAATATGCAGCAAGCGGGGCATCGTCAAGGTATCCCGGCGATAGATGAAGCGACCAGACATAATAATGCGCTTCGTCATTTCCAAGATTTAACGTTGCGGCAAGATGGTAATGGATTAAAAAAGCGATGACCGATAAAATAACAAGCCAAATTTCAAATTTGTATGCTTTAAAATAATCTAAAATTTTATTAGATTGTTCATTGATTTTATTATTTATTGTATTTATTTTTTTTGAATTATTTTTAAAAATTTTCACTATCTAATTTAATTTAATTATTTTTATTTAATTTATTTATTTAATTTAATTATTTAATTTAATTATTTAATTATTTTTATTTAATTTATTTATTTAATTTAATTATTTAATTTAATTATTTAATTTAATTATTTAATTCACTTATTTAATTATTTAATTTAATTATTTAATTATTTTTATTTAAGTTTAATTTTAATGTATTTAAAACAAAGTCAAATCTGTCTTCTAATTGCATAGACGCATCTACGGTTATAACATAAGGCTGCGAAACAGGTTCATTAAGAGTTTCTTTCATCCTTAAATATATTTCTTCGCCTGCATCAGAGTAATCGGAATAATCGGTTAAATTAAAATCTTTATTATTTTGATTGTTTGCGTCGCCATAATTAAAGTATTTAGGATAATCAGTCAAATTTAAATTAAAATCTGAAGGCGTTTTCCTGTTTTTAAGCCGTTCAATAATGACGCTCTCTTTATCCTTATCTATTTTAGAGTAAATAACTATAAAATTACAGTAGTTTTTTATAAAATAATCAATAAATATTTTTCTGCGGCTTTCTTCTAAAAATGTTGCATCCATAATGGCATTTTTTTTAAGTTCAACAGCTCTTTTAGATTCTTTAAAAATATATTCATAAACTTTTTGGCTTATTGACTTGTCATATAAATATAAGTCTTTTGATGCAAATAATTCTTTTCTTATTTTATCCGAAATAAACAATGATGCATTTAGATATCTGCTTAAAATAAAAGAAAGAGCAGTTTTTCCGCTTCCGGGAAGCCCTATATTCATTATAATTATAGGTTTTTCTAATAGTTTAGCATAAAATGAGGCTAAGTTAAAATAATTAATGGTTCCATTCAAACTGTTTAAATTATTTAAATTATTAGAACTATTTGCATTGTTAAAACTATTTGAATTAATATCGTTATTAATATTGTTATTAAAATCATCGCCGTTTTCTATTTTATTTTTTTTATTATTAAACTGCAAAATAGATATTTTACATCTTACAAGAGCCCTGTATAATTTATATATTAAAATTACTTTAAATTCAAATTCTTGAAATAAATTAATTAAATCCGCACTGAAACAATTTTTATAATATTCAAATATTTTAACAGATTTATAGAAATAGCTACTATACTCCATATCCATCAACAAAAAAGCAAAGTCTAAATAAGTATCCTGAAGTCTTAATTTTTCGCTGAATTCTATACAGTCCATAATACATATTCCATTAATTTTAGAAATATTTCCGACGGCAATATGCTCCATTCTTAAGTCGCCGTGGCAGTCTTTAATAAAACCTTTTTCTACTCTTAATTTTATATATTTGCTAAATTCTTCAGCATCTATAAAATTATAAAAGATATTTTTAATATTATTTAAATTGTCAAAATTTAAATTTTTATCTATCTCTAATAATAATTCTGCATTTATTTTTTTATTTATTTTTAATTTATCATTATTATCATTATCATTATCATTATTATTATTATTATTTAATATTTTATTATCATCGCTTATTAATCTTTTATTATTGTTATACGCGTATTCATTGACAAATTTATAAACGGCAGAATAATTATCGTCAAAATTATCTTTTAATATATCAATATTTCCAAACAAAGAAATTCTTTTTGAGGTATTTACACTTTTATGAAAAAGATAAATTCTTTTTGCCGTTTTTTTTAGGATTTTATCAATATCAAGATTATCGCAACCATACTTGTTATCCGTATTATTATATTGATTATTTTTACAGTCATTTTTCGTTTTTGCTATTTTTTTATCCATAATTTGATTTAAAAAAATATGATTTAAAAATTTATCATCTGAAATACGTCTCATTCTTATTATATAATCAATAATTTTTCCTTTTTTATATCCTATAAATATATTATTATTGTTTTTTAATCTTAATTCAGGTATATCAAGATATACTCCAGCACACGACCTTCTGTTTAATGAAAGTTCTTTTTCGCAGTAAAATTTCCTTTTTTCTAAAGACATATAATCCAGAAATCCGAGATTAACTTTTTTCTTTTGTTTATATGCAAATTTTTCGGTGAGATAAATTAACGAAATGTGAGTTTCAATGACTTTTATTTTATTAATATTTTCAGAATTGATTTGTTTATTCTCAAACTTTATAATAGCTTTAATAATATCTATGATATTTATTTCATTGACATCTATTTCAGGGATATTTATATCTGGCATTGTAGGGGCAAGATTTTGCAATTTATCTGCATTTTTATTATAAATGATTATATTTATTATATATAGATTGCTGCTTAATTATTTATTAATAAATTATGGATTTTAATTTGCAAAAAATATTTCAAAAATATTAACGAAATTTGATATTATTTTCATTGTTGCTATATTTTTTAATTTTTTGCGCTGCATTATTATAATTGCTGTTATTTTTCTAAAACACCGGATTCTTTTGCCATTTTTTGCAATTTTTCCATTGCTTTTGATTCAATTTGTCTTATTCTTTCTTTAGTAAGCTTAAAAATATTGGCAATTTGATGTAATGTCATAGGGTTTTCATAGTTTAATCCATATCTTAGCATAATAATTTTTCTTTCATTCTCTTTTAATGAAAACAACCAGCTATTTAATAAACTTATAATTTCAATTTTATTTAATATCTCATACGGCAAAGTATATTCTTCGTCTTCTTTGATGATGTTAGATAAAGACATATTTTGATTGTCGTCATTTTGCGATATGGAATAATCCAATGAACTTATGTTTGCAATTGAGCCGTAAATTTTTTCGACTTTATCAACATTCATTCCTACATAATCTGCAATATCTTTAATATTCGGCTCATAGCCCTTTTCTTTTTCTAAACTTTTTGAAGCTCTTGAAATTTTAAACATATTTTCTGAAACATGTATAGGAATCCTAATAAGCCGCGCGGAATTTAATATTGTTCTTTCAATAGACTGCCTTATCCACCATGTAGCATATGTTGAAAATCTGAAACCTTTGGATGGCTGAAATTTTTCAACTGCTTTCATAAGCCCGATATTTCCTTCTTCTATTAAATCTTCAAAAGGAATACCTCTTCCAAGAAACCTTTTTGCAACCTGTATTACAAGCCCTAGGTTTGACTGTATCATTAAATCCCTTGCTTCTTTATCTCCTTTATGAGCTTTTAAAGTAAGTTCGTATTCCTGCTCTCTAGTTAAAAGTGGATATTTGTGAATATTTCTAAGATACCGCGTGTAAATATTATTATTAGTTTCGCGATATGCATTTTCGGGTTTTTCAAAATATATTTTATCATCATTATTATCTGTATTATCTGTCATAATATTTTTATAATATATTTTTATTTTATTTTATTTTATTTAATTTAGACTGCAAAACCTGATTTACCTACGAGTTTAACAAAATTTGCCTGAGCTATTATCTTTTTGTCTATTTTATCATTATTTTTTCTAATGACAAAAATATTTTGTTTGGAATCAACCTCAACGGGCATTACTATTATACCTCCATCTTTCAGCTGGTTAATTAACGCTTTCGGTATTTCAGATAAACAAGCTGTAACAATAATTCTATCATAAGGGGCATATTCTTTAAAACCTATAGAACCGTCCCCTATTATAAAAGTAATATTTTTAAAATTTAAATTCTCAAGAATTGTTCGCGATTTTAAAGATAACTCTCTTATTCTCTCAATAGTATAAATCTCTGATGCGAGATTGGCTAAAATTGCAGTTTGATAACCGGAACCGGTTCCTATTTCTAAAACTTTATGATTTTTATTTAATTCGAGCGCAGAAGTCATTAACGCAGCGGTATAAATTCCGGATATTGTCTGCTTATGTCCTATTGGGAGCGGCGCATCGGTATAACTGAGCTCGCTAAAAGATTCTTCCACAAAACTATGTCTAGGTATAGACCTTATAGCGTTTATAATTGCCTCATCACAGATACCCTTAGATATAATATATGTATTAATCATTTTTTCAATTAAATTTTTGTAATTTGCCATAAATTTATCTAAAATAATAAATTAATAATAAATTCTATCTTTGTTTAATTATGTTCAAGCTTGTGAAGCACCCACTCCCTTACGGAAGGGGCTTCTTGGTTCAACGACAAGATACTTTTTAGGAGCAAATATATGAACATACTTACTCGTTAAACTGGGGGTTTTTTATAGATATCTTAATTTTATTATTATAAACTTTTTTATATTTTAACAAACAACTATTTTTTCAATGAAAAGTTTTTAAATGAAAAGTCAATATTTTTTAATTTTTCAATAGCATGATAATTTGTCATATCAAGCTGAATCGGCGTTATTGAAATGAAACCTCCATGAACCGCTTCATAATCGCTGTTTTCAATATCTTCAAATTTTATGTTTTTGCCCCATATCCAGTAATATTTTCTGCCACGAGGGTCAACTTTTTCAACGACAAAATCTTCAAAATATCTTTTGCCCTGTCTTGTTATTTTATATTCAAAATCAGGTGAATTTATAATAGTTTGAGGGATATTAACATTTAAAAAAGTATATTTTGGAAGCTCTATCTTGGCAACAATATAGGCAAGACTAACAATAAATTTTGCGGCTTTTCTAAAAGAAATCTCAATATCTTTTTCCTTTGCAGGGTCCGTAGGCAGGTATCCTCCGCCTTTATTTACGACTAAAGAAACCGCTATTGATTTTATGCCCATTATAGTACCTTCCATAGCAGCCGAAACGGTGCCCGAATATGTTACATCGTCGCATATATTGCCGCCATAATTAATTCCGGAAATAACAAGGTCAGGTTTATATTTTAATATGGAATGAATCCCTATATTGACGGCATCGGTAGGCGTTCCATCAACAGAATAAATTCCCGGTTTAATTTCGTGAACCCTTAACGGTCTGTCAAGAGTTAAGGAATGTGAACTCCCGCTTCTTTCTCTGTCGGGAGCGACTACAACCGCATTAAAATTATTGCCTGAAAACTTAAACTCATCCAAAAGAATGTTTATTCCTGTTGCAAAAACTCCATCGTCGTTTGAAATAAGAACATTCATCAATTAAGAAATTTATTTAAAGCGGTTTATATAATAATTTAATAATTTTTTAAAATTTATTTAAATTATTATTTTTTATAAGATATACACAAATATAAAATTATTTTTGACGAGATAAAACATTTTTAATTATTTTTAAATCTTCAATAGCTTTGCTAATACGTGTATTATTACCGTTGCTATAATTATTATAATTTTTATCGCCGTTTCTCCTGCTGCTGCCGTACAAATCTTCTAAATTGCTATCGTTAGCGCAAATTAATTTATATGAGCCTGACTTTAAAGCATTTTTAGCGCCTTTAACGGTAAACTTTTTATTATACAGCAAATCTTTTATTACTAAAAGTTTTTCTATCTCTTTTTTAGAGTATAATCTGTGAGAACTGTTTAATTTTAAAGGTTTAATAAAAGTAAATTCAGTTTCCCAATATCTGATAACATAAGATTCTACCTTTAAGATATCGGCTGCTTCTCCAATTTTATAATAAACCTTTTCTTTTTCATCCTTCCAATCCATTTTGTTTGTTTACTTTGCTTTTTAATACATTAGAAGGTTTAAATTTAAAAACCTTTCTTCCGCAAATATACATTACTTCGCCGTTTTGAGGATTTCTGCCTTTTCTTTTTGATTTTTCTTTAACGACAAAATTACCAAAACCTGAAAATTTTAATAATTCGGTTTTCTCGGCTTCATATTTTACAGTCTCGAAAAATAAATTTACATATTTAAGCGAATCGTTATGCGAAATTCCAACTTTTTCATGAACTTTTGAAGAAATATCAGATTTTGTTAAAGACATTTTTATTTTAATTTTTAGATAAATTTATTATTAAATTATTAAATTATTAAATTATTAAATTATTAAATTATTAAATTATTAAATTATTAAATTATTAAATTATTAAATTATTAAATTATTAAATTATTAAATTGTATATTTTAATTGAAAATTAAATTTTCATAACATTTATATTTTAATGTGGCGCAATAACAATTACATATTAAAAAATAACTATTTAAAACACTTACGCTATAACACAAAGCAAAAAATAACTTTATATTAATTAAAATATTAATTAAAATTAATTATAAGCAAAAATATAAATTAAATATCATAAGAAATCATACAGCTTGGGCAGCAGCCGTTTTAACTATTTCTGAAAATGCAGCAGGGTCAGACAGCGCAAGTTCTGACAAAATCTTTCTGTTTAATAATATATTGTTTTTTTTTAACATATTCATAAAAACAGAATAAGAAAGCCCGTTTTTTCTGCATTCAGAATTAATTCGAACAATCCATAATGCCCTGAACTGTCTTTTTTTAACTTTCCTGTCTCTATATGAATATTTTAAAGCTTTATCCACAGCCTCTTGTGCAGTTTTAAAAAGCCTATGTCTGGCTCCGTAGTAGCCTTTTGCCTGTTTTAATACTTTTTTGTGTCTTTTTCTTACGGATATTCCTCTTTTAACTCTCGGCATTATTCAATCGTAAAATAAAATTTTTTGACAATATATAATAAATAATATTTTGAATAGAACATTTAAATATACTGCTTAAAGCATATTATGAAAATACTATATATAAATTAAACAATTAAATTACAATATAATATATATATCATAACATATAGATTGCAATATATAATAATATGTAAAATTCATACAAAATTTTTCCGCATTCAAATTAAAATTAATATACTGTTAATAAAATATTTTATTTTGACGCCTCCTTTGTTTTATTTTTTTAAATTTAGTTTAATATTTTTTTAGCTATTCATTTATATAAATTAAATACAATAAAAAATAAATAACAAATTATAAATAAGGTATTAATTTCTTTATATTTAAAGAATCTACAGCATTTACAACTCCTTGTTTAACCAATCTTTTTTTTCTTTTATGAACTTTTGAGGTTAATATATGGCTTTTGCCGGCTTTGTAATGCATTACTTTTCCCGTACCAGTAATTTTAAATCTTTTTTTTGCTCCTTTGCTGGTTTTAATTTTTATTTTTTTCATATTATATCCCCTATATTATATTATTATCATTATTCAGGCACCTTAGCCTGAGAGCGCGGCGATGGGTTCTTAACAGGAATAACTATTGCGCTGAACGTTTTTTTTGCGTCCGGTTTAATAGAAGACTCGGGAACTCCTACATCTTTAATGTCTTCAATAACCCTTTGCAGCACTTTCACGCCAAGCTCAGTATGAATTATCTCCCTGCCTTTAAATGAAATAGTAAGTTTAACTTTATTTCCTTCTTTAAGAAAAGAAATAATATTTTTTAATTTAAAGTTATAATCGTGGTCATCGGTATTAGGTCTGAATTTTATTTCTTTAGTATGAATAATAACTTGCTTTTTCTTAGCCAACTGGTCTTTTTTATTTTGCTCATATTTAAATTTTCCGTAATCCATTATACGGCAAACCGGAGGAGTTGCATTTTTTGAAACCTCAACCAGATCTAAAGATTTTTCTTTGGCAAGTTTGATAGCATCGGCTAAATTCATTATGCCTAACTGTCCGCCCTCATCCGTGACTACACGAACTTCTTTAGCTTTAATTTCTTCATTTATATCAAATTTTTTTTGGATATTAATATCCCTCGCTTCTAATTTTAATAATTATTGATTTATTAGGCAATATATAAATTATATTGCCTAAACAAAGTAATTAATTTTATTTATTAACAAAATTGCAAGTACAAATTACTACACATCTATTAAATAAATAAATAAATAAATATAAATAAATAAATATAAATAAATAAATAAATAAACTAAGTAAATAAATAAACTAAGTAAATTATGTTTATTAATATTAATATATAAATATAATATAAATTTAATCTAAGAATTATTACATAATTTAGTATAAATTGTCAAGGATGATTTACAGCCGTTTATGCTATTTTTTTCGCATATATACTTTTAAAAAAATTAGATAAAAGAATACTTTTATATTTATCTGCTTTTATTTTATTATTTAAATTATTATAGCATATATAAATATAATATAAATCTTTAGGAATTATAGGCAATCCTTTATATTGCTTATAAACAATTTTAAACATATAAGCCGCCTGTTTCCACATTCCTGCATTAAAGTAATATAATCCGGTAAAAAATGTATTTTTTGAAAGATGTATATTAATAATTTTTATTAGTTTCAATGCTTTTTTTGCAAATTTACTTGAAGGATATTCGGAAATAAGTTTTTCAAATTCAGCTTTAGCTTTCTTTGTTTGATTCTGAGATCTTCCGACAGCCATAATTCTTTTAAAATAGGACATACCTATATAAAACATTGCAAACGGGACTTCTTTTGAACGCGGATGGAGAACTAAAAAATCGGTATATGCTCCTCCCGCTTCAATATATTTTCCTGCAAGATAATAAATATCGCCTAATTTCAATTCTGCTTTTCTTGTATTGCGGTATGACGGATAATTAGTTATAAGAGATTTCATATTTTTCGCCGCTGCCGAATAATTTTTATTTTTAGCTTCATATAAAGCTTTTTTATAATAAACCTGCGGTGGTAATATCTTTTTAGTGTTTTTGGAAGCGCACCCTGAAAGCAGTAAAGAAAAAGAGAAAATAGAAATAAATAGGGTAAAAAGAAATATGATGTTTAATTTTTTCATAAATTCATTATTTGCTTATTAATTTAATTTATTAATTTAATTTAATTTAATTTATTATTTAATTATCTAATTAATTATTTAATTAATTTAATTTATTAATTTAATTTATTAATTTAATTTATTAATTTAATTTATTAATTTAATTTATTAATTTAATTTATTAATTTAATTTATTATTTAATTATCTAATTAATTATTTAATTAATTTTATCTAATTAATTATTTAATTAATTTTATCTAATTAATTAATTTTTAAAAGTTTTATTTAAAGTTAATTTACTTCCTTTTGAAAGTCTGATAATTATTTTAACATTATATACATAATCGTCAATACTAATTTTTAACGGAAGGTAAATTCCGCTTTTTTTTATATATTTACTAAATTTTATTGTTTCAATAAATTTTTTATTTTTTATGTATGAAATTTTATATATAAAAAATTTGCTGTTAACGTATATATAATAATATTTTTCTTTTGTTTGTAAAATATTTGCCGGTTTATATTCAAAAAAATATCCGCTTTCAGTATTATAAAAAATATCGGATTTATTTATTTTATCGGTATCTTCTAAGTTAAGCAGTACTCTGACTGACTTAAATATTCTCTTATAAGAATTAACGCTTTTAATTTTATATTTTTTATTAAACAATATCTGTATTGTATAATTCGGATTTTCTTTAGTCCTGTGCGTATTGGTAAAAATTGCTCCAGCATTGTTAATATTAGCTGAAAAAGCAATATTCCCATATATACCCATAATTATAAATTTAAGGCATTTTCCTTTTAAATATTTATAAAATCCTGATTCTTCGTAAGAAATTCCGTTATAATAATATATCATCCTTGCTCTTCCTGAAATATTTTTAAATCCGCTATAATTTTTGATTACTTTTTTTATAACTATTTTTTCAGGAAAAAAAATGTGTTTATGTATAGGTACAACTTTTTCTTTAATATTATTGTAAGCACACCCCGTTAAAAAATATGAAACGGAAACAATAAGCAATACTGCAAATATTTTAAAAAATAGCTTCATTAAATTTTAAGTCGTCCAATTTTATATTATAATTATTTTCATCTGTAATAAAAGGTATTTCCGCATTACATCCTGCAATTCTTAAAAATTCATTATAAGCATCTTTATCAGTTTCTATATTGTGCAGTTTAAAATTTATTCTTTTAAGAATTAATCTGCGTATAGCTTCATTACATTTTTTTGAATCGGCACGTCCGAATATTCTAATAATTTTCATATCTAATGCGTATTGCTAAATAATATTAATAATATAATAACAGATATATAATAACAGATAAATATAAAATAATATATTGTAAATTTGCAAATACTAAATATAATATATATTTAGTACATTATTATAATATTGATTGCATATTGTTTATTTATTATTATATTAATTATATTAAAAAGTAATACATCTAAAGAGATTAAAGAGATTTAATAATTTTTTTAATTATTTAATTAATATATTATTATGTTTATTATATATGTTTATTGTTAAAATTTAAATATTTATTTCAAATAATTTTTTATAATCTTTTCGGCAGTTGTCTCAAATTCTTCGTATTTAGACAAATTAGACGTTCCGCCTTGAGCAAAATCTTTTTTGCCTCCGCCTTTCCCCCCAAGTTCTTCTGAAATTAATTTTATTATTTTAGCAGCATCTATAGAGCCTTCGGTGATGGCGATATAAATTATTTTTTCATTTTGATAAAAAGACCCGAATATAATAATAAAATTATCGCCGTCCGCACTTGAATTATGTTTTGATTTTACAATATTCGCTAAATCTTTGAGTTCATCGGGAGTAAAACTGTCTAATTTTTTTATTAAGTACGAATAATTTCCTATTTTTTTAAATTCTTTGTTTAATTCCCCTGCTTTAAGCATAAAATTGCTATACTTAAGCTCTTTGTTTTCTTTTTCTATAAATTCATAATCATAATAAAGTTTTATTATTTTATTGTAAATATCGGCTCTGTTTGAATTCAAAAGAACTATTATATTATTTAAATTGTCTTCCTGAATGTAAACCGCATTGAGATAGTTATAGCCAGTAACTGCTTCTATTCTTCTTATGCCTGAAGCAACGGAAGATTCGGATATTATTTTAAAAAAACCTATTGAACCCGTTCTTTCAATATGTGTTCCTCCGCAAAATTCTCTTGAAACATCTCCTATATTGACAATCCTTACTTTATCTCCGTATTTTTCATCAAAAAAATGTAAAGCTCCTGAATTCAAAGCTGCTTCCATTTCTGTTTCTTCAATTTGCACCGTATAATTTGAAAATATAAAATCATTCACTATCGTTTCTATTTTACGGATTTCTTCATCCGTTAAAGGTTTAGGATAATTAAAATCAAATCTTAGTTTCTCCGAATCCACATAAGAACCCTGCTGCGAGGAAGCATCGCCGAGAACATCTCTTAAGGCGCTATGTAAAAGATGAGTGGCGCTGTGGTTTGATTCCGTCATATGCCTTAATTTTTGGTTCACTTTAAAAAAAGCTTTAATTTGCATATAATTGGAATCGGGGCTGCTAATCCTTGATATATTTAGCTGCCCTATTATTCTGCCGTGATGTAAAAATATGCCTAATTTTGTTTTAATGGTTTTGTCAACTTTAAAATCACCGGATTGCCATTCTATTATCCCTTCATCTCCTTTCTGCCCGCCGCTTTCGGCATAAAAAGGAGTTTTATCGGAAATTATAAATCCGGTTGCATTATTTTCCGGATTATTTAATAAATTGCCTTCTTCATCTAAAAAACCTATTATTTCGGCTTCTTCCTCAAGATTATTATAGCCTGTAAATATAGTTGGATTTAAATCAAAGTCTAAACCGATAAAATCTATTTTCCCCTTTTTTTGCTTTGAATAACTTTTCTGATTTCGCATCAATTTTTCAAAGCCCTGTAAATCAACATCAAAATTATTTTCATTTGCGGCGTCTATAGTCAGATCAATAGGAAAACCATAAGTATCATATAATTTAAAAACAAAATCGCCGTTTATTATTTTTATTTTTTTAGCTTTTAGATAGCTAATTTCATCCTCAAGCAATTTTATACCTGAATTTAAAGTTCCTTTAAAACGCTCAAATTCGTCAGATATAATTTTTTCAAATATCCCGAAACTTTCTCTTATCTCAGGATAAAACAAAGCCATTGTTAAAACTACCGTATTTCCGATATAAACCAAATTATTTATATTAAGATTTAATTTTAAAGCATATCTAAAAAGTCTTCTTAATATTCTCCTGAAAACATATCCTCTTCCTTCGTTAGAAGGAAAAATCGACTCTGAAGAAAGAAAAACTGATGTTCTTATATGGTCGCTTATGACCCTCGCCGCAGTATCGTAAATATCATCTCCGTTCTGATATTTTATTCCTGTTATATTCTCAATTTCGCTGATATAAGGCATGAAAACATCTGAATCATAATTTGATTTGACGTTCTGAAGAACTCTCACCACTCTTTCAAGTCCCATGCCTGTATCTATTGAAGGTTTTGGCAGGTTCGAAAGTTTCCCGTTTATATCTCTTTCAAACTGCATAAATACTAGATTCCAAATTTCTAAATATCTTCCGCAGTCGCAAGATACATCGCATTCTCCATGTCCCAGCTCTGAAAATCCGGTATCAAAAAATATTTCGCTTGAATAGCCGCATGGACCAATATCCCCCATTTGCCATAAATTAGTTTCATCGTCCAATTTATATATTTTTTTTTCGTCTATTTTTATTTTATTCTTCCATATTAAATATCCTTCTTCATCATTCTTATGGACGGTGACAAAAAGCTTTTGAGCGTCAATTTCAAGTTCGTTAATCAGAAAATCCCATGCAAATTCAATCGCTTCATTTTTAAAATAATCTCCGAATGAAAAATTGCCGAGCATCTCAAAAAAAGTGTGATGCCGGGTAGTTTTCCCCACATTCTCAAGGTCGTTATGCTTCCCGCCTGCACGCATACATTTCTGAACTGTTACTGCCCTATTAAAAGAAGGTTTTGCAATTCCGGTAAAATAATCTTTAAATTGCACCATTCCGGCATTGGTAAACATTATTGAATCATCGCCAGCAGGAATTAAAGACGAACTTGGAATATGTTTATGTCCTTTCTCTTTAAAAAAAGCAATAAATAATTCTCTAAGTTCATTGGAAAGTAAATATTTCATATAAAATTGATCATTTTTAATTTTTAATTTTTAATTTTTAATTTTTAATTTTTAATTTTTAATTTTTAATTTTTAATTTTTAATTTTTAATTTTTAATTTTTAATTTTTAATTTATAATTTATAATTT
>JAJYRF010000072.1 GCA_021794255.1 bacterium | reverse complement strand
CCTCTATAACAAAAAGTTCGTCTGTTTTTTTCCTAAAAAAATTATGCACGACAATATCTAGAGTTTCCGTTATTTTTATTTTAGGTATTTTTTTAGTTTCCATTATATCTTTAGCTAATCTGCTATCGTCTGGAGTGTTCATCATCATATTTTTTATAGTATCATATTTTACGAACCCTATAATTTTTCCGTCTATCGCAACAACAGGATGTATAGTAAAACTTGAATTAAAAAAAATAGTAATCATCTCATATAGGGTAGCTTCCAGTTTTATTGATTTTGCATAATTTTCTTCTTCCATTATATCTTTAACTGAATACTTTTTAAGAGGCTCTATCAAATAATCTTTGGAATGGGCAGGCGAATCAATTCTGTTTTTTTTCTGTTTAGAATATATGCTTCTTTTTCCGCTTATAATGAATGTAATAGCATTAACAAGCATTAACGGCGGCAAAAGTCCGTAGCTTCCCGTCATCTCAGAAACCATCAAAAGTGAAGAAATAGGAGTTTTCGCAACGCCTGCGAAAAACCCTCCCATGCCTATAAGAACAAACGGTGCGATGTCAGATTGCAGGATAATATGCGGCAAAAGTATATGAAATATATCTCCGAATACTCCGCCAAACATTCCTCCTATTATAAGAGACGGTGCGTAAACGCCTGCCGAACCGCCTGAACTGACGGTAAAAGAAGTTGCTATAATTTTAAAAAAACCTATCAAAATTAACATTGCTATAGTCAGCTTTCCAAGAACGGCAAGCTGCAGCCATCCGTAACCGACCCCCATAATTTCCGGAAGAAAATAAGCTATAACTCCTACTGCAAGACCTCCAATCATTGGTTTAAAATGCGGTTTAATTTTTATTTTTTTAAAAAGACTATGTACGCCGTAAAAAAATCTGACATAAAAACTTCCTATCAATGCAAGAGCAAAACCCATAATAGCATAAAAAATAAGCGTAATAGGCTTAGTATAAGTAAACATAGGAACTAATACGACAGGTTTAAAACCCGCATAAAAATATGCATAAATAGAATAGGCAATTATAGAAGAAACAATTGCAAGCATTAGCGAACCGCTTTCAAAGTCCATATCTGAATACAAAACTTCAACGCCGAACATTGCTCCTGCTAGCGGAGATTTAAATATAGCCCCTATACCTGCGCCTATACCTGCAACAAGCATCGTTCTTCGTTCCGGAACAGGAAGGCCTATAAATGTAGCAAGCACCGAACCAAAACCTGCGCCTATTTGCGCAACAGGACCTTCTCTGCCTCCTGAACCTCCTGAACCTAAAGTAATTGCAGATGCTAATGTTTTAATTATCGGCACTCTGCCTCTTATGAAACCTTCTTTATTATGAAATGCATCAATAGCGGCATCGGTTCCGTGACCTTCCGCTTCGGGAGCGAAAGTGTAAACTAAAATTCCTGAAAACAAACCGCCTATTGCAGGAATTATTAAAAATAGCCAGCGGACAAGAACAACATGTGAAGGGGCTCCAGTATATCCCATTAATTCGGGGCGGGGGGAATAATAACCTTCAAGAGTATTTTGGAATATAAATCTGAATAATCTTATGAGAGCATTGAAAATAATTGCTCCCACGCCGGCGACAATGCCTATGGATAGTCCGAAAAAAATCCATCGGGAAAAATACATGAATCGGTTATCCTGAAACTTTATCAAGTATCTTTTTATATTAACTAAAGTTCTTTTTAAATTCTTTCTAAATCTGCTTTTTATTTTAAAGGGCATAATATATTTATAAAATATGAAATACCAAAATACAAATCAAATATTGCAAATGTATGCTAATAATATTATTTTAAATATCCATATTCAATTATTATGCCGAAATTATTTTTTGCCTATAAGAATCATTTTATCGTTTTTATCTATAATAAAAGTTTTCCCGTCAGGATTTACTATCATTTTACCGTCCCTTTTAACGCCTACAAAAAGTTCGTCCGTCGTTTCTTTTATAAAAAACAATGCATCATGGAATGATTTGCCAATAACGCTTGACGGAATATTTTTTTCAATCAAACCTTCTTCAAAATCTTCATTCATAAGCTGGCTGAAAAAATTTGACGCGCCTCTTATTTTTACCGATTTAACAAGCAATTTGCTTGAAAATGAGCCTGTGGCAAATACTTCATTGACCCCGATTTCTTTCAAAGCTCTGGCTGTTTCTTTTTTTACGACAAGAGCTATGATATACACATCTTTATATTTTGTTCTTACTGTAATTGCGGATATTAAAGTCTTGGAGTCGTCATCGTCTGAAATTATGCAAAGTTTAGCTTTATCTATTTTAGCTTTTTCAATATTTTTATTCTCTGTAATATCGCCTTTAATAAACACAAAATTAATGTCGTTTGAAGGACTTTTATCAATATCGGCAATTAACGTTATATTATCTTTTTCGGCTAATATCTCATCTAACGATTGTTTAATTAAATTGCTATAGCCGAGAATAACAACATGCTTTTCAATAAAATGGCTTTCCATAGACCCAAAAATCCTCCCGAGTTTAAATTCAAACATAATAGAAGAAAGGGTAGCCAAAAAAACTCCCAGCATTCCAATGCCGACGAGCATGAGACCCATTGCTATAACCCTTCCGATATTATTAGTAGGCGTAACATCGCCGTATCCGACGGTTGACGCAGTGGTTACCGCCCAGTAAAAAGCTTTAAAATATGAAATTTTTTCATAATGGCTGAACAGAAAGGCAAAAATCAGAAGAATCGCTAGTAAAATAATTAATATTCTTAGTAGTTCGGAACGGTGCTTTAACGTGATAATATTAAACTTGCGATATAGATTGAATAATATTACAAACATAATAATAGAACAAGCATTTAATATAATAAAAAATAAAAATAAAATCTTAATATTTTATTGAATAAATACAGCTTTTGCACAATAATTAATAATGTTTGGTAGCCCCAACGGGATTTGAACCCGTGTTACTGCCTTGAGAGGGCAACGTCCTGACCGCTAGACTATGGGGCCGTTTATTTATTTTAATTTATTTATTTTAAAAAAAATTAATAATAATAATATAATATATTTAATAATATAATATATATAATAATATAATATATATAGAATACTTATTTATTTTTCATTTACAAAAACTATCCGTCCAATTGATCAGCGTCTGAATATGAATTTATTTTTTTATTTGCAGTGATTTTATTATGGTTAGAAAATGTCGGACTTTCAATTTTTTTAATATTGTTCCTGCACGTTATAAAACAGCCATTGTTCATTATATGGTCTTTCTCTAATTGTCTATTAGTTCCAGCGCATCCCGACAATACCAATATGGCGCATCCTATAAAAAATAAAATGGTAAGTTTATTCATTTTTTTGTTAAAATTTTTTATATTCATTTATTTTATTTTTATTATTAAATTATTTTTAAAATAATTATTTTGATATTTTGTCTATTTTATTTTTATGATATATAATAAAATTTAAAAAAGCAACTACAAAAAGCAACTACAAAATTAAGTAAAGTAAATGAAGGCAAAATAAAACTTAATATGAACTAATAATCTATAAAATATCAATAAAAATAGCAATAATTTTAGATAATTTTAATTATTGTTAATTAACATATATTAAGATATAATATAAATTAATATTTACAAATATAATATAAATTATTAAGTTTATATTATTGTTATAATTAAAATTATACTTAATAAAATAAATAAATTATGAACAGCCTATTAAGTCTAAATAATAATAAAGGAGCATCACTCATAGAAGTCCTGATATCTATGCTGATATTAACATTTGTTTTTTTTGGTATTATGGCGTTATCTATAAATTTTATCAATAGCAACGCTCTGGCTGCAAGAACAAATCAGGCAACAAATATCGGGGTAATGCAGATTGCACAGCTTAGCTGCATAGGAGCGCAAACATTGATAACTAATTACCCTAGTAATTTAAAAAATAATACTCCTATAAGTTACACTGTAACTTCAGCAGCCAATAACAATTCATTTAATACAAGCGCTCCGCTTTGCGCAATGCCAAACCCGATTAACGGGGTTAACGATAACTATATCGTAAATATTTATTTAACTCCTAATACCAACAATATGGTAAATGCAGAAGTAGAAATCTACTGGAATAATAACTTTAATGAAATAACATTAAACACGATAATAATTTAGAATATAAATTTTTTATGAAAATAATACAATAATACTATTATTGATATAAGTATAAAAATATATAATAAAAATGTTAAAAAATAAAATATTAAAAATTATAACTAATGAAAATGGCGTGACTTTAATAGAACTTATTATTGCCGTAGCTATATCTTTATTAGTATTGGCCGCAGCGTCATTTATTCTTTTATCTCAATCCGGGGTATTCAGGTCGCAAAATTCAATTTCTAAAGAACAGCAAAATTTAAATATAGCCTATAATAAACTTAAATATTCTTTAAAATTGGCAGGTTTTGACTATGGCTCTAATTATTTTTACACTTCTCCAGGACAATTGCAAAATGGAGTGATTCCGCCGGTGCAAATAGTATCTGCAAATTATAAAGCAAATCCGTTCGCATTATTAATCACTAATTTTTCCGTCATAAATAACGGCGCCCCTTGCGTTTTAACAGCAGTTGCAAATGCAAATGCAAATGCTACGAGTTCTGAATTTAATCTTGGTCAAAATTGCAATATAGCAAATTTTACAATAGGGCAACTTTTAAGTTTTCAAAATCCTACTCCAATTAAAGGTAAATCGCCGTCAGGCAGTATGATTTTCTGCATAACAAATGTTCAGACTGCCGCTAATAAAATCCAGCTAAGCCCGGGAAACGGAGTCGGAGTTTGTCCGAATAATCCAAATCCTATTCCTCCTAACGGCGTAGCGGAAGGAAACGTTTCAATCCTAACTCAAACTATGTTCTACTGGGGAAATGCGGCATACAGTTCGCCTCCTCCGCCCTTTAATGGAATTAATTCGCTCACTAAACAACCTAACGGAGGATTATATGAATGCGAAATAATGCCTGCCGTAAATATCACAACAGAGCCGGCGGGGTTTTTTCCTTCTTGTTATCAGAATACTACTATGAGGCTTGATAATTATATTACAAATTTTTCCGTTACACCTACTCCTTCTCCTTATCTATACAACTTATTGATTCAAGGAGAAACAAACACGGTAATATCAGATTCTCCTAATTACAGCGTTGATTCAAAATATAATTCTAATTTACGTAATGCCCAGGGATATAATATAGACGAAACTCTTAATTCAAATGTATTTTTAAGAAATGTGTATTATGGAAGCTGACAGTTTAAATTAATATTATTTATTTAATAATAAAGTAATGAATTTAACTTGTAAATAATTTTAGTAAGTTTAACTTTATATTATTTATTGAATAAAATTAAGTTTTATTATGTTTTTATTAAATTTTTTAAAATTTAATAACTTAGAAATGCTAAAAACAAAAATACCATTAAATAAAAACGGCGTAGCGCTTGTTACAGTTTTGCTTATAACGCTTATTTTAAGTCTTTTAGCCGCCATAGCAATTGATACTACGGGAACGGACGTGATAAACGCAGGGCAAAATTATAAAGCAAGTTATGCTTTATATACTGCAAATTCAATGATGAATTTAGTTGCAGATGAAATCAGCACAAATATAGGAACAAATGCAGGTATTGGAATGCCTACAATCAATGTTTATTATTACACGGTGGCAAACCCTCCTGCGGGGACATTGATACAACAGGCATTTTCTTTACAGCCGTTATCTTTATCTAATATTAATTCAACTATTTCTCAAAATTTAGGATTCCAAGGAAATGCAGGATTTGAATATTCGGGGCAATATGCCCCTGTTCCGGGATTTAGCTCAAATAAATATATGTTTTATAAAGGAATTATCTATTCTATCGCAAATAAAAATATCAAATCTACAAAAACAATGACAACAGGAATGAATTTTAACTATGGACCTTGCCCAATTAATAACTATGGACCTTCTTGCCCCAATTAACTATGGACCTTGCCCAATAAGAGGTTATTAAAAATAGGTTATTGATTTAATTTAATATATTTAATTTTAATTGCAATAAATAAATTAAAGGTGCGTAATTATGAAAAATAAGAGAATAAATAATATTAAAACCTGCATATCATTTATTCAAAATGTTTTTATGCTTTTATTATTTGTAAGTATAATAAACATAGGTTTAGTATATATAACAGGAATGCAAAATATAAAATCGGCTTATGCAACCGATACTTCATTTTTAACTAACATCAACAATCCGAATGTTTTAATATTTTTGGATACTTCCGGCTCTATGATGTGGAATGAAGGGGTAAACTGGGAAAATTCCACCACAAGCGGCTATGACGCGCCGGAGTCATGGAGCGGAGGAGGTAATTCTCCTGCATGGGCGCCCGGCTCGAACAGCGTGTTTTCAAAAATATACAATGCAAAAATGGCTTTATCCCAAATAGTAACCGACCCGTCTTTTTCAAATCTTAATTTTGCTTTTGCGAGTTTTGATCAGGTTGACAATTATTCTATCACACAACCAGATAATATGACTCAATGCATATATGCTAATGACGCGTCTTTTCAAAATCCTGCTGGTGCATTGTATTATCCTTATACCGGAAGCAAAGGAACGGGAACCCCCGACGAAACCGGGGCTTATTATTTACCGAGTTATCCATTTAGATTCTATAATAAATGCACTGGTCCCAACAACTTATTATCAAAGAACGGGTCAATTATTAAGGAGTATTATTTTATATCCTATGATTATTCTCCTTATATCAGCAATGTGGATTATTTAAATTCTTTATCTCCTACGACTTGGTATGTTCCGCTGAGTACCAACGGAAACCTTAATTTGTCCTATGTGAATACGGTTCCTCCTGACACATTAACAAATCCAAATAATTCTACCGACCCCTTTTTTGACCCCGCTAATATTGCTGGACCAGCTATAAACTGGCTCCTATGGAGCGCGCCTATTTATAATGGTTTATTAGACCCTGAGGGGACACAAGTTTCCGGTTTAAAGGCTGGAGGTGGAACTCCAATGTATTCCATGGTCGAAAATATGACGACCTATTTTACAAATTCGTTAAATGACACAAATGACAGCGCCGCCGCCTGCAGAAGAAATTTCTCCATTATCATAACGGACGGCGAGGCTAACGGCTATAGGGCACACCATTCAGCTTCAGCGCTTTATAATTTATATACATCCGTCGATACGACTTATCCTATCCAGACATTTATAATAGGGTTTGGCTACAGCGGAGGCGTAAGCGGGCCCAC
Organism: bacterium; assembly: GCA_021794255.1. The sequence goes on along the minus strand of JAJYRF010000072.1, from coordinate 11,803 downwards.
ATATATTCAAGGAATGGCAAATGCGGGGGCAGGAATTGATCCGACCGCTAACCCCACGGGGGTGAGTTTTACTGCCACGGTGGGCAGTTCTTCGACCACGCTTGTTTTGCCGTCAAGCGCTTTTTCAACGACAAACAGCGTCTTAGTCGGCGATACAATTTCCGATAACACAAATGAAAGCGATGACTGCGAAACAAATAACAATAATAGCGGGGTTTATGCAAACGGCAACGACTGCGCCGTTGTTACCGGTATTTATCCCAACACCGACGAGATATTGCTTTCAAATAGCTTAAATACATTAAGCGCATCCGGAGATTCCGGAACGGTAACGGTTTCAGGCACCGTATATCTGACTTTTAATTATAACCAGCTTATAAGTTCATTAACTACGATATTTAATCAGATTGAAAAACAAACCTCTTCGTTTACTTCTCCCGTCGTGAACGAAACATCTAATCAGCAATACGTTTATTATGCTAATTTTAAATCGTTAAACCAGCCTTTATGGGGAGAAGGAAATATTTATCTTTTCGGTTTAAATTCTCAAGGACAGCTGACAGGTCGTCCCAACTGTCCCGCCGTTGAAGCCGGTCAAATAAATACAAGCTGTTCATATTGGGATAATGGAAACGGGGCAGGAGGTTTGCTTCAGTCCGAACCTCATTCCTCAAGAGATGTCTTGACGTCATATTTAAATCCCTCTACCGGAACGCAACAAACAATTACTATAAATCCTGTAAGCACAAGCAGTTCAAATTCAGATTTAGATGGGTTATTAAATATAAACTCAACAACAACGAGTCCTGATTTCTACGGCACCGTATGTCCCAGTTCAACATCAGTTTCAGCTTGCGCGGCAAACATTTTAAATTTTGTTCTTGGCCCGGATTCTTCTACCGATAAATGGAAGCTTGGCGCTATTTTCCATTCAGACCCGATTTTAATCGGTCCGCCTCCTTTTCCTTATTCAAGCAGTTCTTATCAATCATTTAAACAGGAATATACCGTAACAAACCCAAGAAATGAAGTCCTTTACGTAGGCGCTAACGACGGTATGCTTCATGCTTTTAACGCAGGAAGCTGGGACACTACTACTAATTCATATACATATGGAACGGGAGCGGAAGTTTTCGGCTATATTCCACCAAATCTTCTTCCAAAAATAACTTCATGGTATGACAGTTCTATAGGCGTAGGAACACCACTTAATTTTCCGGAATTTGTAGATTCAACTCCTACTGCTTCGGATGTATTTTTCAGCAATATATTTAACGGAACGGTAAATTCAGTTGATAGTTCTAATTATCAGTTAAATCAGAGCAGCCTGCAAAATAGCTGGCATTCAGTTTTAATAGGCGGCGAAAGAAACGGAGGAACATATTACTATGCGTTAGGCGTTACAAATCCGTCAAGCTCTTCTTCATACCCTGACCCGTTATGGAATTTTACGGACAGCTCAATGGGCAATACATGGTCTAAACCAAATATTTATTATGTATGTCTCCTTAACCCCGATTATACGGCAAATAACGGACAATTGGGAGTATGCGGAAATAACCCGGATCCTGCAAGCCCGTTATTACCTCCTCAATATATTAAAACTTATGCCGCATTTATCGGCGGTGGTTATTCATCTAATAACAGCTTAGGAAATGCTTTATATGCTTTATATGTTGAACCTAACCCCGTCAACACCGGAACATCGGCAAATCCTAATTACACTGACGAACAAATTTTATGGGAATTTAATTCTACAAATGATGCTAATATGCAATATTCAATACCTTCGGCTGTCACGCCGGTTTTAAATCAAAATTTTAGAATGGAGGGTTTTTATGCCGGTGATTTAGGCGGTCAAATGTGGTCGGCAAACATCCCTGACGGATTACCTCCTTATAAAGCAGCTTCAGGAACTTCAAACTGGAATACATGTAGATTGTTTGACTCAAATGCTTCTACAACTAACCCGTTAAATATTTTCTTTTCGCCTTCAACAGCTCTGGATACTTTAGGAAATTTATGGGTTTATTTCGGTACTGGAAACAGAGAGAACTTAAACGAAGTAATTACATCAAGAAATAATGAATTTATCGCAATAAATACAACCCCTTTAGGCGGTCCGTTAACTTGTCCAGCAAGCGGTCCGATTAACGAATCCGATTTAGTCAATCAAACCAGCGTGAGCGGTTCGACGACTAATCTGACTGCCGTAAATTCGCATGACGGATGGTACATAACTTTATCGCCAGGTGAAAAAGTAACGTCTGCGCCTACTGTTTACGACGGCATAGTTTATTTTACGACATTTACGCCGTCATCGGTTCAAAATGCCTGCGGTGATGGAACTTCTCGTTTATATGCGGTAAGTTATCTTAACGGAGGCGGTACAATATTAGTGTCAACTTCGGGGGCTATAACTATTAATAATAATGCTACGGAATCAAGCGGAGCTGTGCAATCAGTCGTTATAGGTTCGGGAGTTGCATCTGCTCCCGTTATTTCAAATAACTATTTAGGAATAACAACATCTACGGGTAAAATTATAAGCCAAAAAATTCCTGCTTTGCCGTCAAAAGTAACGCCGACTTCATGGTTTCAAGAACCTTAACCCAACTTCACCATAATTACCGGCAAGAAGTTGTGTTAAGGTTAAGAATAAAGTAAGCTAATAAGTTTACTGAATAGTACTAAATAACTTGATAGTATTATATCTAATAATTTAACTTTTAATTATGGAGGCGAAAATATTAAAATGAGCATAAAATTTAATAATTTTATAATTATTTTGTTTTTGTTTGCTTTATCTTTATTATTATCCGTATCGTTATCATTATCGCTTAGCAATATTAAAAACGCTTATGCTGACAACATATCTCAACTTAAATCTCCGCTATCTGCGCCGCCCGCCGATACCTATTTTTATACAGGCAGCATTATAAGTATAAATAGTTCATCTATAAAATTATATAACGGCATCACCTGTATTATAAACAGCTCTACTTCCTGCCTTGCCGTTCAGAACGGTATGATGGCAATGACAAATAATACCGCAAATATGACGCAAACATTATGTTCTAATCTTAAAAAAGGAGAGACTGTAAGCATAACGGCATCTAAAAATGCAGCGGGGCAATTAATCGCAATAAAAATAAGGCAGGTTTTTTACTAATCGCCTAATTTTTTATTAAAATTATTTTAATTTTTTTCTAAATTTTTTATTACTTCTAAAACAATTTCTATTAGTTTATTGAATTTATCGTTATTATTTATTTTTATATTTTTATCATAATTTTCATCTAAATAACTACCAAAATTATTTCCTTCATTTTTTTTATAACAAATATTATAAATCAATTTATTATTATAATTGTTATTTTTGTTAATTTTAACAAGCCTTTCAATAAGATTCTGTTCCCAGTATTTTTTAATATGGACGGTTATTTCTTTAACCGCTATATCTTCAGGATATGCTCCAAAAATTTTAACTAAATCTTTAAACATTCTGATAACTTCATCGTCAAATGTTTCGGTTTGCTTATAATCATTGCTTGATTCTTTATTAATGTTATTATTATTTTTACCATTTTTACTATAATTATCATTATATTTTTTATCAATTTTATCGTTTTCTTTATTATTAACTTTATTAATCTTTTTAATATTTACGGCGGTTACTTTATATTCCGGCGTTTCCGTTGACCAGTCGGAGTAATCGCTCGTCAGTATATTTGTTTTAAATTCAGGAAAATGAAATGTTGTAGCAACAATGCCTTTCATTACTCTGCCGCTTATTTTAGCCGTTAAAGTAATTTTTCCTTTTTTGCTTTCAATTAACACAATATCGTCATTATTTATATTTAATCTTTTTGCATCTTCTTCGTTTATTTCTAAATAATCTTCGTCGTACCATGCGCTATTTTCTGTGCGCCTTGTGTTATTAGAACAATTATATTGAAACAAATTTCTCACTGTAGTGAGTATAAAAGGATATTCTGCAGTAATATAATCTTTAGAACCTATAAAAGAAGTGATAACAAATCTTCCTTTTCCTCTGATAAAAGCGTCTTTATGTAAAATATCGGTTCCGGTCGGAACGCTTTCATTGCAAGGCCATTGAATAGAATAAGGTTTTTTATCCAATTTTTTATAACTTACCGATGAAAAAGACGGCGTAAGTTTTGCAATTTCATCCATAATTTTAGAAGGATGCATATAGTAGTGATAATCTGATTTATATTTATATTTGCCTAAACGCTTATTGTCAAGCTTATTGTCAACAGAAGGGGCAAATAACGTCTCTTCCTGCTCCTCTTCCGCTTCCGCTACTGTTTTTGTATTATAATAATCATCCGATTTATGTTTACCGCCGTATTCTGTTAAATACCTGCTTAAATCTTCAATAATCTGCCAATCCTGTTTTCCTCCGACAGGTTCTAAAACCTTCCTAACTCTTTGAATTCTTCTTTCCCAATTTGTAAAAGTTCCATCTTTTTCAAGAAATGAGGAACCGGGAAGTATTACATGAGCATATTCGGACGTTACAGTTTTAAATAAATCGTGAACTACGACTAAATCCATTGCCTTTAAAGATTCTATTATACGATTTGAATCAGGGTCTGTTTGAACTATGTCCTCTCCAAAAATATACAGTCCTTTAAATTTTCCTGCCAAAGCGTTTCTTAACATATCGGGGAAACGCATTCCCGGGTTTTTAGCAATTTTTACATTCCATTCATTTTCAAATAAGCTTCTTATATTATCGTCTGAAATATGGCGATACCCTGGAAGCGTCGCAGGTTCGGCACCCATATCGGCAGCACCCTGAACATTGTTCTGCCCTCTTAAAGGACTAACCCCGACGCCCTTTCTCCCAATATTTCCTGTAAGCATTGCAATATTAGCTATTGCAAGCACTCCTGTTGAACCTTGCAAATGTTCAGTTACGCCGAGTCCGAAAAAAATAGCCGCATTTTTAGCTCTTGCGTATAACATCGCCGCTTCTTTAATTTCCTTAGCGGCAACTCCCGTTATAACTTCAGCCGCTTCAGGAGAGTTATTATCGTTTAAAATAAAATATTCCCATAAATTAAAACTTTCAATATCGCATTTTTCTTTTATAAAATCCTTCTTTAGAAGTCCTTCTTTAATTATCGTGTAAGCAAAAGCGTTTAAAAGAGCTACATTCGTTCCAGGTCTCGATCTTAAATGAAATTTTGCTTTTACATGCGGAGATTTTGCAACTTCCGTTATACGCGGATCTATTACTATTAAATCTACTCCTTTTCTTGCCATTTTTCTTATAAATGCGCCTACTACGGGATGAGCTTCGGTAGGATTTGCGCCAATAATCATAATCAAATCGGATTCAAACATTGAGCTTAAATCCTGGGTTCCTGCTCCTACTCCAAATGCAACTCCAAGAGCATAACCCGTCGGCTGATGGCAAACTCTTGCGCAAGTATCTATATTATTGTTTTGAAACGCGGCTCTTACCATTTTTTGCATCAAATAATTTTCTTCATTTGTGCATCTTGACGAACTTATTGCGCCTATTGAATTAATGCCGTATTTATATTGTATTTCTTTAAATTTTTTTGCAATATAACTATATGCCGTTTCCCATGAAACTTCTTTAAATTCTTCGTTCAAATTATTTCTTAAAAGCGGAACGGTCAGCCTGTCTTTGCTTTTAACATAGCTCCATGCAAAACGCCCTTTAAGACAAGAATGACCGTAATTTGACAAACTGTCTTCGTTCGGGATCATTCTTATTATATTATCGCCTTTATATTGAACCTCGAACGAACATCCCACTCCGCAATATGCGCAAATTGTTCTTGTTTTTGAAAAAGTTTTTCCAGATTTAAATAAATTTTTTTCGGTCAATGCGGCGGTAGGACACTCTTTTACGCATGCCCCGCAAGAAACGCATTCGGAATGTAGAAAATTATCTGCGTCATCGGCATTATCGCCACCGGCATTTGTATCAACATTGCTTTTTATTGCACTATTTATTTCACTATGATTAATAAAGCCTTTATTAATTTTAAATAAATTTAAATTTTTAGAGCTTTTTTTGACGGGTCTTATAACTGAATCAAAACCTCTGCCGACAATTGTTAAAGCAAAATTACCTTGAATTTCGTTGCATGCTCTGACGCATCTTGCGCAAACAATGCAACGCGAAGGGTCAAATCTAAAATAAGGATTGGATTCGTCAATCTTGCTCAATAAATGACTTTTACCTCTATATCTAATTTTTCTAACGCCGAAATAAGAAGCCCATTTTTGTAATTCGCAATCAAGATTTTGAGGACAGGTTAAACAATCGTTAGGATGATCTGAAAGATAAAGTTCTATTAATGTCCGTTTTAAAGAAAAAAGTTTTTCGGAAATTGTCTTTATTTTCATACCTTCGCTGACATAAGCGGAACAAGCGTAAATATAACCTTTTTTGCCTTCCGTTTCAACAGCGCACATTCTGCATGCCCCATAAGGCAAAAGATTTTTTGAAGCGCATAAAGACGGTATTATAATCCCTGCCCCTGCTGCTGCATCAAGCAAAGTTATACCTTCTTTGGCAATAATTTTTTGACCGTCAACTTCAATAGATATCATTTGCTATTTAATATATTTTAATTTTATTTTATTTTTTTTTAATGTTAAGTTTAAAATAATTTATCTACCGACATATATGCAATTTATATTTATATATTATTAATTTATTTATATAATTTATTTTTTAATTTTAACTCAATATTTCATCGCCGAAATATTTTAAAAGGCTTTCCACTGGAAGACATATGCCGCTGCCAAAGCCGCAAAGAGATAGATTTTTCATCATATCAAGTATTTCATATACTATATATAAATTATCCGTTATTATCTTAGATTTAGTTTCATTTGCAGCGCCGATATTTTCAACTTTATTGTCTTTATTATCTTTATTATTATTATTCTTGATTTTATTATCAATATTTTCTTTCAAAATTCTTAAGAACAATTCTTTTAGCCTTATAGAACCTATCCTGCACGGAGCACATTTTCCGCATGATTCTTCAACGCAAAAATCTAATGTTTCTTTTAGTAAATCCTTCATAGAAGTATATTCATCGTAAACTACAACTCCTCCATGCCCTAACATACCTCCTTTATTAGAAATATCTTCGTAATCCAGTTTTAGATTATAAAATTCATCGCTATATATGCCGCCCAACGGGAAAAAAGCTCCGAGAGGACCGCCGATTTGCGCTGCTTTTAATTTTTTTCCTTTATCTGCAGAACCGCCGCCAATATCGTAAATTAGATATTTTAAAGTGATTTTATTACTTAACTCATAAATACCTGCGTTTTTAACCGCCCCCGACAATTGAAAAGGAAACGGCAGCCGTTCTATTTTTAAATTATCCAAATTAACTAACTTATCTAAATTAATAAAATTATTAATATCCAAATTACCAAAAATATATGCAACCGAAGCAAAAGTAGTAACATTATTTAAAACCGTAGGTTTGCCGTAAAGACCAAAAATGGCAGGAACGGGCGGACGAACTCTCACCATTCCTCTTTTATTCTCAATGCTTTCTAAAAGAGCGGTTTCTTCTCCGCAAACATAATTCCCGCCTGCCGCTATTACCTTTAAATCAAAAATATTATCTGAATTAAATATATTATTTCCGAGATAACCTGCCTGATAACATAAATTTATTGCATTTTTTAATCTTTCTATTCCATTTTGATAATCAGACCTGACATAAATAAAACCTTGTTTAGCTCCTACAGCAACTGCTGCAATAATTATACCCTCTATCAGCATAAAAGGGTCATTTTCCATAACCAATTTATCTATAAAAGCACCCATATCCCCTTCATCTGCATTACATACGACATATTTATCTATACTTCGGGTGTTAAAAACTGTTTCCCATTTTATGCCTACAGGAAAACCTGCTCCGCCTCTGCCTCTCAATCCAGATTTTTTTAAAATATTAATAATAATATTTTTATCGTTTTTATTGTTTTTATTATTATTATTGGCATCATTTGCATCAATTGTATAATTTGCATTATTTATTGTATTATTTATTACACCGTTTATATCATCTACGGCGTTTATATCATTTGTATCGTTTATCACATTGCTATTTTTAATTAAATATAAAACATTTTCTATTGCTTTAAATCCGCCTTGATTTTTGTAATCATCTAAAGAATCCGGATTGATTTTGCCGATTCTTTTAAAAACAAAATCCGATTTAATTTTAATTGAATTTAAGTTTAAAGATTTATTTATTACATATATATTATTATTATTTAAATTATTTAATTTGCGATTTTCAGCTGCAACTGAATTATTTGCGCTGCTAATATTGCGTACATCAAAATTAGAAATATTGTAGTCAGAAATATTGGAACTAAGGATATTATGATTATTATTATGATTATGATTGATAAAATTGTTATCAGGGGTTAAATTTTTTATCTTAAAATCCTTATAATATGTCGCAGTGCCATATATTTCAGCTTTTGACATATTTAATTCATCTGCAATTAATTCTATAGATTTTTCATCTATATAACCTTGTTCATCTTGTATCAAATGAAGTTTATTTAAAAGAAATCCAGCTGTTTCAAAAGTTTTCGTATCTTTCATAATTTGTTTGTCTCAAAAAATTAAATTAAATATTAAATAATGCCTTAGACTTATTTCTCCTAATTATTTTACTTTATTTTTATTATAAAGTTAATTTATATTCTACGCATATGTTTGTCTATAATGACTTACTCTTTTAACGCTTTTTTTGAAAAAATATCAAATACTATTGCTTGTACTGTTAGAGAAAAAAGAACAGTAATAAAAACATAAGTAATTATCGTGGATCTCATATATAAATTTAAAGGTAAAGATAATGCCATAGCAATCGGCAATGCCCCTCTCAAACCGCCAAAAACAAGAAATCTTTTATACCGTTTATTTAATTTTATACTTTTTGAAAATATTTTAAACTTATTTTGAATTTTGTTTATCACAGACGAAAACAAATATATCGCAATGAATCGCGATAATATTACAATTATTATAATAAATATAGAAATAATCCACAAATTTAAAATTTTAAACAAATTCATTTCTATTCCTATGATTAAAAATAAAATAGAATTTATTACAAAAGTTATATATTTAATAACAATAGGGAAAACTTCCAATGTATGATTTGAGACTTTTTTCTTAAACCCATAATTTACAAGAACTATTCCGCCAAATATAATCGCCATAATAAAAGACATGTTTAAATAATATGCTATTATTAAAGATACATAAGCTAAAAGAAGAGATATCATAATTTCGGTTAAATAATCCACTGTAAGAGACAATATAAACGATACTAAATAACCGAGTAAAACTCCCAATATAGAACCTCCTAATGCTTCATACAAAAACTGCAATGTTGAAGCTCCGATTATTCCAAAAATATATTTAAAAATATTTAAAATATCCCCTTTTAAAAAAATTAATCCTACATTGTGCAAGTTTAAATCTAAAAAAACTCCGAATAAAACAAGGCTTATTCCGTCATTAAATAAACTTTCGCCTTCTAAAACTGTTTTAATGCCCTCGCCAAAGCTATTGTCGCCATTATAACCGACCGCATAATTTTTATTAATATCGGTATTATAATTATTATAATTTTGTTTTTTTTCACTTATATTTTCACTTATATTATTATCTATATTTTTAATATATTTAGCATCGTTATTATTATTGTTGTAATTATTATAATTTTGTTTTTTTGTTATTCTATTGTTCAATAAAGCAAGTATTGAAATAGGGTCGGTAGGGGTTATAATAGCGCCGAAAATTAAAGATTGTTTTAACGGAAAATCTAAAATAAAATGAAATAAAACGCCTATAAAAATTGCGGAAAAAATAGTTCCGAATATAGATAATATACTTATAGGCAGAGCATTAGCTATTAAAGGACCAATTTTAATATTAACAGCCCCTTCAAAAATAATAATAGGAAGAAATACATAATATATTAAAGAAGGCGTTATTTTTAAATATGGAAAAATATGAAAAATGCCTACGACAAGACCTATTAATACAAGCATTGAAGCATAAGGAATTTTCAAATAATTTGTTAAAATTCCTCCGATAGAGGCAATGGAAAGTAAAATTATTGCCGTAATTACTATATAGTGGCTTCCATGCATAATATTTTATTTTATAATAATAATAATTATTTATTAAAATTATATCATAAAAATATATTTATTTAACTCGTTTCGGCTTCATCAACATTATAATTAGTAATGGCAATAGATATAACAAATGAAATCAATGCGATAATTCCATAAAATATGAAAGTATCGCTTAATTTAAAACTACTGGCTATAAACCCGCCTATAGGCGCAGCTATAGAGCCAATGCCAAATCCTGCGAAAAAAATATCCCGTAAGCGGTGGACCTGTAATATTCTTTAGCATTTCTACTTATTAAAAGGTTTGATATAGGATTTATAGAAAAATCAAATGCAGCAAAGAGCAATATAGAAAGAAATAAAATTAAACCTCCCGTAAAACCTGAAATTAAAATGAATATTCCCGATATTAAAACTAAAACAGAAAATACCCTTAAAAGAATTAAAATTGCGGGGAATGTAAGTATTGTAACATGGCAAAAAAAAATGGGATAAACTCAAGAGAGAAATTGTTTTTCGTTCATCTAAATTCATATGCAGTCATTATTACAAATTATTATGATTATTGTTTATATTATAAAATTGTTTGTCGTATTTATTTATTATTTGTTTTCTTAAACCACTCGTATGTTTTTTTAATACCTTCGCTAAAATTGGTTTTTGGCTTAAAGCCCATATCTTTTTCAATCTTTTCATAGCTTAAACAGCTTGTTTTTTGTTCCCCGAGCTTGGCAGAACCATGTATTTCTTTAAATTTATTGTCAAAATTTCTGTTAATTTCTTTAAATAAATCATTTACGCTAATTTCCAATGATGTTCCAACATTATATATTCCGACTTTATCAAAGTTTTCTAAAGCAATAATATTTGAATTCACGACATCTTCTATATAAACATAATCACGGGTTTGTTTGCCGTCTCCGTTAATAATCGGCTGTTCATTATTAAGCATCTTATTTAAAAATATAGCTATAACCCCTGCTTCTCCATGAGGATTTTGCCTTGGACCGTACACATTGCCATAACGCAAAGATACATATTTGAGCCCAAAAATTTCAAAATAGTAATTTAAAAATTTATCGGTTGCAAGTTTTGCAATTCCATAAGGAGATAGCGGCCATTCTGAGTGATTTTCTTTTGTCGGTCTATCGTCGGTATCTCCATAAATAGCGCCTCCTGTTGATGAAAATATAAATTTTTTGACTTTAAAATCATTGGAAAGTTTAATTAAATTTAAAGTTGCCATAATATTCGTTTTTGCGTCAAATATAGGATCGGAAACTGATTTTCTGACATCGATCTGCGCTGCGAAATGATATATTATTTCCGGTTTTTCTTCCGTAAATATTTTTTCAACTATTACAAAATCGGTAATATCTGCTTTTATTAACTTTGCTTCGTGATTAACATTATATTCATAACCGCTTGAAAGATTATCAATAATAATAACATCATGTTTTTTTGCAATAAGCATATCGGCAACTTGACTGCCGATAAATCCCGCTCCGCCTGTAATCAGTATTTTCATCAAATATCCATAAAATTAAACTATAAAACCTTTAAAATAAAATAAAATAAAATAAAAAAGATTTTAAATA
>JAJYRF010000010.1 GCA_021794255.1 bacterium | reverse complement strand
TAGAAAGAAATGATTTACCCTGTCTTGAATTATTTCGTGAAATGGAATACTATCAAATTGAAAATTTTTTATGTCTTTTTAAGGATAAATTTAAAAATTCGCTAAAAATAAAAAATAAGATTTTGAACGTAATTCAAGGCGCAACTAAGGATTTTAAAAAATATCCTGACAAATATTTAACCGAAGATGATGTGAGATGCCATTTATTTAATCAGCTTATGAAAATTAAAATATTTAGTAATACAGAAAATACATACGATAACTCAAAATCTATATCTTTACATAGCGAAGTTCGCTGGTATCAGGGGGCTAATTTTAATCAAGAATGGATGAATTACAGAACGGATATTGCGATATTAGATGTTTCTAATTTAAAAACAAGTGATGATATTTATAGTAAAGGATTTAATTTTGAAAATTATTTTGCAATTATAGAAATTAAATTGCGCAGAAGAATAAATGGATGTGCTGATAATGCCCTTATTGAGGATATAAGGAAAGATATTGGAAGATTAAAAGAAATTCAAGGAATGGAAAATAAATCTTTATTTTTATTAATTTTGGATAAGAAGGCAAATAGAAATATAATAGGCTTAATTAATACATTAAAAGATGATGCCAATAATCCACCTAATCTGAATATTTTTTATGAATCGATTAATCACGGTGTATAATTTGAAAAATATTTCGTTTTAAAATGAAAAAAATAAGGGTCAGGATTTTATTTTCTAAATCTGGATTTGGGATAAGGAAAATTACCGCAGAAGATTACGCCGCACCCATTGTCAAGACGTTTTTTTAGTTTTCTTATTCCTATTTATTTATATGGTCTTTCAGTGGGTCAGGGGATGTGCCAACGCATTTAACCCCCTTCATGCCGCTTTATCGAAATATTCTCTGTAAACTTTTTTTGGTCAAATTTATTTGCATAAAGGGGTTAAATCTCGACAAACAACTTGAAATATATAATACAATATGATATCATATATGATATCACAAAAATAATTAAATATGTTTTTGTATTTATAAATAAATTTAAGATTTTTTTTAATGCACCGATTTAATATAAACAGGATAAAATATTGTCAATAAAATTAATTTATAAATATGATATCATATATGATATCATATGATATTGTTTAGTATACTATTAAATTTATAATGTTATAATGGTAATCAAAAAATCTAAAAAAAAAATAAAAGAATCAACTCTTGTTAATACTTCGGAAACATTTCCTGAAGGTACCACTAAATCTAAGGAAAGGAATCGAAAAATAATAATTTCTTATCCAGCTCGTTTCCCCGTGTTACTATATGACGGTATAAAGGATTATCTTGACAAGCATGGCAGGCATCACGAAAGCATAAATGAAATATTAATGGCCGGTGGATTTGTGGAATTACAAAAAAGGCTTTCAAAGGTTGGTGAAAATATTGATAGAAAAATAAAGATAAATTGCATTATTGACGGGATACAAAGTCTTTTGAAAGAACTTGAAGACCTTAAATAATTAAATATATTTTAAACATTGATGTATAACTATTAAATTATTTTATGTTTGAAAAAAATTCTGGTATTCGACCAAGAATTATATTTATAGGGGGAATTCATGGCGTAGGTAAAACAACGCTATGTAATTCTTTATGCTCTCAATTTAACATAGAGCATCGTTCGGCCAGTAAATTGATCGCCAAAATTAATGAAAATAATCTAACATCAAATAAATTAGTTAGAAATATCCAAGAGAACCAAGATGCCTTAATTGTTTCAATAAATAAATATTTAGAAACTGGGAAAAATTATATTATTGACGGACATTTTTGTCTTTTAAATGCAAATGGACGCATCGAACAAATACCTATCTCAACATATAAATCAATGTATCTTGTTGGAATAATAGTCTTATTTGATGATCCTTTAAATATTTTTAAGCGGCTCGGTGATAGAGATAAGTTATTATACGATATTAACTTATTATCGCGTTTTCAAGATGAAGAAACGAATTATGCAAAATATATATCGGAATATTTAAAAATTCCTTACCTAAAAGCAAATCCATTTTTTGATAATAAAATAATTTCAAAATTTATATCCAATTTTATTTGAGGGAGGATAAAGGTATTATGAAAGTCTTGTTGGATACCAATATACTTATACACAGGGAAGCGAATAAAATTGTAAATAATGAAATCGGTATACTATTTAACTGGTTAGACAAATTACATTATGAAAAATGGATTCATCCATCTTCCTTGTCCGAAATTAGAAAACATATCGATAAAAATGTTGTAAAAACATTCGAGGCAAAATTAAAGAATTATAATATTTTGAAGACAGAGGCTAGAGAAACTCCCGAAATTATCGAAATAAGAAAAAAATTTGATAAAAATGAGAACGATAAAATTGATACTTCGCTAATAAAAGAGTTATATAACAAGCGGGTAGATTATTTAATAACCGAAGACAGAAAAATACATGAAAAAGCTAATGAACTTAGAATAATAGATAGAATCTTTACTATTGATGGTTTTCTTGAGAAAGTAACAACAGAAAATCCCGGACTTTCAGAATATAAAGTCCTGTCAGTAAAAAAGATATATTTTGGCGATGTAAATCTCGACGATCCCTTTTTTGATTCTTTTAAGGAAGATTATCCATGTTTCGAAATCTGGTTTAATAAAAAAGCAAATGAAGAAGTTTATATATGTTTATCGGAAAACGAAGAGGTGCTCGCTTTTCTTTATATTAAAAAAGAAACCACTGAAGAAAATTATAGCAATATCAAACCCCTATTTGCTCCTAAAACTAGGTTAAAAATAGGAACATTTAAGGTCATTTCGAATGGGTTTAGACTTGGAGAACGATTTCTTAAGATAGTTTTCGATAATGCTTTTAAAAATAAGGTAGATGAAATATATGTTACTATTTTTGATAAAAGAGATGAGCATATTCGCCTTATAGGGTTGCTTTCAGACTGGGGATTTAAAGATTATGGAGAAAAGATAAATCAATATGGAAACGAAAAAGTCTATATTAAGAATTTTCATCCAGTACCAGATAAACAAAAACCGAAAGAAACATTCCCTTTTATTTCGTTAAATGATGGTAGGCGCTTTTTTATAGTTCCTATTTATCCGGAATATCACACGGAATTATTGCCAGATTCCATTTTAAATACCGAGTCGCCGAAAGATTTTATTGAAAATGCTCCTCATAGAAACGCTATTCAGAAAGTTTATATATCCAGATCTGTGGATCGGGATTTGCATTCCGGTGATATTATTGTGTTTTATCGTACAAGAGAGCCGGGGCGTCCGGCATATTATACGAGTGTAGTAACAACTATTGGAATTGTTGAGAGTAAAATTGATAATATACCAAACGTAACAGAATTTATTAATTTATGTCGCAAAAGAAGCGTTTTTTCGGACTATAAACTCAAAGAATTTTGGAATTTTAACTCCAGAAATAGTCCTTTTATTGTTAATTTTTTATACCTATATTCTTTACCTAAGAGGCTAAATTTAAAAACATTAAAAGAAAATCGCGTAATAACTAATGCTCCGAGAGGCTTTGAACAAATAAACTTTACTCAATTTGAAACTATTTTAAGGGGGTCAATGTCAGATGAAAGTTTTATTATCAATCAAACCTGAGTATGCAGAAAAGATTCTTTTAGGTATTAAAAAATATGAGTTTAGAAAGTCTTTATTTAAATCTCCGTATGTAAAAAAAGTTATTATCTACGCTTCTAAACCGGTAAAGAAAGTTATCGGTGAATTTGAAATAGAAAATATTTTATCTATCGAACTGAGCAAATTATGGAATATAACAATGAATTTCTCAGGAATTAATAAAGAGTTTTATGATAATTACTTTGCGGGGAAAGATATAGGACATGCGATCAAAATAAAAAATCCGACAAGGTATTCTAATTATTTAGATTTGGATTTTTTTGATATAAAACAAGCTCCACAATCTTTTGTATATATAAAAGATAGTCAACATAGAAGGGTATGAGACTGAATTTGAGGAGTAGTTTATTTATCGATATTTCAGAAAAGTATTGGGTGATCGAAATTATACGGTCAGAGTAAAAAGATCTGGGTATGAAGTATGAACTGCTCCATATATTCAAGACAAATTTTTTGTTTTTATTATTCTTTAATTCTAACAGATTTTGGAGAATACGGAATAAGAAATTAAAAAATTCTGTTCAGATTTATGGGTTCATTATAATAAAACACTTTAGTTTAATAACCGGAATAAATAGAAACCTTAAATCTTTAAGATTCCTACTCTTCAATACGGTAGGCAGAATAGTAAACCATTCC
>JAJYRF010000068.1:3658-19655 GCA_021794255.1 bacterium | reverse complement strand
ATAATTAAATTAAACAAATAAAAATAAATAGATAAGTTAATAAATAATTAAATTAAACAAATAAAAATAAATAGATAAGTTAATAAATAATTAAATTAAACAAATAAAAATAAATAGATAAGTTAATTTTTTTATATTAATAATTAACAAAATAAATGGTTTATTATATATTTAAAAGAATAATGTTTATGGCGCCTATTTTAATAGGTATAACTTTAATATCTTTTTTTGTTATCCATCTCGCTCCGGGTAATCCTCTGACGGAACAGCTTGGATTGAATCCAAAAGTGTCAATGGGTTCCAGACTTCAGCTTGAGAAACTGTACGGTTTAAATAAACCTTTAATATCACAATATATAAACTGGATTGAACGAATAACCACGCTTAATTTTGGAAGGTCTTTTACGGCAGACCATGAACCGGTTATTACGGAGATATCAAGAACAATCGGCATAACTATCTTGATAAATTCGCTTGCTATTATTTTTATTTTCATCTTTTCAATTCCGATCGGCGTTATTTCGGCAGTAAAACAAAACTCAATGTTTGATAAAATATCAACCGTTATTGTTTTTATTGGTTTTGCCGCCCCGTCATTCTGGGTAGCTCTTTTGCTTATTATCTTTTTCGGAATTAATTTGCATTGGTTGCCTATAGGAGGAATTACTTCGTTAAATTACAGATTTTTATCTCCTGCCGGAAAAATTATAAATATATCCAAGCATCTTGTAATGCCTGTTTTTGTTGCAGGTTTTGGCGGTATTGCAGGGCTGTCGCGCTATTTAAGGGGCAATATGCTTGAGGTTTATAAAAGCGAATATATTACTACGGCAAGAGCTAAAGGGCTTAAGGAATATATTGTTATATATAAGCATGCTTTAAAAAACGCATTAATACCTTTTATAACTATTTTAGGTTTAAGTGTTCCGGGTCTTATCGGGGGAAGCGTTATTATAGAGACAATTTTTGATATAAACGGTATGGGCAGACTTTTTTATCAAAGCGTATTAGCACGCGATTATCCTACTATAATGGGTATTTTGGTTATAGGCGCGGTTCTTACTTTGCTTGGGAATTTAATAGCCGATGTTGCTTATGCCGTAGTAGACCCAAGATTAAGAAAATAAAACAATAAATACCATAATCCTGTAATAGAAATTATTAAATATACAGCAATATTTTAAAAACTCTGGATAAGCCGTCCAAATACCGACGGCTATAAGCCATAATATAAAATTCTATTGCAGGATTATGGAAATAAGTTATGATTGAATCAAAAGATAAAATAATATATAATTTATAAAGTAAAGCGTAATATAAAGTGTAATATAAAAATTAGCGAGATATTAACCCAGTTTCGCCGCTTGTATTATTAAAATTATAAATTGTTCATTTCATATTGTTATTTTTATTTTATAATGCCCATAAAAATTGGTGTTGCCTCATAAATATAGCAATATCAATAGGTTACCATGCAATGAAAGTATGCAGCGATTTTATACAAAATTAGATAAATACATTGTTAATGAATTACTTAAATGTTACCATGCAATGAAAGTATGCAGCGATTTTATAAGTAAACTCATAAATATAGCAATATCAATAGGTTACTTAAATAATTTGCTGTTAATTATTGTGAAGTTGAGTTAAGCGCTAAGTGTGTTAAATATTATTATTAAGAACTCTATAATATAATATAATATAAGGAACTAAAAATGTATAAAAAAATACTGATACTATTTTCTATTATGATGATTTCGGCGCTTGCGCTTTCGGGATGCGCTACCACACGCAATGTAGAGGGCAAGCCTATTATGTCTTCTTCCGTAAATAAAATAATTAACGGAGTAACGACTAAAAAACAAATTCTTCAGATGTACGGTCCGCCCACATCTATTAAAAGAAATATTTTGAAGCCTGCCGTAGAAACTTATAAATATAGATTCAGGTATAAAAAATATATGCATCTTGGCGATGAAATACTTACTTCGGCAACAAGAAAATTGACGGAAAAATTAAATATTACTTTTAGGCATAATATTGTCATAGCTCATAGTTTTACGACGCAAGGCAATATTTCTTTAAAAAAGATATTGAAAAATAAAAATAAATCAAATACTCAATAGTCAAGCAACAATTATCAAATTATCAATTATAACAATTAAAGCAATAATAACAATTTATTTAAAAAAATATAAAAGTTTATAAGATATGTTTATAACATACAATTAAAATATTTATGAAAATTAAATTTACAAAACTTGAGGGTGCGGGTAACGATTATATTTATATAGATGCTATTAATGATTTGCCCGAAAATTTGATTAATGATACAAATTTTTACAGAGAATTGGCTGTAAAAATCAGCGATAGACATTTTGGAGTCGGTTCCGACGGCGTAATCGTAATACTTCCTTATGATATTAATTCTAAGGATGCCGATTTTAGAATGCGAATGTTTAATGCCGACGGTTCAGAAGGCGAGATGTGCGGAAACGGTATAAGATGTTTTGCAAAATATGTTTACGACCATAAGCTTACGTCTAAAAATCCTGTAAAAATAAATACTCTTGCAGGAATTAAAACTATTCAGGTTTTTGCAGACGATAAAATTAGTCTTAAAGGCAGTATTAATGCCGAAAGTTTAGGTGATACTCTTTACGGAAATAGTACCGGCATCGGTACAGGCAGCGATGCCGATGCCAACATAAGTAATAGCGGGGGCGAATGCGAAGGCAAAAAAATTGTTCTTATTAATGTCGCTAACCTTAATAATAATAGCGGCGGTTTTGTAAAATATGCCGCGGTTGAAATGGGAAAGCCTGAGTTTGAAGGCTATAAAATTCCCGTAAACATTAATAAATCTGAAATAATAAATGAACCTATAAAGGCAGGAGACATTGAATTTAAAATTAATTGCGTGTCTATGGGAAATCCGCATTGTGTAATATTTGTCAATGACGTCGATAACTTTAATGTAGGTTTTTATGGACCTCTTATAGAAAATAATCCTTTATTTCCTAAAAAAATAAATGTTGAATTTACCCAGATTATTTCAGATAATTATGTTAAAGTAAGAACATGGGAGCGCGGTTCGGGTGAGACTTTTGCATGCGGAACAGGGGCATGCGGAGTTTACAGTATTATAAAAAAGACAGTTAACAATAATATAGATTCTTTAAATGTTATTTTGCGTGGCGGAGTATTGCAAATAACCGGGGATATAAATAAATCTGTATCAATGACAGGACCGGCAAATGAAGTTTTTTCAGGTTATTATGATTTTGAATTTTAAATCTTTTAAATATAAGATTAATATTAAAAATAGCATTGTTATTAAAGTTATTAAAGATAGTGTTGCTTTTCTTCTTATTATTGTTATTGTAAGTTTTGCACATTTTCTCCCCCCTGCATTTTTTATTAGAAACGCGATGTCTTATCCTATAAACCGAACAAAACTTGCAAAATATAACTATAAGCTTGCCGAAATTATTAAACAAAATAATAAATTAAGTTCTGTCGGCAAAATTAAATCTAAAAGAGATACATCTGCACTTATAAATATTACTAAGCAAAAAAAGTACAGACATATTAATGCTGATAGTAATATTGATAAAACAAATTATAAACCTCGTTATTTAAATTATTTTAAAGAAGGGTATAAATTTTATAAAGCGGGAAACTATAAAAAAGCCGCAGGTCTTTTCTGGCTTTATACGGTTAAACGAGGCAAGTTTCTTTATGACTATTCGCTGTATTATCAGGGCTTATGTTTCATAAAAACCCGCAGTTATTATAAAGCAAATTTTGTTCTTTCCAAATTAGCTCAATATTACCCGCATTTTATTTTCTATAAAAATGCTGTATTTTATCTTGCTGCGGCTCAATATAAAATAGGCGATTATAACGGCGCTCTTAATAATTTCAAGCATTTGCTGTATATTACCAGAAATAACCTTATAAAACCGTATAGCTATAAAAAAATAGCAAATATTTATTTACTCAAATATAAATATAAAGAGGCAAAATTATATCTTGCTAAAATTTATATAAATTACCCTTATTATTATAAAATTCATCATATTGTTAATTTATCGCCGAAAATTAAAAGTTTTAAAATATCCGGTAAATTCAATTTGACTCAAAATCAGAAGCTCAAACGCGCTTTAAATCTATATTATGATTCTTATTATGCCGAATCTTATAAAACTATTGCCGGAATTAAAGGAAACAAAGCTGAAATAATTAGGCTTAAAGATATGCTGAAACTTAAAAACCCTCAGTTTATCAATCAATTAACATTATTTAAATCAGATTTAAAAAAAGAAAATTTAAACAGAGAAAAAGAACCAACCAAAAAATATCATAAATATCATAAATATATTAAACTAATATCATACCTTAAAGCTTATTATTTTTATTTGACAGGAAATAATGCCGAAACTATTAAAATTTTAAATAAAATATTTCATAACTATGGATATTTAAATAAAAAAGAATCAATTATATATCAAAATACATTATGGCATGAAGTATTAAACAATCTTAAAGGAAATGAACTCTATCAAGCAAGAAAAAATTTGCTTAAATTAATTAAAATAACATCGGGGAAATCGCCAAATTATCCAAAATATCTTTTCTGGTATGCTATTGATTTAAAAAAATTAAATTTGATTAAATATGCGGCTTTTTATTTTAAAATGGCAAATGCGATTGCGCCGTTGTCTTATTATGGAGTTATGTCGGCATTTGAGCTTGGGCATAATACTGCTATAAATTTTGAAAAGGCAGGCTCTCACTATTTAAAATTAAAAAGTACCGCTGACGATGTCAATAGTATTACTGATAAGTTTTCAATTAATATAAATATCCGTATTTATATGCTTTTAAAAACTTTTTTAAAATTAAAAATTTTTACTCTTGCAGGTTACGAACTGAATAAGATTTTAGAAATTCATAAAATTAAAGAAAATAAATATTTTCTAATAAAACTTGTGAATCTTTTTAATAAATATAAAGATTACAAAGATGCGGCTTCTTTAAGCAGTTTCTTAATTAATAACAAATTTTTAAGCAGGCAATTTTTAGATTTCTTATATCCCAGACCTTTTTATGATTATACAAAAAAATATGCGGAAAAATATAATGTTCCCTTAAATCTTATATATTCTATTATGAGGCAGGAAAGTTTATTTGACCCCGTGTGTTCATCTGGTGCCGGCGCAATAGGTCTTATGCAAATTATGTCTCCTACAGGTTATTATATTGCAAATAAAGTAGGATGCGCTTATTTTAGCCCGCATTATTTATATAATAGCAGTTTAAATATAAAATTCGGTTCTTATTACATAAGTTCTCTTTTAAATGAATTTGGAAAAAAGAAATATCTTGCAATAGCATCTTATAATGCCGGTCCTGGAGCGGTAAGATATTGGAAAAATAATATTTTAAACAATGAAAATAAATTGCTTTTTATTGAATCCATACCGTTTAATCAAACCAGAAATTATGTTAAAATGGTTTTAAGAAATTATTATGTTTATAACGCTTTATACAGCAGTTAAATTACATCAACATAACAATATTGCGTTATTTTCCGATATTTATTTAATATTAAATAAAATTATAATACCTTATATATATAACTAATAAATTTCTATTCCTCCGTTCTTTAGACGAGAGCGAATAATCTATATTAAAGAGTAAAAAAATTACATTATTTATTAATTTACATTATTATTATTATTATTATTTATTTATATGGATATAAAAAAAAGAATTGACAGTTTAACAGATGAAATTAATTATCATAATTACCTGTACTATGTTTTAGAAGACCCTGTAATATCTGATTTTGAATTTGATAAACTTTTAAAAGAATTATCTGCCCTGGAAGAAAAATATCCTGAATATGCAAGACTGGACTCTCCTACTAAAAGAGTAGGCGGCAAGCCTATTGATAAATTTTCTCAAATAATCCACCGTATTCCTATGCTTTCATTAGACAATACTTATTCAAAAGAAGATGTCATTGAATTTGACCGAAAGATTAAAAGATTTCTTAATTTTTCAGCCGATAAAGACATCGAATATGAATGTGAATTAAAATTTGACGGACTTGCAATAGAACTCATATATGAAGACGGTTTATTTACCGTCGGTTCGACAAGAGGCGACGGTATAACGGGGGAAGATGTTACTGAAAACCTTAAAACAATAAGAACTATACCTCTCAGGTTAATAGAGACGTATAATATTAACGCGGCAAACCCAAAAAAAACAGACGGTAGTCCAATAAAATATCTTGAAGTCAGGGGTGAAGTTTTAATGGACAAAGAAGGTTTTAAAAAACTTAATAAACAAAGACTTAAAGATAATCTGCCGTTATTTGCAAATCCAAGAAATGCGGCATCGGGAAGCATCAGGCAATTAGATTCAAAAATAACCGCAGGAAGAAATCTAGTAATGTTTGCATACGGAATAGGCGAATATTCAGGAGAACTAAAATTTTCTACACAATTTGAACTTATGCATAAACTAAAATTATTGGGTTTTAACATAAATAAAAATACTAAAATAGCCAAAAATATATATGAAGCGTTAGATTATTATAACGATATAGCCGCTAAAAGAGAGTCTTTCCCTTTTGATATAGACGGGATTGTTATTAAGGTTAATAATATTGAACTTCAGGAAAAATTAGGCGAACTGTCCAAAACTCCAAGGTGGGCTTCTGCATATAAATTTTCTGCTAAGCAGGCTACTACGGTTATTGAGGACATTATAGTTTCGGTAGGAAGAACAGGCGTTCTAACCCCCGTTGCAATTTTAAATCAGGTAAATATCGGCGGGGTGGAAGTTAAGAGGGCAACATTACATAATCAGGACGAAATAGCAAAAAAAAATATTAATATAGGGGATACCGTGCTTGTTGAACGCTCTGGCGATGTTATCCCCGAAGTTGTAAAAGTCTTAAAAAAAGCCGGAGCTAACTTGGCAGACTCTTATAACTCTGATAGTTTTAATGATTCTGCTAATTTTTTAGTTAATTCTATTAATGATTATTCTAATCTTGATTCTAATTATTATAAAATATCCGATATTTGTCCATGCTGCGGCTCTAAAACGGTAATTGACGGCGCGGCAATAAGATGTATGAATGAACTTGCCTGCCCATGCCAGATAAAAGCGTCTATTGTTCATTTTGCTTCAAAAAGAGCTATGGATATAGAAGGTTTAGGGGAAATGATAGTTGATAAATTTGTTGAAAATAAATTGATAAAGACGGTAGCCGATATTTATTATCTGCATTTAGAAAAAGATAATCTTGAAAAATTGGAAGGGTTCGGAAAAAAGTCAATTGAAAACCTTTTAAATTCTATTGAAAAATCTAAAAATATAGTTTATGATAGATTTATATTTGCTCTTGGCATAAGACATGTAGGAGAGCATATTGCTTTTTTGCTTATAAAATATTTTAAAGATATTGACGGTATTAAAAATGCTTTACCGGAAGATTTAAATTCCAAATTTGGGATAGGCGAGGAAATAGCCAAGTCTATTTATAATTTTTTCAGACTGAAATCAAATTTAGATGTTATAGACAAATTATTTAGAGCGGGAATAAAACCGCATTCTATAGTTTCTGAAAAAGCAGTTCAAGAAGCCGGTTCATCATTATTGTCGGGAAAGAGTTTTCTGTTTACGGGTGCATTGAAAAATTTTACGAGAGATTCGGCTGAAAGCATAATTAAAGAAAGAGGAGCTATTGCCGAAAAGACTGTTAAAAAAAGTTTAGATTATATTGTAGTAGGCGAAGAACCCGGGTTAAAATATGCAAAAGCCGTTAAATTAGGTCTTAAAGTTATTAACGAAGATGAATTTAAAAAACTTTTAAACTTTTAACTTATAATTTAAATTTTGTTTTAATTTTTAATTTTAAACTCTTAATATAATTTAATTATTTTTAATAAATATAAATATAGAGGTGCGCTGTTTTATGAATAATTTTGTGAAAAATATTGATTTTTTTAAATCAAAAAAAAATTCTGGTATCTTAATTTCTTTGAATACTTCTAATGCTAAGATTTTTTCCAAAATATATTTTGGAATATTGTTCGGTTTTATATTTGCATTGTTTTTAACCTTTTCTGCCGCAAAATCTTACGGCTTTTTAACTCCGCATCTTACAAGAAATATTCCCGTAGGTGGTTTCCCTTATGGTGTTGCTTTTGCTTCAAACTCTAATTATGCTTTAGTTTCAAATTCAGACAGCAATAGCGTTTCCGTGATAAGCATGGCAACCAAAGGAGTTGTCGCTTCAATAAAAGTTGGTTCCCATCCCGCTGGTTTAGCGATAAGCCCTTCTTTAACGTTCGCTTATGTTTGCAATGTTAAATCCGGAAATGTCAGTGTGTTAAATATGGCTACTTTGACTAAATCTCTAAATATAAATGTCGGCGGAGGTCCTGTCAATGTTGCTTTCACCCCTGATTCAAAATTAGCTTTTGTTTCAAATATCGGCGATAATCAAATAGATGTTATTAATACTGTTAAAAATGCGGTGATTAAAAGAATAAACGTAGGGAAATCCCCTTCAGGTGTTGCCGTTTCTCCAAATGGAAAAATAGTTATAGAGACAAATGCCGATGAATCGTCATTTTCGGTTATAAATATATCTTCATTAAGCATTATCAGAACAATACAAACAGGTAAAAATCCTACTTCCGTTGCATTTAGCCCTAAATCTTCGCCTAAACGTTATATATATATTGCATCGGGAAACGGTAACGCAATTTATGTATATAAACAGAAAAATTTTGCATTTGTAAGAAAGTTTAGAACTTTGGCAGATCCTTCTTCTATCGTAGTTTCGCCTAATGGTATGATGCTTTTTGCGACTAATTTTCAAAATAATTCTTTAACTATTTATAATGCTATTCATTTTAATCATATAAAAACTATAAATCTTCCTAACGGACCGATTACCGTAGCAGTTTCACCTGACGGAACCGCTGCTTTAGTGACTATTACTTCAGCTTCAAGCACAGCTTTTATAAGAATAAAAAAACCCGTCAAAGTATATGCCGCGGTTGCTCCGCCTTCTCCAATAGTTCCTTCTGCCGTTAATTCTGCGGCAACATCGGTAACAGCTCCTAACAATAATAACAGTTATACAAGCTCTGCCAGCCCGGCAATAACCGCTCCGCCTTCAAATTATGTCCCACGTCCTTTCGGCAAAGTTGCGACAATTTATACAGGAAAGGGTCCGACTGCCGAAGCTATTACGCCTGACGGCAGATATCTTTATATTATAAATACCCAGAGTTCCACCCTTAGCGTTATTGATGTTGTAAAAGATAAATTGGTGAGAACTATAAAAGTGGGCGGCTATCCTGATGCCGTAAGTATTTCGCCTGACGGACATTATTGTTTTGTAGTAAATTCCAGTTCAAATACAGTAAGCATAATTTCCACAGGAAGATATTATTAAAAATAAAGGTGTAAATAAAGGAAAAAATAAAGGTGTCAAATAAAGGTGTCAACAAAAAATAAAGGAGGTGAAAAATAAAGGTGTCAGATTTATTTATTCCCTCAAAAAAATAAAGGTGTCAGATTTATTTATTCCCTTACTCCTGATTGCAAATAAAGGTGTCAGATTTATTTATTCCCTTACTCTAAATTATCATAATGATTTAAAATAGTTATTTAGCTATTTAGAAAAAGGGGTCAGATTAATTTTCCGCATAAAAGTTGTAATCTAATAAACATCTTCGGCGGAAAAAAAATCAGACCCCTTTTTCTTATATCAGACCTATATTATTAAAATATTATTAAAAAAATCAGACCCCTTTTTCTTTTCTATTAAATCTATTAAATATTATGAATATTAAATATATTATAAAAGTATATTATAAAAAAATTAAAAATGTTATGCGATATCTCTTTTTTAAAATAATATTTACAAATGTGATTTAAGTCATATTTAATTTAAGTAAAATTAACTAAAATAGTTATAAAGTTAGTTTTGTTATAGTGTAAAAATTATAGCTGACAGAATTAATTATAACTAAAAACTAAAGAGATTAATTATAACTAATTTAGCTTAACTTTAAGATATAAAATCGATTAGATTTTATGGCAGACTAAACTAAGAGTTCTATGCCGTAAGGTGGAGGCATCCGACAGTTCATCTGCTTAAGTTAGCTTAAATTAATTAGTTTAATTAGCTTAAATTAAATATTATAAATATTATTAAAAAAGGAGATAATGATTATGTTTTGTTTTCAATGTGAAGAAACTTTAGATTCAACAGGCTGCATTAAAAGTGGAGTATGCGGAAAAACCCCGGAAGTATCAGATTTGCAAGATTTATTAATTTATAATCTTAAAGGTATTGCTTTTTGGATGTCTAAAACAAAAACAGCAGGAGAAAACATAGACAATGAGGATTACCTTTTTCTTCTTCAAGGATTATTTACTACCGTAACCAATGTAAATTTTGATTCTGAGAAAATGATTATGTTAATGAATAGATCTTTGGATATTAGAAATAAATACAAAAATAAATATAATAACAATTTATTACATTTATCAAACGCAGACGCACATAGTAATAATTTAGAGCGCAAAAATGCAGAAAAAAATAATGTGCAAAATAACAGTGTCTATAACAGCAAAACAGATAACGGCTTGAGCATAAATGGAAATTCAAATTTTGTAGATTTTATCCCCGATAGCGCAAATTGGGAACCTTTGAACAGAAATTTAGATGTTTATTATAAAAAAGCCGAATCTGTCGGCATAAAAAATCCTTCAGATGATTTAGTTTCCTTAAGCGAGCTTTTGATTTACGGATTAAAAGGAATGGCAGCTTATGCTTACCACGCTTATGTTTTAAATTACGTAGATAATTCAATGAATGATTTTATCGTAAAAGCGTTAAGCTATCTTGCAAATCAAGAAGAATTGAATGCCGATGTTCTGCTTGATCTTGTTTTTGAATGCGGCAAAAACGGCGTAAAAGTTATGGAACTGTTAGATAAGGCAAACACGACACATTATGGAGAACCTGTTCCTACAAAAGTTTTAAACGGAACTAAAAAAGGAAAATCAATATTAATTAGCGGACATGATTTATTTGAACTTGAAAAATTGCTTAAGCAAACACAGGGGAAAGACGTCAATGTCTATACTCACGGAGAAATGCTTCCCGCTCATTCATATCCGTACTTTAAACAATTTAATAATTTTATCGGAAATTACGGCGGAGCATGGTGGGAACAACAGAGAGAATTTGAGAATTTTAGCGGACCTATTGTTATGACTACCAATTGCATACAAAAACCTACAGAAAAATATAAAAATCGTATATTTACGACAGATATGGTAGCAATGCCGGGTGTTAATCATATAGATAATCATGATTTTTCGGAAGTCATTAAAATGGCTCTTGAATCAGAAGATACTCCTGAAAATATTAAAGGAGAAATTGATACAGGTTTTGCGCGAAATACTTTAGTCAGCTCGGCAGAGACTATTATAAATTTAGTGCAGGCTGGAAAAATTAAAAATTTTGTCGTTATGGCAGGGTGTGATTCAAACGATAAAGAAAGAAGCTATTACACTAATTTAGCAAAAAGTTTGCCTGACGATTCTATTATACTGACGGCAGGGTGCGCAAAATACAGATATAACAGGCTCGGATTGGGCGAAATAGAAGGTCTTCCGAGGGTTATTGATGCAGGGCAATGCAACGATTCATATTCGTTAGTTGTTACGGCTTTAAAACTTAAAGAAGCTTTAAACTTAAGCGATATTAATGATTTGCCTATATTTTACGAAATTGCATGGTATGAGCAAAAAGCTGTTCTGGTTCTGCTTGCGCTATTATATCTCGGAGTGAAAAATATCAGGCTCGGATACAAATTGCCGGCATTTTTATCCCCGAACGTTGTCAATATATTAATAGAAAAGTTTAATATAATGGGAGTTTCAAGTGTAGAAGAAAGCCTTCTTTATATAACTGGCAATGCAAGTGTTTAAATATTTTAAAAGCCTTCTTTATATAACTGGCAATGCAAGTGTTTAAATATTTTAAAAG
Organism: bacterium; assembly: GCA_021794255.1. Next base: position 7,552 of record JAJYRF010000068.1, on the reverse strand, counting down.
CCTTCTTTATATAACTGGCAATGCAAGTGTAGAAGAAAGTCTTTATTATATGCTTTACGGCGATTATAGGTAAATTAAATTGTATATTTTCAATCACATAAAGTTGACTGCCTTGAATGTATTAAGCTTCTCTCCTTAAGGAGAGAAGCTCTTATAAAATATAAAATATAAAATATAAAATATAAAATATAAAATATAAAATATAAAATATATAAAATATATAAATATAAAATATATAAAATATATAAATATAAAATATATAAAATATAATTATTTTGCTTTGTTTTTCCCTATAAATACGAAATATAATATATAGCTTACGCTGCAGAAGCGATAACCCAGTCCATTTGTTTTTCCCTATAAATACGAAATATAATCCTAAAATAGATTTAACAGTCTAACTAAAGAAAAATTTGAATTATTTTGATTTTAATATTATACTGGTATAATATTAAAATATCTTTAGGACAAACTTTTTATATAGAAACAATAGGTTCGTTGTCCGAAGACGTAATTAAAAAATATATCGAAGATCAGAAAAAATGATTAAACAATATACCTACAAATTCAGGCTCTACCCAAATAAAGAGCAGGCGGCATTTCTCGATAACCAGCTCGGCTACAGCAGGTTCGTCTATAATTTCTTCTTAGAAAGAGCCGTTGAGCTCTATGAGGTTCATAATATTAAGTTTAATTATTATGAATCTAAAAAAATAATTCCTCTGTTGAAAAAAGGCTTTCCGTTTCTGCGTGTTGCAAACTCTCAGTCTTTGCAGGCAAGCCTGAAGAACTTAGACGCCGCCTTTCGTAATTTCTTTCAGCATAGGGCGAAGTTCCCTAAGTTCAAAAAAAGAATAAGCTCAAACTCCATAGCGATACCGCAACATTTCGCCATAACGGCTAGTATTCTATTCATCCCCAAACTGAAATCGGGTATTAAAATTAAATTTCACAGAAGGGTAAACGAAACCGTTAAGTCTATTACCATAACGAGAAATCAATCGGGCAGGTATTACGTCAACATGCTTGTGAAAAAGACGTTTGTGCCGCTGTCCATAACAAACAGGATGTCCGGTATAGACGTGGGCATTAAGTCTTTTGCTTCCATTACTTCAGGGATAAGCACAGATGAGCATACGACTATTAAGGTCTATAATCCTAAATACCTTCTAAGAGCGCAGAATAAACTTAAGAAGCTCAACCGGCAGTTTGCCAAAAAAACAAAAGGCTCGAAGAATAAAGTTAAATTCAGAAAGAGATTGTCCGTAAGATTTATGCTAAAATTTAATAATTCAGATTTGCAGTTCTGAAAATAATTTTATATATAAAATATATAAATAATATTCGTTAAAAGGTTAATTTATATTGATTAGAAGAAATTTATACATTTTTTTTAAAGTATTCCCTTTTATTTCTTATGCCCTTATTACTCAAAAAAAATTTATAATATTTGGAAAAAGAAGAAATTTATCAGATGCATATCACACTAAGGTTGCTAAGCGACTTACGTCCCTGATAGCTTCTTTAGGACCCACTTTTATTAAATTAGCGCAGGTTATTTCAACAAGAGCCGATTTTTTGCCCGAGCAGTACTTAACACAGCTTGCTACACTGCAAGATGAAGTTCCGCCTGTTTCTTTTAAATTTATTAAACCTATAATTGAAAAAGATTTTGGCAATAAACCTATAAAAGAAATTTTTGAAGAATTTAATGAAAAAGCTTATGCAGCCGCTTCAGTCGCACAGGTTTATAAAGCTGTTTATAAAGGTAAGCAGGTTATCGTAAAAGTTATTAGACCGGATATTGAAAAAATTGTTAACAGCGATATATTAACTCTTAAAAATGTTTTAAATTATATTAGAATTTTTTTCCCCGATAATAAATCTATAATTTCAATTTCTGTTGTTTTAAAAGAGTTTGAAGTTACAATTTATGAAGAAATGGATCTTTTACATGAAGTAAAAAATGTTAAGGAATTCCAAAAATTTTCAAAAGATTTAAAATGGATAATTATTCCAGATGTTTATATTGAATTAAATTCAAAAAATATTCTTGTGATGGATTTCTATGAAGGAGTTAAAATTAACGACATAGAAAGTCTTAAAAAAAATAATTTGAATCCGAAAGTTGTTTTAGACAGGCTGATTGAATTTTATCTATATCAATCATTAATTAAAGGAGTTATTCATGCCGACCCGCATCCGGGCAATATATTAGTTGACGATAAAGGCAGAATAATAGTTCTTGATTTTGGTCTTGTAATTCATGTATCGGAAGAAACAAAAGAAAATTTAATTAAAGCCGTGCTTGCAGGAATTAAACAAAATATTCCAGATATTATAGACGCTTATTATGCGCTTGGAATTATAAATAAAGAAGTTTCAAGACAGCTTTTAGAAAAAGCTGCGGAAAAGCTATATAAAGTATTATCCCGAAAAGATATATCAAATAGAAAAATTCAGGATATTATAAATGAGATTATGAAAAGTTTTTATGCTTTTCCTTTTGAACTTCCGCAAAATTTAGTATATATTTTCAAAACGGCGGCTGTTCTTGAAGGAATAGGAACTGCAATAGACCCTACATATAATCTTGTAAAAGATATAGTCCCCGTTGCAAAGAAATATTTGAGCCATACATCTTTAGGGAAAAAAATTTCTCCTGTAAATATAATTAAAAGCGTATTTAACGAAGTTAAGCAGTTTGTTTTAGACACTAAAAGGGTTATGAATGCCGCTTATGAAGAAGATTTTAGAGTTAAAATTCATCCTGAAAATATCTCCGGATTAGAAAATTTTTTAATACATATTATAAGAAGGCTGATTATGGCATTAATAGGCGGTTTTATCGGACTTGCTTCGGCATTGATTTTTATTGAAAATAAGAACCCGTATTTTCTTGCAGGCGGTTTGTTTATTTCATTTTTAGTGATATTTATCGCATTGGGTATGCCTATAAAAACCACCTACGGCTATTCTACGATGTTAGATGTTTTCAGACACAGAAGGTAAAAATTATATTTTATTAAATTAAGTATATCAGGCTGTTAATTTTGAGGAATCTATTAAAATTAAATTAAATTAAAATAAATTAAATTAAATTAAAATAAATTAAAATAAAATAAAATAAAATAAATTAAAATAAAATAAAATAAAATAAAATAAAATAAAATAAAATAAAATAAAATAAAATAAAATAAAAAAGAAATTGCAGACATTTCTTGACATAATCAAATAAACCCTTAAGTCACCGTTAGAAATTTATTTTTCTGGATGACCGCTTCGCCATAAACGGCATGCGTTTATATGGCTTATAGCCTAAAAATATATATTATATTAACTATACAAAACTATATCTCAATATTATAATATATACTAATGTATATATTATAATCATATATCAAATGTCAACCGCCCGCGCCCTCACGGGCGGGGCTTGAAAAAGTGGTTGATAAGGGGGACTATGTTTAATGAATACAATTAATGAGGCTAATAAAACTAATTATACTGCCGTAATTCTTGCAGGAGGCTTAGGTATAAGAATGCGTTCCGATACTCCTAAGGGTTTAGTGCCTATTTTAGAAAAGCCTATGATATATTATATTATATCCGAACTTTTGAAAATAAACGATTCAACGGGTATAAATAATATAAACAATAGCGGAATGCCATTGCCGTCCGATAAAATAACGATTAACGCAGATAATATAAATAATATAAATAATATAAATAATATAAATAATAGCTACTGCATAGATAAAGATAAAATAGATAAAGATAAAATAGATAAAGATAAAATAGATAAAGATAAAATAGATAAAGATAAAATAGATAAAGATAAAATAGATAAAGATAAAATAGATAAAGATAAAATAGATAAAGATAAAATAGATA
>JAJYRF010000068.1:0-3648 GCA_021794255.1 bacterium | reverse complement strand
ATAGATAAAGATAAAATAGATAAAGATAAAATAGATAAAGATAAAATAGATAAAGATAAAATAGATAAAGATAAAATAGATAAAGATAAAATAGATAAAGATAAAATAGATAAAGATAAAATAGATAATAAATATAATAATAATTCAGTAAGCATAATAGACAGAATAATAATAGTCATAGGGCATAAAGGCGAACAAATAAAAGACTATATTCAGAATGAGCATTTTTTAAAAAATTGCGGAATAACCATAGATTTTGCCGTTCAGGATAAATATTTAGGAACAGGCGATGCGGCTAAACAAGCCGCTAAATTGCTTGAAAGTATTAATAAACATAACAGTAATAAAAATAACAGCAATATCAAAAACAGCGCATATAGCGCATATAGCGCATATAGCGCAAAGAATAATAATAATAATGATACAATAAGTAATAAAAAAACAAATAATAGCGCAATAAATGACGGCAAGACAGATAGCAGCACAAAAAGTAATGAAATAACAAATAATAATAACATAATAAATAATGATATAATAAATTATGAGGCTATAACAAATGGCGGCAGTGCCGGAAATATATTAATTTTGCCTTGCGATACGCCTTTAATAACTAAAGACACGCTGCATAAACTAATAAAATTTCATAATGAATCCGACGATGATTTGACCATTTTATCTTTTGAAACCGAAAATCCTTTTTCTTACGGAAGAATATTAAAAGACGATAAAAATTTTGTTAAAAGTATTATTGAACAGCAGGAAATAGCAAAACACCCGGATAATAACGCTCTTCAAAATATAAAAGAAGTCAATTCGGCTATTTATGCGGTTAAGTTAAAACATTTTATAAATTTTATAAATTTTATTGATAATAATAATTCTAAAAAAGAATATTATTTAACCGATATTATTTCAATATTTTACAGCCAATCTTTAAAAGTTCGAAGTTTTATCGGAGTAAACGATTATAACAAATATGAACTTACGGGAGTAAATTCTAAAATAGAGTTGATGCAATGCAGCGGTTTAATGCAGAAAAGAATTATAAACGATTTGATAGAAAAACAAGATGTTAATTTTATTTCAACGGACAATATCTATATAGGAAGTAATGTTGCGATTTCAGAAAAAGCGACTCTGTACCCCGGATGTTTTTTATCCGGCAGCTCAAAAATCGGAGAAAATGTGGTTATTGAATGCGGAGCAATAGTTAAAAATTCTGTCATAGGCAAAAATTCGATTATCAAAAGCTATTCGGTTCTTGAAGACGTGATTGTAGAAGAGGGAGTAAACATCGGACCTTTTGCCAGATTAAGACCTAAAACTTATATAAAAAATAATGCTAAAATTGGAAATTTTGTGGAAGTTAAAAATTCAGTTATAGGAGAAAACTCTAAAGCATTGCATTTGTCTTATATCGGAGACAGCGAAATAGGAGATAACGTCAATATTGGCGCAGGCGTTATCACGTGCAATTATGACGGCTTCAATAAACATAAGACAATTATAAAAGATAACTGTTTTATAGGTTCGGATTCTCAATTGATAGCTCCCGTTACTATTGAGAAAGATTCTTATGTGGCTTCAGGCACAACCGTTGTTAAAAATGTTCCGGAAGGCAGCCTTGCTCTTTCAAGAACTGACCAGATTAATAAAGAAGGTTGGACATTAAAAAGATTAAAAAAATTAAAGAAATTTAAAAATATAAACAAACATAATTAAATTAATTTTTATTATTTATTATAAATAAATAAAATATATGTGCGGAATAATGGGTTTTGCAGGAAACATACCCGAAGAAAGCGGCGTTGCAGTTGTTCTTAGCGGGCTAAAAAATTTAGAATACAGAGGCTATGATTCTTCAGGCATAGCATATTTTGATTTAAACGACAATAAGATAAAATATATTAAAAAGTCAGGCAAGCTTATCAATCTTTTTACTGAGATAGCGGAAATTCAATGTAAAAATCAGAACTTATCTAATATGATACAATCTAATGCAATTTTATCTAACACGGTTCAATCTGATACTATCCAATCTAATACGACTATCCAATCTGACCTTGCTATAGGGCATATAAGATGGGCTACGCACGGTAAACCAAGCGACGAGAATGCGCATCCGCATCTGGATTGTTCGGGAGATATCGCAATTGTTCATAACGGTATAATAGAAAATTATCTGCAATTAAAAGAAAAACTTCTAAAGAATAATCATAAATTTAAAACCGAAACCGATTCGGAGATTATTGCTCATTTAATTGAAGATTATATCTTAAAAGGGGATTCTTTTCTTGAAGCAGTAAGGAAATCGTCATTGGAATTAAAAGGTTCTTTTGCGATAGCTGTTTTATACGCAAAAGAAAAGGCTATGGCTGCCGTAAAATTTGGTCCGCCGCTTGTCCTTGCAAAAAAAGACAAAAATTTATTTGTTGCAAGCGATATTTCAGCATTACTTGAGTATTCAAACGATGTTATATATTTAAAAAACGGAGAAATAGCTTATTATAATGACGGGAAATTAGGCATAATAAACTTTAAAGGCAAGAAATCAAAAATTGAAGTTAATACTATAAAATGGGACGCATCTAAATCAGCTAAATCAGGTTTTTCCCATTTTATGCAGAAGGAAATTTTTGAACAGCCGTCGAGTATTCTTGAAGGTTTTAATTCAAGAATTTTATTTAAGAAAACAAATACAAAAAGAGCCGGCTTCGGAGCAGCAGATAAAAATAATATTGAAGATATTAAAACATATAGACAAAATAGCGAAAACACCGTTAACAGTGTAGACGTAAAAAATTCTGCGCATATAAACAATACAAGCAATATAAATAATATAAGCAATCAAAATAATATAAATAATATAAACAATTATAATAATATAAATAATATAAACAATTATAATAATATAAATAATATAAATTTAAACGGTTTTGGAAATGTCAAAATAGCTTTGGAAGGGCTAAGACTTACAAAAAAAGATATTGCTTCTGCCGATAGAGTTATTTTTATTGCTTGCGGTTCGTCTTATTATGCTTCACTAATTATCAAAAATGTTATTGAAAATCTCTGCGGCTTACCTGTTATAGTCGATTACGGTTCAGAATTCAGATACGGAAGGTTTCCGGTTCAAAAAACAGATATCGTCGTCGGCGTTTCACAATCCGGTGAAACTGCAGATACAAACAGTGCATTAGAAATTATAAGAGATAGAAAAGCAAAAATTATATCAATTTGTAATGTTCCCGGTTCACAGATAACGGCTCTTTCCAACAAAGGTGTAATATATACCCATGCCGGACCGGAAATAGGCGTTGCTTCTACTAAAGCATTTACTTCTCAGGTATTATGCGGCATACTTTTTGCTCTTTATTTAAGGCAGGAAATGGGTATAAAAAATCGCAGTCAATCTAATTTTAAACTCAAATCAAATTCTAAATTAAAATTAAAAGGCGGAAATATTTATAATATTGATAATACTAGTAATACTAATAACAATATCGCTAATAATAGTAATAGCGGATTGAATAATATTGATAATACTAGTAATACTAATAACAATATCGCTAATAATAGTAATAGCGGATTGAATAATATTAATAATACTAGTAATACTAATAACAATATCGCTAATAATAGTAATAG
>JAJYRF010000031.1 GCA_021794255.1 bacterium | reverse complement strand
GTATTTTTTATAAAGTTCTTCTTTATGCTGTTTTAATATTTGAAGAATTTCGTCTTTGTTTTTATAGTTTATCTTTTCCATAATAGTTAATTATAGCATATTTTACCTACCGAACTTCCTTTTAACCTGTTCTTTGTTAATATCCAGCGAAACGGCATCGGAATTAGGGGTTTGAAGAGAATAAATAAATCTAACACCTTTATCACCTTCTTGTCCGCTTTCATAGCCCTTTGCAAAACGACTATGAAAGCCCTTTTGGTTGTCATACTCGTATTGGAGAGGATTACGTCGTAGCGGTCGGTTAGTAATTTTTTGAAATCAGTCATGCAATTAATAATTTACCAATTTATCTGAATTTTAAAATAATATCATCATAAAAATTATTCTGCTTTTTTAAATAAGTTTTTTCAGATGAGTTAAATTTTATTTTATAATATATCAATTCTGTTTCATAAATTAAAAATCTTACCAACTGTATTGCCGGAAATATCATGCAAACTATAAATAGAATCCCTCCGATATACTGAATTGGAACAATTATGACTAGAGCTATATAAATTAATATTTTTATAAATATTTCAGGCTTATTTGCAAGAGTTATATTTAAAAAATTATGAATGTGGTTTGAAAATAAATAAATAATTCCGCTTATTGTTCCTCCGATTAAAAGACCGCCAAACCAGTCATTGAATAAATCAAATATTTTTCGTTTAATATGACCAATCTTATTATTATGCTCCATTATAAGATTATTTTGGCGAAATTTTATGATTTCACTTTTATATTCCTTAATTAAATCGCTTATGCTACGATTTTTACCGATTCTATCATCATTATCTTTTAATTTGTTAAAAATAATCTCAAGCGTAGATATGAATTTTTCTTCTTCTGCGGCTTTAATGCTCTGATAAGAAATATGTTTATAAATATTAATAAATATATTTTTAAATTTTTGCCAAATAGTTTTATTATCAATTGAATTTTTAATCATTATTTTGTAATCTAATGGAATATAAGACAATATTTCAGGTACTATATCTACTAAGTTATTTATTGTATCTATAATCAATTCTTGGGCTTTCTCTTCTCTTTGTAATCCGTCTTTTAAATATTTTGCATAGATTAGATTTACAAAACCCCTAACTTGTATTGAAAATATTCGCGATAAATCTTTTCTTTCCTTTTCATTTTGCACATCGTCAAGACTTATCTCATAATTCTGTATAAAATAATCAACGATAGAAGCTGAATTCTGAGGGTTATTGATAGTGTTGAAAATTTTAAGGTGAAATTTTATAGCATTTGACAAAGAATTTTGGATGTTTTTATTCTTAGAATAATCATACAATAAATTTTCAACGTCCTCCGTAGAGGTTAATATTATTTCATTCGCCATTTTTTACCCCCTTTACAAAATTTAAAATTTAGACAGAAAATAAAAATAATTATTTCCCTACAAATAAAGAGTGATTTGAATGTTTTCCGATTACCACGACATATCCTCCCTGGACATGTATAAACGTTTTGAGGCTCTCTATCTGATGTATGGAACTGGTTAATCCATATTCGTATAACGGACTTGCTCCATGCTTCCAGACATAAAAAGCGTTTATATCCAAATTGTGGCGGATTGTTTTGGACTGCTGATAAACAGACATTGCGTCGGCTTTCGTAATCTTCCCTGATATCAGTAAAACCATGGCCAGTTCGTCCACACGGTTCAGGCTGCTCTGTGCGCTGGCAGTGCGTTTTACATAGCTGACCTGCATCGGCGTAGGTCCGGAAGCGCAACCGGATAATATCGTCCCTAAAAAACTTATTAAAAGTACTGTTTTTATAATTTTTCTCATAAAATTCGCATTTTTCTAATTTATATAATATTATATTTAAATTTAAAACTCTGTATTACATAGCAACCGTAAAAGTTGTTCAAAACTTGGTCACCATGTTTGGTAAACAGGCTTTATTTAGCCTGCAAGCAATACCTATTATAGACATAGAATGCATTAATGTATTAATACATTAATTGGGGTATTCTCTGATACATATTTCTGTCCGTTATATCTGTATTTAACCGTATAAGTTTTATTGTTTATATTTTTAGGCAATATTCCCTTATATGTTACTATTAAATTTTTTAATCCATTATGGCTGTTGGCACCAAACTTTATTTTGGCTTTGAATTTAATTAATTGAGGTGAAAATTTAGACTTAGGGTCTACCGCACCGCTATCATCATACGCATATGTAAAAGTGCCGTTTTTATCAATTGAATTACCATCGAAAGTCAGAATGGTATAATCTTTGGTAGTATAGCCTTGGTTCCATCCTATATTTGGTATAAAAATAAATGTTATATTTTCATCAAAAATATTACTATAATCGCCATTTAGAACAAGAAAATGGGGAGAAATAGGAAACGCTTCCCCTGCTTGACCGCTTTTCATAAAATTAAGACTTTTATCAATTAATTGCCATTGATTATTTCGATTTTGCTTCCAAATTAAAACCGATATATATGCTGGATAAGCTTCAGCTGTTTCTAACATCTTATCTTTTTGACTATATTTTGTTCCCTGGATGAATTTCAATTTGTAAGTATTGTTCCCATTCTTAACAATAGCCTGATACCATGGCTTAACAAGTTCGAATATATTTCCGACTTTAGTTAATTTTTGGCCATTTCGCAAAATGGATATTTGTCCCACAGGGTTGTTCTCTTTTGTTTTAGCTTGATTGTTTTGTATTAAGGAGATATTATTATTAATATTTTTTTCAATAGAAATTGATTTTTGAGGGGTCTTTTGATATTTTTTTATTAAAATCAAACCAAATATACTTGTAATACTTAATAATATAAGTGAAAAATATAATGTTCGTTTTCGTTTCTCCTTTATAATTTGTTTATAAACAGAATCAACATTTGGGATATCTTTTAGATAAATATTGTTATATGCAATTCTTTTTTTGTCCTCATCGGAATGCCTAAAAATTGAATGTGTTCTAAAAGCCTCTTTTGAATAAATAATTTTGAGTTTGTTTAAAATATTACCCCATTTTTTATGCGATGAAGTATATTGTTCAATTGAAAGAGCAAAAAGCGTTCCTTCACTTATACCATTTATATAATAGCAAGAGTTATCGTTAATATATTTATCCGGTTCAGAAAATTCATAAAATGTGTCAAGGATATGAACATCTTTATTAGTTATTGCATTTAAAGAAAGCTTTTCATAATATGTTGAGGCCTCAATTAATGATTTATAAGCTTTTAATATATTAATTATCGATTTTAATAGTAAATCTCTACGATAAGATTTTTTAGGGGGGGTAATAGTCTGGAATATTGCTTTAATGTTTTCGATAAGTGTTTTACTGAATTGCTCATTCTTATTAAATTCATAAACAGAATCAACATTTGGGATATCTTTTAGATAAATATTGTTATATGCAATTCTTTTTTTGTCCTCATCGGAATGCCTAAAAATTGAATGTGTTCTAAAAGCCTCTTTTGAATAAATAATTTTGAGTTTGTTTAAAATATTACCCCATTTTTTATGCGATGAAGTATATTGTTCAATTGAAAGAGCAAAAAGCGTTCCTTCACTTATACCATTTATATAATAGCAAGAGTTATCGTTAATATATTTATCCGGTTCAGAAAATTCATAAAATGTGTCAAGGATTCCTTGATAAACGTTCTCTTTGAATTCTCCTATAGATGGAATATTCAAATCATCTGATTTATCAGTCAAGATAGCTTTTAACAAAGATTCAGTTTTATGAAGTTGAATATAAAGAATGGAAATTTTTAAATAAAAATCCTCAACCTTTTTTATATTTGCTTGCACCAAAGTCCTACGGTTTGAATTACTAATGGGCTGAACTTGACTGCAAAGATCTTTTAAAGCTTCTTTTGTCTTAGGATTGAGGTTATTTATATCGGCTTTATATTCTTGGACCGATACAATTTTTTCTTTGGCAACTTCTTTGATTTTTTGTTTTATAAGGGCGACTTCTTTTAAGTATTCCTTGCGTCTTTTTCTTTCGTCTATGTAATTACTAATGCTTGAAACTGCCCCGGCAATCAAGGAGCCGGCGGATAGGACTAATCCTATCCCACCTACAATTTTTGTTGACTTATCTTTCCATTTGGTTGCGGTATCTTCGTCTTTTACAACGCCATCAATACCCTTGTTAATTTGACCAACAATATTCATACTTCCAGAAAGAAATTGAAAACCTGTTTTTGCTGATTCAGTAAATATTTCAATAGAATTTCCCGTTAGATTCCCTATTTTAGATAAAATGTCATTAACCTCTATGGTATATGAAGATATTTTTTTATCAATATTATAATGTACCCATAAATTTAGACAACCCATATAGGTGGATTTAGGATGGGCAAGAATACTGCAATCATCCGAAAATTATTGTAAAATAATAATAAAT
>JAJYRF010000102.1 GCA_021794255.1 bacterium | reverse complement strand
TAATATCTCCCCCAGTTCGTTTAGATTGCCTTTAAGGATGGCTTCTTTCATCAATATCGCCTGCTCTTTAAGCTTATGCATAGCTTCTATGGATTTTTTATTTTTGTCGTTTACATTTTTTATCTGGTTTGCGATTATTTTGGAAGACAGCCTTGATGTTCCGGTATAAAAGAGCAGTATATTGTTTTCAAGCTCGTTTATATATTTTTGTTTAATGCGCAAAGGATTTACTATAACCTTGCCATTGTCGTAAAATTCCATAAAGTTGAAACCGCCGAATGTTGCCGCGTAATGATCCTGCTTTCCGCCCGCCATGCCGATATCTATTCTTTCTATTTCATAAGCGAGATGAGACACATCATATTCGCCTAAGGGGAGATTCAGCCATTCGGCAAAGGCGCTCAATATTGCGACAATAAGCGTAGAAGAAGAGCCAAGCCCTGAGCCCGGAGGAACATCTACATATGTGGTAAGTTTAAATGCCAGCGGTTTTTTTGTAAAATCTCTTACGATTCTGTTGTACACGCCCTTTAAAATGTCAAGATTGCCGTCTATATCTAATTTATTAGTTAACGGAATTTCTATAAGTTTATTGCTATCTACGGAGTTTAAGACGATTTTATTATCCTTATCGAGGGGTTCGATAGAAGCATAAGCGAACATGGTAACGGTGGCATTTAAAATCATGCCGGAATAAATGTCGCAATACGGGCTTACATCTGTTCCGCCTCCTGCAAGGCCTAATCTTAATGGAGCTTTTGAACGAATAATCATAGTTTTGGTTTTATTTATAATTTAAGATTAACATGTTAAAGATAAAAAATAAAGGTGCAATATAAAATTTTCATAATTTTTCAATTGCGCTATTAAAATTTGGTATAATTTTATAATGAAAATTTTAAAAAATTTCACCATTGAGAAGCCAAAAAACGATGCATTATTAATTAATACGGCGGTATTTTTTATATATTTAATTGTTTCGGTTGCCCTATACGGCTTTCCCACGCTTTTTGCGCCGAAAACACGGTTTATCGGCGCAAGTGCGGACTCGACTCTTTTTATTTGGTTTTTAGAGTGGTGGCCTTATGGATTCTTACATCACTTAAACCCTTTCATGACGGCGTATATGTGGGAACCTCAGGGCATAAAAAGCCTTTTATGGATGAATGCGGTACCCGGTCTAAGCCTTTTATTTTCGCCGATAACGCTTTTATTCGGACCGGTAGTAGCTAACAATGTAATAGCCATTATAAGCCCCGCCGTTTCGTCTTTTTTTGCCTACCTGCTCATAAAATATCTGACGAAATCGCCGTTATCCGCCGCCTTTGGCGGTTACTTTTACGGATTTTCTCCTTACGCTTTTACCAATGTGGATATGAATCTTTATTTTATTTGTTTGATTCCGCTATTGATTTATCTATTTTTTCTTGGTTTGGATAATAAAATCAATAAACTATTTTATATAGCCGCAACATCAGTATGTATAGCTTTAGAATTTTTAATTTCCGCCGAAATATTTACCACAATGACATTCTTTGGCTTTTTAAGTATTATAACGGGATTATTTGTATTTAAAATTGGTCGAAAAAGACTAACCGGCTTCATTCCCTATGTGTTTGTGAGTTATTTTATATCTTTTATCTTGATAAGCCCTTTCCTTTACAATATGATTTCAACGATACGATATGCACCAAAATATCCATTAAACGCTATGCTGTATTCCGTAAATTTAATAAATTTGATAATACCGGCGCCTATTATTTTTATCGGCGGAGGTTTATTTGGGGGTATGGGCTTTAAACTAATGCAGGATATTTCTTATATGGGAATTTTTATTGTTTTACTTTTAATACTTTATATGAAAAATAACTTGAAAACGCAAGCCGGAAAGTTTTTAATTATTATGTTTTCCATTGTTTTTATTTTTTCACTTGGTCCTTATCTTCATATAACAAATGTTAATACCGGCTTACCCTTGCCGTGGCTTATTTTTTACAAAATACCTTTAATCCAGAAAGCCATGCCGATAAGGTTTATGTTGTATGTTTACTTATTTATAAGCATCATTGCAGGATATTTTATCTCGCAATCGGTTAAATCCAGTAAAAAAATTAAGATAATGAACTACTCCGTTATTTTTCTATCTATTTTATCAATTATTCCGACGCAGTATTTTTTTGACTCTGATGCCCATACGCCAAAATTTTTTTTAAACGGTGTTTACAAAAAATATTTAAAAAGAGGTTCGAATGTATTAATAATTCCGTTTTCCAATGACGGCTATTCCCTTGCATATCAAGCGGCAACGGGATATTACTTCAAATTGGCGGGGGGTTATTATGACTTTATTCCGGAGTCATATACGCAAAATCCAATATTTAATATCTTAATAGGGGACAGAGGTGTGAAAATAGCCGGCAACTGTGACAAGTATGCATTAAAATATTTTCTTGCCTCCCATAGCGTTCATTATATAATTATAATAAGAGGCAAAATGTCTAACACGGCTAATTACAATATGTATCACCCGTATAAATTATTTAAAAATTTCGTCGGAGTTTTAAATTTAAAACCAAAAATGATAAGCGGGGTAGCATTGTATAATATCCGTAAAAGGTTACTACAAAATAAAGGCAAAATTTATAAAGATTATGTAAAATATTGTGAAGTTAAAACTTTGAAAAACTAAAAGCCGAATAAAAAATAAATGATGAAAAAATCTTTACTTATAGATATACAAAAATGGACGGAGGAACCTAACTGGGGGATACCGGTTTTTACATATAATTTGATAAAAAATTTTATCGCTTTAAACGAGGAAAATAAAAAAATAGGCGCTGGATATCTTGACCTGTATTTTCTTCAGGATACCGTGAGGGAAAAGCCGGAATATGATAAGGGTAAAAAAACAATTAATAAATATAAGGAACTTTCAAAATATTACATTGAAAAGATCGGAATTTTAAGAAGCGGAGCCGATTATATTTATAATAAATTAAAGGAATTAAAGCTTGATGGTATATATAACGAGCAAAGAAAGAAGGGGTGGAAAGGAGAAAAATTTGACGCGGTATATTTGCCCAACGCCGGATATTATTTCCCACCTTTTAAATCAGACAAGATAATTACGACGATTCACGATATAGCCGGTATTGATAAGGCTAAAAATAAGAGTTTAAATTTTAGAAATTACCTTAGGTTTTCAGAGAGAAAACGAGTAGAGTCCAATTCGTTGACTAATATAAAAAGGTCGGATATTATAACGACCGTTTCAAATTATACCAAATCAAGGCTTATTGATTTATTAAACATAGACGAAGGCAAGATTAAAATTATCCCGAACGGCGTAAATATGAATATATTTAAGCCAATCAAAGACAAAGACAAAAATAAAGCAAAGGAATATCTGAAAAACAGGCATAATATCGAAAAGCCTTTCATACTTTATGTAGGAGCTATCCAGCCGAGAAAAAATATTAAAGGCTTACTCGACGCTTACATTTCTTCAGAGTTGTTAAAAAAAAATTTTGACATGGTAATAGTGGCGGGGCAGATTTGGCAAAGCAGGAAAGAACTGGAATACATTTGGAAATATTCGGGTAATGTTCATTTGATTAGAAATGTATTGGTGGAAGAATTGCCGCTATTTTACAATATCGCGGAAGTTTTTACATATCCATCTTTTTATGAAGGATTTGGGACGCCGTTACTTGAAGCGTTTGCATGCGGAACGCCTGCAGCGGTGTCCAACAGGACTTCTTTGCCTGAGGTTGGGGGCGAAGCCGCGGTATATTTTAATCCTTATGAAATAGATGACATAAGGCAGAGTTTGGAAAACCTGATATTTGACGATGAATTAAAGTACGAGATAGTAAAAAAAGGGTTTACAAGAGTTAAGGATTTTACATGGGAAAATGCGGCAAAAAAACTTTTAGAGATTGTGGAATTAAATTAAGGTAAAATAAAAAAGCGTAGTACCCGCGCTGATGCCGACAAAATGCCAAAATGCTTTTCAGTATTTCTCACTCTTTAGAAATGAGCCTGTTTTTTAAACATTGATTTAAGTTCGCCCATTACAGCTTTTACATCTATTTTATCCATACATTCAAGGGTTTTGCATTCACTTATCCTGTAAAACGAGCAGGGGGCGCAGTCCATATTAGACGAATAATACCCGATGTTGTTAAACGGCAGAGAGTTAACGGGGCTTGAATATCCGAACAGACAGTAAGTATTGGGATTTACAAGCGAGGATATATGCATAAGTCCCGAATCTATGCAGATGTTAAACAGCGAGTTTTTAAGAAGTTCCATCGCTTCCAGTATGTTTTTAGTTCTTTTTACGGAAACGATATCCATTGTTAAGCCGGCGCATAATTGTTTGAGATAATCGTAATCCATTGAACCGCCGAGCAAATTTATTTTATATTGTGGATAGTTTTTTATAAGAAGGCTTATCAAGAGGGCGGAGTTATCCGGTGGAAGCCTTCTGTTCATATTTCCGCCGCCGTTGCTGGACAGGACGAGGTTGATAAAATTGTGGTTTTCGGTTGTGCTTTCGGCACGGTTTTCCATTACGGTTGATGGTTCCTTTGCAAGTTTTTCAAATTTATCCGCAAAAAAGGTAAA
>JAJYRF010000015.1 GCA_021794255.1 bacterium | reverse complement strand
GATAATCTTAAAAACCATAATATCGATTTTACGTTTGGCGATTATATTCCGTCTCCGAAGCAGATAGAATATGCAGAGCGTATTGCTAAGGAGCAGGGGATAGCGTTGCCGGACGGTTATAAAACCGACGGCAAGATTTGTTCGGAATTTATCGAGAAAAATAAAATCGTGCCGAAAGCAAGCGATAAACAAATTGAATTAGCCGAAAAACTTGCGAAGGAGCAGGGTTTAAGTTTGCCGGAAGGGTATAAAGAAAATATAGAGATATGTTCTAAATTTATCGATAAAGTCTTTAAAACGCAACCTGCGCATAAATCGAGCGATAAGCAAATATTATTTGCGGAGAAATTAAGCGAAGAAAAGGGATTGAAACTGCCGAAGGATTATAAAGAAAATGCTAAGGTTTGCAGGGAGTTTATAGAAAAGGCGATGAAAAAGAAAGCAAAAAAGTAAAAATATTTGACTCTATATATTTTAGGCGGTATAAATAAAAATAAGAGCAGTGAACGATGATTGTCCGCGAAAATAATTTTTATAAAGGAGACACAAAATGGGCATATTTAATTGGTTAGGCAGTTTGTTCAATAGCGACGACGATACTATAGGTATCAACGGTTCCGACGATATTATAAGTTCCGACACGACGATTAATCCCGCTTCGGGACTACCGATGATTAGCGGAGATACGAGCGGCGTCGATGTGGAAGGCAATCCTTTCGGCATGGATGATTCTGACGATTTTAATAATAATAGCGATAGTTTTATCAATTCCGACAACGATTTCGGAAGTAGCGATAGTTTCGGCAACGATAGCTTTTCTAACGATAGTTTTAACAGTTTCGGCAACGACGATAGCTTTGATAGCGGCAGTTCAGGCTTTGGCGATGATTTTTAATGCTTGCTTATTAAATATAAAATAACCGTCAGTATTATGCTTGCGATAATGCTTAATCCCAGCGGAAAATAAAAAGTAAAGTTGCCTTTTTTAATTACTATATCGCCGGGAAGCCTGCCGAAAGACAGTTTATGGAAAAAGGTAAATAATACGCCGAAAATTATTAATACTATTCCTGTTATTATAAGAATCTTTCCGAGCTCTTGCATATTGTTTTAAATATTTTTTACGATTATAAACATACCCGCTGATGTCAAAAACAAAACCGGCACGAAAGCGAAATGAAACACTTTTACCTTGCTCTTATCGAATATCCCGTCTATTTTTGCGCCAAAATAAGTTATGGCCTTTCCTAATATTATAGCGCATATCGAAATAATAATTATATTTTCTATCCCTACGAATGACCCTATCGCTCCCACCGATAAAACGTCGCCTGTGGCGTAAGAACCGAGCCTTAAAATATCGATTAGGATAAATATCCCTAAACCTATGCCTAACGCCTCAAAAGCGTTAATAAGGGGCTTATTTGCGATATAAGTGAATAACACGCCCGCCAGCATTAAAAATATAGGGATAAACCTGTGTATTCTTTCAAAAAGCATATCCGTCAAAGACATTAAAATTAATCCGGAGAAAAGAACGAGATATTTTAAATTAAAACCGGCAGGGATAATTAACTTATGGGTTGAAAAAGCGGTTTTAACGGTAAAATAAATATCGGCAAAATTGCGGGAGAAAAAAGGATATAGGATTAATATGCCGGCAAGGACGGCAAGGACGGGGAGAATAAATATGCGCTTGGGGTTATTTATCAAAAATAATTCCTTTATTTTTGATATTTTCTTCAATATTACTCCAATTAGAATTTAAATGTTTTTTAATTTCGTTATATAAATTCATAATAACATCAGAACATATTGGATAATCTTGATTATTGTTTCTGCTTTTTTTTAATACAAAAATATTGTCAATTCTTGACGTTGATGGGTCAACATTTAAGTCAACTTCGTAGGTTTCTGTCACAATGTAAAATTTACAATGAGGATTGCCGGATTTAATTTTTTCTGCTGTTGCAACGCTACCTTCTAACATTGTCTTATCTAAATATGTTTTACATTCTATTGCTATTATTGGAATAGATAACTCTATTGATTTATTATTATCTTTTAGAATCACGTTTTTATAAATAGCGAAATCTTGGTCTTTTTTATTAATATTGATAAAATTATATTCCTTAAATCTTCTTATATCTGTTGGTGCAAAATATAAGTTATTATATGCTTTTACACTACCCGCCCCAAAAATATTATCATATTCTTCAATAAGATTTTTAAAAATGTGATATAAAAATTCCTCTAAAATAGTGGATTCAAATTTGGATTGCGACGAAAATATTAGTTTATTATCGGTTGTTCTATTGTTTTTAGCGACATAATCTTTGTAATTTATAAAAGAGATGATTTTATCATCAATATTATCAATCTCCATTGTTTTATAAAATTTAATATATTCATTGTAAAAATATTCGATTCCTTCTTTGTCTTTTTTTGAAAGTATATTATTTCCATGAACACAGTTTCGATTAATATTTTCCTTAATATATTGAACTTGTTTTCTGGTTAGTGGCATATAATTATAATTCTCCTTTTAATCTTTTCTCTGCAATTTTACAATATTCTTGCGATATATCAATGCCTAAATATCTTCTATTCAGTTTTTTAGCCACAATTGTAGTTGTTCCTGCGCCATTGAATGGATCTAATATAATGTCGTTTTTAAAGCTAAATAGTTTTAACACCCTTTCCGCTAACTTTTCTGGAAACATAGCTGGATGCCCAAATTTATTCATATCCCTTTCAGGCGCTATATTCCATTTAGCATTGACCCATTCTTTAAATTCAGAGTCTGTAATATCAATATTAGTCTTATCACCTATTTTTTTCAAATCACCTTTTAAAAATATTTCTAAAAATTCCCATGTATATTTCAAATAAGGACTGCTTGGACTTTTCCAACTACCCCACGCCGTATATTTGCAATTATAATTGTTTTTTTCCCATAAAATCTCACCTTTCCAAATTAATTTTTTATCTATAAAATATTTACTAATAATATGATGTGAAGGAATGTAATCTGAAAAAAGTGGTTGGATATTCACAATAATTCTGCCACTCCATTTTAATACTCTTATGCACTCATTAAATATTTCAAAAAGTTTTTTAAAATAATCATCCCAATAATGTTCATCCTGACTATTTTTATAATCCAAACCAAAATTATAAGGCGGAGATGTAAAAATTAAATCTATCGTATTATCAGGTATATCCTTCAATATATTTAGACAGTCGCCTTGCATTATTTTATTTTCATATTTATTTGGTATTTCATTATTTTTTTTTATAAAGTCATTATCTATTGCATAATAATATTGCACTCGTTTTTTAGTTTTATTTTTTCTTTCTTTCACTTTTCTCTCTTTATTATAATCAACGAAATTTCTTTTACCATTTTTTAAGCCATAACTTTTTATAGATTTTATTTTTTTAATAATATTCTGCATTATTTTAATATCAATACTGTTTGTTTTTTTATTTATTTTATCGAAAAATATCTTAAATTGGTCTATATCTATTTCTTTAATATAAAGTACTAACTTACCTTTTTTAATAATTAAATATACGTCGTTTTTACTAAAATTATTATTAAACGCATCGATAATTTTTTCTACTTCACCTATTGTTTTTACTTCTAATATTTCTATTATTTTATAAGAATTTGTCATATATTATAATTAAATTATAAATGTTTTTAAAATATTTTCTACTTAAAACCTCATCATCGCTTCTAACTTAATCCCGTTAAGCACATATACAAATACCGTCCCGACGTAAGCCCCGGTTTTTGCTATTATCCTATATCCGTAATAATTAGCAGTAGCTTTGCCGTATTGCCTTGCTTCTTGGATAGTATTATTTATAACAGATTTAATCCCGTTTGGCAAGTTATCCCAACCCGCCATATTGGTATTTTTAACTTCCGCTATATTGCCGGAGCAAATCTTATAATTTTCCACAGCCCAATAAACCGGTTTCGGGAAGCCCTGTGTCCTGCAGATTATGCTTATCAGCTTGCACCCTGACATAGTCGTCGTTATCGGCAAAGCGTTATAGGTATAAGCTCCGCTGGTATAAGTATAAGGACTATTTAAATTATACACCCGCATTGCAAGCTTGTTAAAGTTAGAGTCTGACTGGTTGTAAGGAATATTAAAAATCCCTAAAGCAAAAACCTTATTTGCAGAAAACAAAATAAATGCAAATATAAATATTTTAAAAATTATTTTAATCATTTTTTAATTTTAAAAAATTCCGTCAAACTATTTATCTTATTCTCCGGCTCCGGCAGACTAAAATCTCCATAACCTCTATTGAGCCAATAAGCGTTGCACTCAGGACAGTTTAATTCTATATGATGAATTGCCAAATTATAATCGTCTATGAAATATTTTATTCCAAGTTCGGAAATAATTCTATGCTTTTCTTTCGTATCGGCATGATATACGGGAATGTCTTTACCGAATACATTAGCTATGTTTAATTTCCTTAAATGCAAAGCTTCTTTCGGGCTTGACGTTATAAAGCATTTAATATTCTTAATGTGACGCTTTAGATTTATGACCTCGTCAAAAACTTCCATATCTGAAAAGTCTATTCTTGAATTGATTAAGGATACCTG
>JAJYRF010000111.1 GCA_021794255.1 bacterium | reverse complement strand
GACCTACTCCGACTCCACCGGCACCTGGAATTCCAGGAACCTTACTACCATTAACACTCGTCCTATGTTTAGCAATATTATTTAATATTTTTGAATTCTTAGTAAAAATAGATTTATATTTAGGTTTCACTTTTAATTTTTTAGTAGGTTCGTTAACTAAATTATGAACTAAATTTTTAGAAGTTAATCCATAATTAGACGGTCTATTGGCGGTATAAACAGGTTTCTTTTTAACAACTTGAGCAGGTCTATTAAAAATATGAATCTCTCCTAAAAAATAAAAAGAAACAAACACAACCACTAAAATCAAACCGGCAACAATAATAACATTATTTCTTAACCCCGTATATCCCTTTTTAATATGAGAATGCACATCTTCATTGCCATATTCATCCGTTAAATCATTAACTTTATTTATATCAACATTAGGCGTATAATTAAAAGAAGAATCGGTATTTAAATTATTAGTATCGCCATTACTAGCACCATCATTTAAATTAGTATCCTGCTCAACACTTTGGTTCTGATTCTGCTGATTTTTATTTTTACTAAATTTACTAAAAATCTTATCAAGAAATTTCATATAATCTCCAAAAATATATAATTACAATATTAAAAACATAATTATTAAATATTACCACCAATGATGATCCGGTTTAATACCAAAATATATTCTTTCTTCTCTTTTTGTGGTTCTGGTCCTATCAATCATAACTATATATTTAGGTAATCCACGCAATATATAATAACCGCCCCTATACAAAAAATTAGCAAGATATTTCCTATGATTATATTTAACAAAAATAACGGGATGAATTAATATACCTTTCCTTAATTGTATAAAAGTAAATTTTCCGTTATTAAAAACATGAACAGGCTTGTATCCGTTTCCTTTATAATAATAATTAAAATTCAAATTATTAAGACTAAAAGAAGAAGACGGCATAATAACCCTGCTATTTAACTTTCTAACTTGCGTCTTATAATTCAAAACATAAACTTGGGGATTATAAAAACCAACCATAGGAATAAACTTGCCGGGCGTAGCAATTATATTAAAAAAATAAGATCTTTCATTCGTAACAACAAACATATCAGTATTTAACCTATTCCTAATAGGCTTTAAAATAACATAATTTCTAACGCTATTACTAACTTTGGTAACCATAAAATCACTGGTATTTCCTAATGCAACACTTAAAACCTGCATCCCTTTAGGAAATTTAATAGTAGTAATACGCTTTTTTTCCAAAAAAACTACAGGCTTCAATGTATTTACGGGATATAAAACTTCTCCGTCGCTTCTAGTAATAACAGGATAATTTCCATGAGGATAATGAGAAATAATATACTGAATAGTAGAATGTAAAGAAGGTATCTGCAAATAATTTTTGTTATTTTTATTCTTCTTAACAACAAACATAGGTTTTACTGGTAAACCGGAATAAGAAGGAGCGCTAATAACTGATTTAGATAAAGATTTCTGAACATAAACCGGTTTAACAACAGTACTCTTATTTAAAGCAAAAGCATTACTTTGAATACTAAAAATAAACGAAAAAACAAATAATGCTAAAACAAACAAAGAAAAAATTTTCTTCATAAAAAATTATCCTCCAAATTAGAAATAGAATCCTAAACCGGCACTAATACCGGAATAAGAAAAATTATTTTTTAAACCATAATCATTAAAATCAGTATCATTAACAACAAATTGTTTATAAAAATAACCTAAACTCAAAAATATACCTCTATGAATTTTATATTGTAAAGAAGTATCTAACTTATAACCAGTAACATCAGAATTACCGACACCATGACTAAAAGGAGCAAAAATTCCGTTTCCCCCTATCTGAAAAGAAAAATGTTTATCAAACATATAATTATTTCTTAAACCTAAATCAATAGGCGCAAAATCTAAACCACCATAATATGAATAACCGGCACTGCCAAACACGGAAACTATGTCAGAGCGATTAACCCTAAAATACCTGCCGATACCTAAATGAGCATTATAAACATTAATATTGGAATCATAATAATTAACGACATAATCATTAAAAGAAACATTCCAATAATATGGAGAATGTTTACTAAAAGAAGCCAAATATTTAACATAACCGCCATTACCGGAATTTGAACCGCTTTCAATTCTCGAATAACCAAATTTAAAAATATTATACTTCACGGCATAAGCATTTTTAAAACTTA
This sequence comes from bacterium, assembly GCA_021794255.1. The sequence continues at coordinate 2,438 of JAJYRF010000111.1, read as the reverse complement.
ACAAAGATAAAGCTAAAAACAAAATTGCAAAAATTTTTAACATAAACAATCTCCTCTTTTTATTAAATTTAAATTATTTAAGAAACTTTAGTATAACTAAAATCTTTTACAAATATACCTAAAGGATTTTTTAAAGCCTCTTTCATATTATGCGGCGGAATAACAACTAATGTTAATAATGCCGTATATGTTATAGTTTTTAAAACAGTAGAACTACGCGGAAGCATACTGCTAACAGAAAAATTAACCGTATAAACATTACTGCTGCCATGTTGCAATACCGAAGTAATACTAACATTTCTCAAATTATGATCTTTCCATGGGACCCTTTTCTTTAGATAATGTAAAACATTAGATTTTGCATTGACTAAACTATGATTAAAAACAAAAATATAACCCATTTTATCAGCATAAACAGAACCGGTATTAGTAAAAACATCACTAATATATTCATTAATAAAATAACGAGAATAATATTGATTAACATTATCTATAGGTTGTAATATTTTCATATCCCTAATATTTCCCGTCTTATTAATTTCAACTGCATAAGGAACAATTTTAGTTTCTTTAGATATATATATAATACCTACCGCTAAAATTATAGATAAAGCAATTGACATAAAAGCAATATTACGCCAAATACGAGCAGTTTCAATATAAGTACCATAAATCTCTAAAAACTCTCTTTTGCCTGATAAATAAGTCGACTTTAAATCATTTGCCATACAAAACCTCTCGAATTAATTTTAATTAATTTAATTAAAATACATAATAAAAAAAATAAAGATAGACAGATTATACAAATTACAAAACAACTTGTCAATAAAAAAATAATATAAACCAAAACAATAATCATAAATAAAAAATTTTAACTATATAATACTAAAAAAATCAAAACAAACCAAAAAATAAAAATCAAAAAAATATATAAAAAATATATAAAAAACTATTGACAAACAAAAAATCTTTTGTTATTATAGCTTATAATCAAAACACATCAACATCTAAGCTACATAAACTACGATAACAAAGGAGAAAAATTGAAACTAATAATAACCGAAAAACCTTCCACTGCCGTATCAATGGCAGAAGCATTAAACTGCGAAAGAAAAAGCGCAAATTTATTTATAGGTAAAGAATATACGGTAACAAATGCGGCGGGACATTTAGTAGGTATAAATATTAAAAAAACAATAGAAAAATCCAGACCATTTCCTTATACCCCAAAAAGAAACGATTTCGTATATGAATTAATAGCAAGCGGTAATACCAAACAAAAATTCGACACTATTAAAGAACAAGTTAAAAAGGCAGACGAAATTATAATTGCAACCGACCCCGGACAAGAAGGAGAATTAATCGCAAGACTAATATTACAAAAAATAGGATGGAATAAATGGAATAATACATATAGATTTTGGGTATCTGGTTCTCTTACAAAAGCGGTAGTATTAAAAGGAATGAAAGAAATTAAAAAATCCTCGGCATACGAAGGACAATATTTCTCAAGTTTGGCAAGACAACACGGCGACTGGATATTCGGAATAAACCTATCACAAGCATTAATACAACAATTACAATCAAAAAACAACTCTATAGGAAGAGTACAAACACCTACATTAGCAGAAATATGTAAAAGACATCTAGCTATTGCAAACTTTAAACCGGAAGAATATTACCAATTAGCAGCCGACTTTGAAAACGGAAGCTTAATATGGACGGCCACTAATAAAAATAAATGGAAAAAAGACGAATGTGAAAAAGCAGTTAAAGAAATAAAAGATCATAACTCTATATTCACGGTTACCGATATAAAAAATGAAAAGAAAGCGCAATTACCGCCAGAACTACATTCATTAACCAGTTTACAGTCGGAAGCAAACAGTAAATACAGAATCAGAATAGAAGAAGTAATGAATATAGCACAAAAATTATATGAAGAATATAAATGTATATCATATCCAAGAACAGATTCCAAATATTTAGGAACGGAAGATGTCGAAACAGCAGAAAATTCACTTAAAATATTAAATAAAAAAGAACTTCTAAAAAATATAGCGGGAAACAGAATATTTGACGACTCCAAACTTACAGACCATCATGGATTAATACCAACCGACATACTTCCATCAAGAGCAACGGAAAATGAAGCAAAAGTTTATGAATTAGTCAAAAGACGTTTTATAGGCGCTTTTATGCCTAATTATGAATACATGCTCACTACCGTTAAATTAGAATCACAAAAATACGAATTCACAGCTACAGGAACAATAGATTTAAGTTTAGGTTGGAAAGAACTTTATAAAAATCAAGAAGATAATAAAAATAAAGAAAAAGAAACAAAAATTCCAAATCTAAAAAAAGACGATAAAATAAAAGGAACTCCAAAATCTACACAAAAATTTACTACGGCGCCTAAACCATACATAGGCGGT
>JAJYRF010000071.1 GCA_021794255.1 bacterium | reverse complement strand
TTATATATGCATTATATATTTATAATATAATGCATATATATATATTATATATTATATTATATATATATTTATGTTTTATATTATATATATGTATAATTTATGTTTATTTTTATATTATATATTAAATATATTAAATATATTAAATATATTAAATATATAATAAAATATGTTTTATATATTATTAAATATTTATTTAAAATAATCAATTTCAATATTTATTTTTGAATGAATATTTTGATTTTCTATATTAAATATAATTTTTAGTACTCCGTTTGACAATAGTGCTTTAATATTTTTATTTGCAGGACTGAATGGTAAAAGTAAAAATTTTTCAAATTTACCAAATCTCCTTTCCATACATAAAAATCTGATATTTTCATCGCTTTCGATGTGTCCGTTATTAAAATTATTTAAATCGGAATTTAAAAACCATTTTATAATCAATATGTTGTCTTGTATAATTATAGCTATATCTTCTTTTTTAACGCCCGGAACTTCAAGTTCAATGATAAGCTTGTTTTTTGTATTGTAAATATCAATAGGAGAAGTATTGGCACTGAAAGAAGCAGATAGATCTTCAAGATAAATTGATTCAAATAGTTCCCTGAATAATTTTTCTACTTCTTTTTTAAATTTTCTAATCTTATTGTTGTAATTATCGCTGGCATTATAATGATTCATAATATTTTTAATTCCCGCTATATATTATAGTATTATAACTTTTTATTTTATTTGGATACCTTTTACTGCAGGCATATATTTATATACGTAGTATTACGATATATAAATATTATAAATATTAAATAATGTTTTGTATAAAATTTAATAGCCCTTCTTTTAATTCTTCGTTTTTAAGTCCAAAAGTAATCTGAGCTTCAAGAAGTTCAAGTTTATTGCCTCCGTCATATCGTGTGCCCTCAAATTCTAACGCATAAACAGGCTGAACGCTAAGAAGAGATTTGATTGCATCGGTTAATTGAATTTCCCCTCCCTTTCCTGGTTTAGTTTCTTTTAAAAAGTCAAAGATTCTCGGTGTCAATATATATCTTCCTATTATTGCAAGATTGGAAGGGGCTTCTTCCATTTCAGGTTTTTCTACTAAATCTTCTATTTTATATAGTCCTTGTTCTATTTCTGTGCCTTTTATTATACCATATTTTGAGATATCTTCATCTTTTACTTTTTGAACGGCCAAAATGCTGTGCCTATATTTTTTATATATTTCTATCATTTGTTTCATAACAGGCACCTTAGCGTCTATTATATCATCGCTTAATATTATAGAAAAAGGTTCATCCCCTATTAAATTTTGAGCGCATAATATTGCATGCCCTAGACCTAATGCTTCTTTTTGCCTTGTATATGAGAAATTAATCATACTGGCAATATCATTAACCGATTTTAACAAATCATGTTTGCCTTTTTTTTTAAGAAGTACCTCATGTTCTATAGACCTGTCAAAGTAGTCTTCAATTGCAGTTTTCCCTCTGCCCGTGATTATTATTATATCTTGAATTTCAGATTCGATACATTCTTCCACTCCGTATTGTATTAAAGGTTTATCTACGAGAATAAGCATTTCTTTCGGTATGGCTTTTGTAATCGGCAACAATCTTGTTCCGAGACCGGCAGCAGGAAATACAGCCTTATTGACTTTCATTTGTTGAGACCCCTAATTATTTATTATTTATTATTTATTATTTATTATTTTATTTTATTTTAAATAAATATATCATAAAATTTGTATTTTTTATAATTAATTATAAAAAATAATTATAAATATAAAAAAAAAATCAAAAAGTTAACTTTCAAAACAACTATATTAGGTTGCGATAAAATTATTAAAATGTTATAATATTTCTTTATAAATAAAAATAATAAAAATATAACACTTTAGTTATAATTTATATTATTTATATTATATAGAGCGATATCCTAAAAATCTATCATACGATTAATTAATATAAATAAAAAATATAATATAAATATAATTAATTAAGGAAAATTAAATTGCAATATAAAATAAAGCAATCTATAAAGCTTATAGTATTTATAACAATTATTATTTTGGCATCTATTTATATAATTAGACTTCCTGATTTATTATGGGGAGGGCATAGCGAAAGTGGTAAAAAAACAGCAGCATCAGGAAATAAAGCCCCTGCCCCTGCTTTTGAAGTGAAAAGTATTAATTATCCAGGTCTTACATTAACGCTAAAAAAATATAAGGGTAAGATAGTGCTTGTAAATTTCTGGGCAACATGGTGTCCCCCATGCAGAGCGGAAATACCGAGACTTGAAAAATTCTATAAATCTCATATAAAAGAAGGGTTTCAAATTATCGGTTTATCGGTAAACAATCAAGGATCGGAATATGTAGCTCATTTTATTAAAACATTCAAAGGCGGCATAATAACTTATCCTATCGGTATGGCTAATGAACATATTGAAAAAGAATACGGCAATGTTTACGAAATACCGCAGTCTTTTATTATTAACAAAAAAGGATACGTTATTGCGCATTTTAAAGGAGAATTACCGCCTGGATTTTTAAATTATGAATTTAAAAAAATAGCAGGAACAAACAATAAGAAATAAAAAGAAAAAAAAAGAAAAAAAATGAAATAATAAAAAACAATAAAAAACAAAAAGAAATAATAAAAAATAGAAAGAAATAAAAAGAAAAAAAATGAAATAGAAACAGGTATATAATTAATAAATTATTATATTAATTATATATTAAATATTAAAATTATAAGGAGAGATGGCCGAGTCCGGTTGAAGGCGATTGACTCGAAATCAATTGTAGGCGAAAGCTTACCGGGGGTTCGAATCCCTCTCTCTCCGCCAGTTAGACAAATCCGATTGATTCTGGGAAAATTGAAGAAGCATTTGTTGTCTTAAAATATTTAATATATTTATTGATGATTTTAAAAAATTATTGAAATAATTTATGGAAATATTCGTGAATAAAAAACCTTGATGTAATAAATAATACTAACAAATTTTTGTAGGAAATTGAAGATACAATTGATAAAAGTTTATAAAATGACATAATAATCTCTTTTTCTCCAATCAACATTGCTTTCCCGCATTATACAATAAAAAACACCCCCCACTTTTTTCATAAAAAATTAACAAATTTATTGTTAAAACTATATTTATATTTATTAATTATTTTTCTTCATATTTTTCTATTGTTTCTAAAATAACTTTCATAGCTTTTTCTTTATTTACAAAGTTTTCTAATTTAACCCATTTTTCAGGTTCAAGCGTTTTGTAATTTTCGAAGAAATGCTTGATTTGATCTAAAAATACTTTTGGAACGTCGTCTATATCTTGTATATCGCTGAAACCGGCGTCAATTTTATCAATAGGAACCGATATTATTTTTTCATCTTTTCCATTCTCATCTTCCATTTCAAGCATTCCGATGACTCTAACTTTTAAAATGCAGCCGGGTATAACAGACATTGATGAAATGACAATAATATCCAAAGGATCTTTGTCCGACGCTAAAGTTTTAGGTATAAATCCATAGTTGCAAGGATAAAACATAGCAGTATATAAAAATCTGTCGACAGCCATAATACCTGAATTTTTATCAAGTTCATATTTTACGCTTCCGTCTTTGGGAATTTCAATAATTGCGTTTAGATATTCAGGCGGATTATCTCCGGCTTCTATTTTTTTAAAATCCATAAATTAGCTCCTTTATCTTTATTATTATCTTTTTTGTTTAAGTAAATGACTAAAAATAATTATTAATAATTTCAGTCCGTTATAATTTATTTTAGTTTAAATAGTCTTTAGCAAGTTCTTATGCAAGATAAGATTATATATCTTAATATCTTAATATCTTAATATTTTAATTAATTTGTTAAGTTCAATTATTTCATAATGATTATGTTTTGTCAAAGGCAATTTTTAATTTTTTTTAAGATAAATAAAGATAACTATTGACTTTTTCAATTTAGAAAATATATATTATATAAATTATTTTCTTATTTTTCTTTATTATCTTTAGATTATTTAATTTATAAAATTTTTGTAAAGTATTATAATAATATAAATATAATAATAAAAGAAAACAATATAAATAAATAAATTATTTTAAAATTAATCTAACGGAAATTATTATTACGCGGAGGAATATATGGCATTAGTTAGTCCTCATGGAAAAGATAAAATTTTAAAACCCCTTCTTTTAACAGGAAAAGAACTTAAAGAAACAAAAGAAAAAGCTAAGACGCTAAACCAAATTAGCATGACATCCCGTGAAACATCCGATCTTATAATGATGGGCATAGGCGCTTTTACTCCATTAGAAGGATTTATGAGTAAAAATGATTGGAAAAGCATTTGCGATGACTTTACTATGCAGGATAGAACTTTCTGGCCTATTCCGGTTACTCTTTCAACAACTAAAGAAAAATCAGATACTATTAAAATAGGCGATGAAGTTACCCTTATAGACCCGGAAACTTCTGAAATAATGGGGATGATTACAGTTTCAGAAAAATATTCAATAGATAAAGCTTATGAATGCAGGAAAATTTTTAAGACTACAGATTTAGAACATCCCGGAGTTCAAAAAGTTATGGCGCAGGGTGAAATAAACCTTGCAGGCAAGGTGAAAGTTTTTAGCGAAGGGATATATCCTCAACAGTTTAAAGATGTCTATAAAAGACCCGATGAAACCAGAAAAATATTTGAAGAAAAAGGATGGAGCACCGTTGCAGCTCTTCAATTGAGAAATCCAATGCATAGGTCGCATGAATACCTTGCCAAAATTGCAATTGAGGTATCCGATGGAGTGTTAATACATCAATTAATAGGAAAATTAAAGCCTGGAGATATTCCTGCAGATGTAAGAGTTAAAGCTGTTAACACTTTAATAGACAAGTATTTTGTTCCTAATACCTGTATTCAGGCAGGTTATCCTATGGAAATGAGGTATGCGGGTCCAAGAGAAGCATTGCTCCATGCCGTTTTTAGACAAAATTTCGGATGTTCACATTTGATTGTCGGAAGAGATCACGCAGGAGTCGGTGATTATTATGGTCCTTTTGATGCCCATAAAATATTTGACGAAATACCTAAAAATGCTTTAGAATTAAAACCTTTAAAAATAGACTGGACTTTTTACTGCCATAAATGCGACGGAATGGCGTCAAACAAAACATGTCCGCATAATAAAGAAGACAGACTTATTTTAAGCGGAACTATGCTGAGAAAACTTTTATCGGAAGGCAAAGATATACCGGATCATTTTTCCAGACCCGAAGTTCTTGTAATATTAAAAGATTATTATTCTAATCTACCAAAAGATGAAAATGTTGAAGTTAAACTATATAAAGCCGCTAAGGGTGAAATAATGTAAAATTTTGTTATTAATTAAGTTTAATTAAATTAAATTGTCAGTTAAGCTATAATAATAATTTATTTTATGCATTTTAGGATGAACTAATTAATATAAAATTTTATTATTAATTAAATTAAATTAAATTGTCTAAATAAAGATAAGTTGTTAAATAAATTATAATTTTAATATATTTACATATTTTAAGCGCTTTATATAAAACTAATATTAGAATTTATTATTAATTAAATTAAATTAAATTGTCAGTTAAGCTATAATAATAATTTATTTTATGCATTTTAGGATGAACTAATTAATATAAAATTTTATTATTAATTAAATTAAATTAAATTGTCTAAATAAAGATAAGTTGTTAAATAAATTATAATTTTAATATATTTACATATTTTAAGCGCTTTATATAAAACTAATATTAGAATTTATTATTAATTAAATTAAATTGTCAAACAAATTGCTAAATAAATTATAATTCGTTATAATTTTAATATATTGTAAGCTGAAAAAATAATTATAGTAAATATTACATAACATTTAAGTAAGGAGGTTTTGCAAAATGCCAAGCTTTGTGATTGCGGAAAAATGTGACGGCTGCAAAGGAAGAGATAAAACTGCTTGCCAGTATATCTGCCCTAACGATCTTATGGTGCTTAATAAAGATATCATGAAAGCATATAACCAGGAGCCCGAACAATGTTGGGAATGTTATAATTGCGTAAAAATATGCCCTCAATCGGCAGTTGAAATTAGAGCTTATCAGGATTTCGCCCCTATGGGGTCATCAGTTATACCGTTAAGAGCTTCCGATTCAATTATGTGGACGGTAAAATATCGCAACGGCAGTTTAAAGCGTTTTAAATTTCCTATAAGAACAACTCCTGAAGGCGGGATTGATCCTTATCAAGGAATACCAGATGTTAGCCCCGATGATTTAAATTCGAATCTTTTATGCGATGAAGCAGGTAAAACATTGTCTGTTCCTAAAAAATAATAATTGATAATTTAAAATATTGAAATTATCATATTTATTTTTTTTATTATTATTATTTTAAAATAATAATAATAATTGATATTATATTAATTAAAGTTGTTAAATTAAAGCTAATAAAAATATTTAAAGACATATATTATATTATATATTTTAAAGTTATAAATTTAAAAAATTTAGAAGATGATATTTTTTTGCATTGACTCTAAATAATATAAAAATAAAATAAGGGGATTTGCTATGGCGGAACAGAAAGGTTCTTTGACAAGCTCTGAGGTATTAAGCAATTATATTATTGAAGAAGTAAATACCGATCTGCTTATTGTCGGTGGAGGTATGGCAGGATGCGGCGCTGCATTTGAAATTAAAAAATGGGCTCCGAAAGATATGAAAATAACTATGGTTGAAAAAGCGGCTATTGAAAGAGGCGGAGCGGTAGCTCAAGGTTTGTCGGCAATAAACACTTACCTTGGCGATAACCAGCCGGAAGATTATGTTAAAATGGTTTCCAACGATCTTATGGGTATAACAAGAGAAGATCTTGTTTATGATGTAGGAAGACATGTTGATAGTTCGGTTCATCTTTTTGAAAAATTAGGGCTTCCTATTATGAAAGAAGATGAAGAAGATACAAGGACTTTAGCCGAAGGCGCCAAACCTTTAAGGGCGGGAAAATGGCAGATAATGATTCACGGAGAATCATTTAAGGTTTTAGTAGCCGAAGCGGCCAGAAAAGCTATAGGGGAAGAAAATATTTATGAAAGAGTGTTCATCATCAGACTCCTTATGGACGAAAAAAATCCGAATAGAGTTGCAGGAGCTATAGGTTTTAGCTTAAGAGAAGCTAAGATATATATATATAAAGCAAAAGCCGTAATGATGGCATGCGGAGGAGCGGTTAATGTTTTTAGACCGCGTTCTCAGGCAGAAGGTATGGGAAGAACATGGTATGCTTTATGGAATGCAGGCTCTACTTATGCTATGGGTTTTGAAGCCGGCGCTGAAATGACTACAATGGAGAATAGGTTTGTTCCGAATAGATTTAAAGACGGTTATGGTCCCGTAGGTGCATGGTTCACATTATTTAAATCAAGAGTTAAAAATGCATACGGAGACGATTATATGCAGAAATGGGGAGATTTGCTTAAAGACTATCCTCCTTATGGATTATCTCAGGTTCCTGCGACTTGTTTATGGAATCATGTTATGCTAAAAGACTGGCTTGAAGGCAACGGACCTTTTTATATGGATACGAGCGGAGCAATAAAGAAATTATTTGAGACATTACCTGAAAAGAGAAAAAAAACATTAGAAAGCGATGCTTGGGAAGATTTTCTTGATATGACCGTTGCTCAGGCTGGTTTATGGGCATCTATGGATATAGATCCTAAAGAAACAAACTCTGAAGTTATGCCTACCGAACCGTATCTTCTTGGTTCGCACGCCGGTGCTTGCGGAATGTGGGTGAGCGGTCCGTCTGATATTTCGCCTAAAGAATGGCAATGGGGCTATAATAGAATGACTACGGTTAACGGTCTTTTCACGGCAGGAGACGGAGTCGGCGCTTCAGGTCATAAATTCTCTTCAGGATCATTCACGGAAGGCAGGATAGCAGGGAAATCTGCAGTTAAATTTATATTAGACGACTCAGGTTTTATGCCTACCATACATACAGACAATAAAGTTCTTGCGGAAGAAATTTATGGACCTATGATAACATTTGAAAAATATAAAAATTATTCTACAGAATCCAGTATAAATCCATATTATATCAGCCCTAGACTGTATCTTTTCAGACTTAATAAAATTATGGATGAATATGTTGCAGGTACTTCAACTTTTTATAGAACAAGCGAAAAGTCTTTATTGAGAGGACTTGAACTTTTAAATAAGCTTAAAGACGATTCAAAAAATTTAGCTGCAGGCAATCTTCACGATCTTATGCGCGCGTGGGAAAATTATCACAGATCGGTTGTAGGAGAACTTCACTTAAGGCATATTTTATTTAGAGAAGAAACTCGATACCCTGGTTTTTATTACAGAATGGATCATCAAAAATTAGACGAGGAAAATTGGAGGGTTTTTGTAAACTCCAAAATGAATAAGGAAACAGGTAAAATTGAAGTATTTAAGAAACCGTGGCAAGAAATAATTCCTAAAAATTAATAGTTATTAAGCTATCGGTGATTAATTACCGTATTAATTAAATAAATAAAAATTTTATAAAAATTAAATTAATTTTTTGGTGAGCAAATTGAACGAAAAACCTATTCTTATTATCGGCGGCGGATTTAGCGGCATATCTGCCGCTTTAGAAATAACCGAAGCTGGTCCTAAATCGGTTATTGTTGTGGAAAAAAATCCGTATCTTGGCGGCAGAGTACTGCAGATGTATAAATATTTTCCAAAATTATGTCCGCCGTTTTGCGGTTTTGAAATTAATTTAAGACGAATAAAATCAAGCGATGAAGGCAGAATTAAATTTCTTGTTTCGTCCGAAATTGAAGAAATAATTTCAATGGAAGACGAAGGAGACGGAAAAGGATATAAAGTTAAAATAAGGCAAAAGCCGCAATATATTAATAATAACTGTACTATGTGCGGCGAATGCGCAAAAATATGCCAGGAAGACAGATTAAACGATTTTAATTACAATATGGATACGCAGAAAGCTATTTATATAACAAATATATCTGCATATCCATCAAAATATAATATTGACGCAGAAGTTTGTAAATTTAATTCATGCAAAAAATGCGAATCTGTTTGTAAATACGATGCTATAAATCTTAATGCAAAAGAAGAGGTATTTGATATAGAAGCAGAATCTATTATTATGGCTTCAGGATGGAAACCTTACGATGCCGAAAAAATTACAAATTTAGGTTTTGGAAGATATAAAAATGTTATTACGAATGTAATGATGGAAAGACTTGCCTCCGATGGCGGTCCTACCGGCGGCAAAATTCTTAGACCTTCAGACAATAAAGAAGCTGTCAATGTTGCATTTGTTCAATGCGCAGGCTCCAGAAACGAAAATCATCTTCCTTATTGTTCCGCAATATGCTGCATGGCATCTTTGAAGCAGTCTATTTATCTTAGAGAAAAAAATCCTGAATCAAATTCAACAATTTTTTACATTGACATAAGAACTCCCGGCAGATATGAAAAATTTTATAATAGGGCATCTTCCGATGAAAAAACTAATTTTATCAAAGGAGTTGTTGCCAATATTTACGAGGAGTCTTCGTCGGGAGACCTTATACTGGATATTGAAGATATTCTTTCAGGCAAAAAAATAAAATTTAGAGCTGATATGGTTGTTCTTGCCACAGGTATGGTGCCTAACGGACCGGATATGAAAACAGGAAATGTCAAATTTGATTACGATGCAAACGGTTTTCTATTTAACCAGAATGAAAATTCAGGAATTTTTTCAACAGGCGTTGCAAAAAATCCTGCCGATGTTTACGGTTCTATTCAGGCTTCAACAGGAGCTGCCCTTTCCGTTTTGCAGTTTTCCGTTAATAAAAAATAAAAAAAGAGGTTAATTAATTAAATAAATAAACAGAATTATTTTTTTAAATTATTATCTTTAGTTTTCCGTCTATAAAAGAAAAAGAGGTTAATTAAATATGGACAATAAGTTGGGAGTTTATATCTGTTCGGGATGCGGCATATGCAATTGCTTAAATATAGAAAAGCTTGAAAATACCGCAAAAAGCGAATATAAACCTGAAATTTGTAAATCTCATGAGTTTTTATGCTCTAAAGAAGGCTTGAATATTATTAATGAAGATATAGAATCTTTAGGGCTTAATAAAATAATTATAGCCGCCTGTTCTATGAGAGCAAAACAGGATGTGTTTAATTTTGATTTGTTAAAAATATATATTGAAAGAGTTAACCTTAGAGAGCATGTAATATGGGTAAGCCAGCCAAATAGCGAAAGCGCCCAAATGCTTGCCGAAGATTATTTAAGAATGGGCATTACAAAAGCAAAAAAAGCAGAACCTACTATTCCGTTAATCGCAGATTTAAATAAGACAATTTTAGTAATAGGCGGAGGCGTTACAGGTTTAAACGCAGCATTAAATTCGGCGAAGGCAGGATATGAAGTAATATTAGTAGAAAAGAAAAATAACCTCGGCGGATTTCCTTATCTAAAATATAAAAAATGGGAAACTATTCCTCCTTTTGAAAATAATATATTGATTAAGGACAGTCTTAATAAGCTTATCGCTGATGTTGAAAATTCTAAAAAAATCCGCGTATATAAAAATTCAGAAATAGCTGAGATATCGGGCGCGCCGGGAAAATTTAAAGTAAAAATAAATATAAACTTAAATAAAAATAAAAACATAGAAACCGCTTCAACCCCGTCATATAATGATAATGACAATAAAAATGTTAATGTTAATTCTGAAATAGAAACATCAGATAAAGACATTGTTATTGAAAATGCAGGCGCGATAATTGTAGCTACAGGATGGAAACCATATAATCCTCATAATTTATCATATTTAGGATACGGGTTAACCCCTGATATTTTAACTAATGTTGAGCTTGAAGAACTTTATTCCGATTTATATTCAAAAAATAACGGCGAAGATTTTACTATTCAAAGAAAATCTGACGGCAAAACGGTTAAGTCGGCAGTATTTATATTGTGCGCGGGCTCGAGAGACGAAAATTATCTGCATTATTGTTCTACCGTTTGCTGTATGAGTTCTTTAAAGGAAGCTAATTTATTCAGAAAAAATAATCCAGACGCTAAAGTATATATAATATATAGGGATATAAGAACTCCGGGCGAATACGAAAATTATTATAAAAGTATGCAGAATGACGACGGAATATTTATGATTAAAGGAATCGTGTCTAATGTTGCATATGACGGTAAAAACAATATTATTAAGCTAAAAGTTGACGATACTCTTTTTGGTGGCAGTATAAATTTAAATGCAGATATGCTGGTACTTGCCGCAGGCATGGTTCCAAATTCTGGAGATTTTACTCCAAATGGAGAAATTACTGAGTCCAAAGTACAAATAAATTCGCAAACCGATATTAAAGCAGATATTAAAGCAGATATTAAAGCAGCTATTAAAGTAACATCAGCGTCAACACCGCATTCGCTAAACCCTTCTTGCGGCAATAAAGAAAAAGCGACTTCGGCTTCATGTTGTGAGAATCCTGTAGGTTCTGCCACTTCGATTTCTAATAATAAAAGCGGTCTTTTAAATTTAACATACAGACAGGGCAAGGAAATGCCTGATCTCCTATACGGTTTCCCTGACTCTAATTTTATTTGTTTTCCTTATGAGTCAAGAAGAACAGGCATATATCCTGCCGGTTCGGTAAGAACGCCGATGGATACCGTTTTTTCCGTTGACGATGCAAAAGGAGCCACTCTTAAAGCTATTCAGTGCATTGAGCAAACATCTAAAGGCAAAGCTGTTCATCCAAGGTCTAACGATATTACATATCCATTTTTTGATCTTCAAAGATGCACACAATGTAAAAGATGCACTGAAGAATGTCCTTTCGGAGCTATTGACGAAGATGAAAAAGGCACGCCTAAACCTAATACGGAAAGATGCAGAAGATGCGGTATTTGTATGGGAGCTTGTCCAGTTAAAATTATTTCATTTAAGAATTATTCGGTAGATATAATAGGTTCAATGCTTAAAAGCATTTATGTTCCTGATGAGGTGGCAAAAGACGATGATTTCAGGATTCTTGTATTTGCCTGCGAGAATGATGCATATCCTGCTATTGATATATTAGGAATGAATAAAATACAACTTCCGTCAAACATTAGAATAATCCCCGTAAGGTGTCTCGGGTCCATAAATAACGTATGGTATGCAGACGCACTCTCAAGAGGAATAGACGGGATACTCCTATTAGGGTGCAAGTATGGAGACGATTATCAGTGTCATTTTATTAAGGGTTCGGAATTAGCTTCATGTAGAATGGAAAATCTTAAAGAAACTTTGACGAGATTAGTTTTAGAAGCTGAGAGAATCAGGCAGGTTCAGATTGAATTTTCCGATTATATGAAATTGCCTGATATATTGAACGATTTTGTTGATACAATAAAGTCTATAGAACCCAACCCTTACAAAGGGTTTTGAGATTATAAAATTATAAATTTTAAATACTGTAAAATATGTTTTAAAATAACCATAAATGAAATCATAATAAAAATAAAAATATTCACAAATAAACATTCTTAATAATTCCTTGTCTAAATAATTTATTATAGAGAGTAAGGTTTTGAGGATATGCAAATTACATTAATAAAAATATTGCCGTAATTCCTTGTCTATTATTTATTAATTTATTTTAGATAGTTTTAGGAGATAAAAAATAAGATGTATAATAATTTATTAAACAACGATAATAATAACGATATTAATCTTATAAAAAATATTAAGGATATTGGAGACAGCAATTTCAAAAAATGTTTCCAATGCGGAACTTGTTCTGCGATATGCCCTATATCGTCAGATAATAAACCTTTTCCGCGCAAAGAAATGATATGGGCTCAATGGGGTTTGAAAAACGAATTGGCAAGCGATTTAGATCCATGGCTATGCTATTATTGTGGTAAATGTTCAGAATATTGTCCAAGAAAAGCCGACCCAGGGCAGCTTATGATGTCGCTTCGCCGATGGCTGACGACGGAATATGATTGGACAGGGATATCAAGGCTGCTTTATAAATCTAAAGCAGCAGAATATGTTGCATTATTAATTATTGCAGCGGCTGTATTTATAGAATGGGCTGTATTGTTCGGATTAACTCCTCCTACTGCTGCATTAAACGGCAGTAATTTGTCAATAAATCAAATTGTCCCCGCTTATAAAATAGATTATTTTTTTGATTATCCTATGATGGTTATACTTTCGGTTTTGCTTATATCATTTATTTTAAATATGTTCAACAAAACAGTTTTAAGCGGTAAAAAGATTAAAATTCCTTTGAAGCTTTATTTTACGGAATTATGGGCATTGATATTTAATTTTTTTACCCAGATAAGATTTTCTAAGTGCGAAGATGAACAAGAAAAAGAATCTTTTTTTAAAAAACTTTCTGAAGGGAAATATAATTTCTGGCTGACGCATGTGTTTCTTATGACAAGCTACATTGTTTTATTTATTGGAATTGTATTTTTTTTAAAGTGGTTTCAAACCGATGACGAATATGTAATGTTTCATTCAATATTATTTGATTACTACGCAAGCATAGGACTTATCTTTGGAACAATTTATTTTGCTTTTCAACGATTTACAAAAAGAAAAGAAAGAAGCAAATTTTCGCATCATACAGATTGGGCATTTATTGTTTTATTGTTTCTTACGGCATTCACCGGAATATTGCTGCGGGCTTTCGTAGTTTATAAAGACCCTTCATCATGGATTTTTTATTTATATTTAGTTCACTTAATGATTTTAATACCTATGCTCGTTATTGAGGTGCCATTTTCAAAATGGTCGCATCTTGCATATAGACCTATAGCTATTTATTTTGCCAATTTAAAAGAAAAAGCCTCCAGTACTGCAGAACAGGTAAATGCAGATATAGAATAATCAGTTATAGAAATTAGAATTAGTCGTATAAGGTGGTCACTTTATAATTATAAATATTAAATAATTTAATTTTATTTATAAAAGAAGGCATTAATTATGAATATATTTAATGATTCTATTTTGCTTGGACTATTTGCAGGTATTATTGCTGTGCTTTATAGTATTATTATAACTTTTTGGTCATTAAAACATTCTGATGGAACTCCTAAAATGCAAGAAATAGCTGCAGCTATTCAAGAGGGAGCTAAAGCCTTTCTTAATCGCCAGTATAGAACTGTAGCAATGGTCGGTTTAATAATTTTCTTATTAATTTTACTTGGAGGAATATGGATTCCTCAATTTGGAATACTGACGGCTGCGGGTTTTCTGTTCGGCGCCGTTCTTTCGGCTTCGGCAGGTTATTTTGGAATGTTTAACGCCGTAAGAGCTAATGTCAGAACTGCTGAAATTGCAAAATACGGAACAAAACCCGCGCTGCAGTTTGCTTTTAAAACTGGTTCGGTAACAGGACTTATGGTTTTAGGACTCGGTGTTCTCGGTATTTCAATTTTTCTTGATGCATCATTTTATATAACCGGAACATTAAACGGTGCTTTATATTCAATAATAGGCTTTGCTTTCGGATGCAGTCTAATAAGCGTATTTGCAAGATTGGGCGGAGGAATTTACACTAAAGCGGCAGATGTGGGAGCAGACCTTGTAGGTAAGATTGAAGAAGGTATTCCTGAAGATGACCCCAGAAATCCTGCCGTTATAGCCGATCAGGTCGGAGATAATGTCGGAGATTGCGCAGGCATGGCTGCGGATGTTTTTGAAACTTTTGCTGTAACTATTATTGCTTCAATGCTATTGGCTTATTCTATTTTTTTTAAATCATACGGTTTAAATATTACAGTAAAGGCAATGATGTATCCTTTAATGCTTGGCGCTATAGCAGTCATTACTTCAATTGCGGGTATTTTTTTTGTTGGGGCTTCATCTAAAGAAAAAATAATGAACGGTTTATATAAAGGAATGTTTGCTACCGGAATAATATCTGCAATTTTATATTATTTTTTTACAATGTATTTTATGAAAGGCGTGGGCAGATATCCTGCTATAAATTATTATTATGCCGCTCTTGTCGGTTTATTTTTAACAGGTTTTATTATTATTATAACAGATTATTTTACATCAACGCATTTTTATCCCGTTAAATCCGTTGCCGAAGCTTCAACTACGGGACATGCAACAAATATAATAGCAGGGCTTGCGGTAGGTCAAATGTCAACGGCATTGCCTGTTTTATTTATTTCAGCTTCCATTCTCCTATCTTATAAATTTGCAGGATTTTACGGAATTGCGGTAGCTGCTTCAAGTATGCTTTCCATGGCAGGTATTATTATATCAGTTGATTCTTTCGGACCTATTACGGACAATGCAGGAGGAATCGCTGAAATGAGCAATCTTTCAGCTGATGTAAGAGAGACTACAGATGCATTAGATGCGGTAGGCAATACGACAAAAGCTGTTACTAAAGGTTATGCGATAGGTTCGGCGGCTCTTGCCGCAATTGTGCTGTTTGCCGAATACGCAAAGTTAATTGAAAAAGGTTCAATACATTATATTTTCTTAATATCTCAGCCTTCTGTTCTGGCAGGGTTATTTATAGGCGCTATGTTTCCTTTTTTGTTTGCCTCATTAGCTATGAAAGCTGTCGGAAAATCTGCGGGGGAAATTGTAGTTGAAGTTAGAAGGCAATTTAAAGAAATGCCCGGTATAATGGAAGGCAAAACAAAACCTAATTATGGAAAATGCGTTGATATAGTTACAAAATCGGCGCTTAAAGAAATGATACTGCCTGCCCTGATACCTATTTTAGGTCCGGTAATATTCGGTTTATTTCTTGGACCTCAAGTTCTCGGCGGAATTTTATTAGGTACTATAATTTCAGGACTTTTTATCGCTATTTCAATGACAAGCGGCGGTGCCGCATGGGATAACGCAAAAAAGCTTATAGAAAGCGGAGCATACGGCGGAAAAGGCAGTCTTGCACATCAGGCTGCGATTACAGGAGATACGGTAGGAGACCCTTATAAAGACACCGCCGGACCGGCAATTAATCCTATGATAAAAGTAGTTAATATATTTACGATATTGATTATTCCTATTGTGTTAATTTTATGGAAATAGCCGAAAAAAAATTAAATATAAAAAAATATAATTATAACGATAACGAATAGATTTTAAATTTTTATTATTGGGTGATTTTATTGTTAAGTCGTCGGTTGAGCGTTTTCTGTTTTTACTGTTTTATTTTTAGCGTAACTGCTGTAAAAATAAACCCCGACTGTTAAGAAGATGTTAGTAATTATAATAACTAAAAAAGCATATTCCGGAAAATATTGAGTTCCTGCAATTCCGGCATCTAAAGGCATATAAGCCATTATAGCCGTGGCTAACGCTCTTCCTATCATTGTCCACAAAAAGTATTTTTCTCTTTTCGGAAGTTTTTCTCCATCCGGTTTTTTTAAATTTTCTAAGTAAAATATGGCGGAAATACTTATATATCTGCCTATTATTATCATTACTATTATAATAAAAAGTCTGTCTGTAAAAACCCATGTTATATGTGATAATTCTACAATAACTCCCAGAAATACAAAAAATAAAGTCCTTAATAAAAACGAAAACTCAAAATTAAATTGTTTTATAGAAGAATCTTTTAAACTCATTTTAAATAAATTAATTTTAAGTTTGTTTAATAATTCTTCATTGCCCATAACTATTCCGAAAACTAAAATAGCTATAGCACCGTTGCCTTTAACGAAATGAATTATCAAATAAAGAATAAGCATGCCTCCAAAAGTAATAGAGTAGGCATATTTTGTTTTTGAAATATACCTCAATAAAATAAACCATATAATTCCAAATGCTATTGCTATAACGGATGAAATTCCAAATGAATATAGCAGACCGCCGGCGGTAGATAAATAATTAACATGGGCGGATGAGTTTTTTGCAAAATTTATTAAAATTATCAGAATAACTATTGCAAGCGCATCGTTAAATGTTGATTCAATAGCTATTATAGTTTTATTCTTATCGCTTGCATTTATATTGGATAAAAGAGGTATAATGACGGTAGAACTGGAACATGAAACAATAGTGCCGAGCATTAATGATTGCATTAAATCGCCGCCGCCCATAATATAGAAAAATCCGCCTACAAGCACTATAGACAGAAAAAGTCCAATTATGATCAGAAACATTGAATAAATAGAACTTTTAAAAACATTTATAAAATTAAGCTCAAGCCCTCCCGAGAACATAATAAGAATTAACACGAGAGTGCTTAAGTAGGGAGCAAAATCAATAAAAAACTGCTGATTAAATATATGATAAATCGGACCTAATATAAGCCCTGCCAGCATTAAAAACAAAATAGACGGAATTTTTGTAAAAGAGAAAAACATTTCTCCGATGAAACCGAGGAGGATAACTATGCCTATAATTCCTATCGCAATTGAAGGACTCATAACTAATATTTGATGATTGAAAGATGGATTTATTATATTAAAATTTAATATTAATTAAAGAATAGCGCAATAACATAATATGACAGGCTTTATTTATTTATAAATTATAAATTATAAATTATAAATTATAATAATATACATTAAAGTAAATATCAATATTAAAAGATTAAAAGTTGACGGCAACATATTATTTACAAAATTTTTGCTTGACATAAATTTTTAATAGTAGGATAATTAAAAACGAAAATTTAACAATTTAACTATAATATTTTTTAACAATAATCAGTTATTATTACGGAGGCTTTATGCAAAGTGAACCCGGTGGCAGTAGCAGCGGTCATTGTTTTAAAATAATCATTAAAACTAAAATAATGCATATTGACAAATATAATAAATAAAAATAAATTAATCATCAATCGGTTTTTTTCCTCTAAATTCCTCTAATTAATTTATCTTAATTGATTTTTAACAGCATTTATTGTATTTGCTTTATGCTATATATCGCAAATGCAGAGGTTAAAAATTAAAAGATAAAATTTCATCGTTTATTTACTTTAAAAAAAGATATCTTATTTATTTTATATCATTTTATAATCGCCTTTTTTCGTAGAAAAAAATATTAATAAATAAATCTATCTCCTTTTTTAAAATTAAATTTCTGGTATTATTTTAATTATCTTAATCCCTTCTCTCGTATTTTGTCTTTTTAATTTATTTTAATGATGCTAAATTCATAATTTGTATTTATATATTATATATTTATTATATATTAATTTATAACTATTAATTATAGAACTTAAAGTAAAATAAATTAGCTTTAATCAGTTGTTAATTAATCAATCAATGGAGGGTTTCAATATGAAAGATATTAAAGACAAATTAGACGAACTGCCCGTAGATATAAAATTACGGGCAATAGACAGGCTAAAAATTCATATCATGCGGCAGAAATACGGATATTTTTCAAGGCTTTGTCTTCTTTTTACTTTAATAGGACCGGGTATTCTAGTTATGATAGCCGATAACGACGCAGGCGGCGTAATTACATATGCTCAGACAGGGTCTATATTCGGTTTCGGATTTTTTATTCCTTTTATGGTTTTAATGCTTCCGGTGGCTTATATAGTTCAGGAGATGACCGTCAGGCTGGGAGCTGTTACGCATAGAGGACATGCCGAGATGATATGGAAAAGATACGGAAAATTTTGGGGTGCATTTTCATTGGCAGATTTAGTTATTGCCAATATTTTGACTTTAGTCACGGAGTTTATCGGCATAACTATAGGTATGCAGTTTTTTGGAGTATCTCCAGTTGTATCTTCAATTATTGCGGTAATCGTGGTATTTTCTATACAATTATTTTTAAGATATTATACTTGGGAATGGATTAGCTTAAGCATTGCAGCTTTAAATTTAATTTTTGTTCCTCTTGTTTTTTTTGTTCCGCATCTTAATTGGAATGCCGTTGCGGATAGTTTTAAAACATTTCATATAAGCGGCGGAGTAAATTCGTTATTTATTTATGTAGTCCTTGCAAATCTCGGTACGACGATAGCTCCGTGGATGCTTTTTTTTCAACAGTCTTCGGTTGTAGATAAAGGATTGACGGTCAAGGACATAAGAGACGGGCAGATAGATACTTTTGTAGGTTCTTTTTTTATGATACTGGTGGCAATAGCTATAGTTATTATTACAGGTTCAGTGGTGCATGGGATAAGCGGGGATTCTAATTTAAGCATAGTTCAAATTATACAGGTAATTTCTGAAAAAATGGGAATTATTCCGATGAAATTATTTGCGTTAGGATTAATGGAAGCAGGTCTAATTGCAACAATAGCAATTTCTGCAAGCACTTCATGGGCTGCGGGAGAAGCGTTAGGTTGGCCGAAAAGCATAAATCTTCCTCCTCTTAAGGGCTGGTATTTTTATTTACCCGGTTTATTAAGTGTGCTAATAGCTGCATTTGTAGTTTTAATACCAAATATTCCATTGGGTTTCTTAAACTTGACCGTTCAGGTTATAGCTTCAATATTTATGCCTGCTGCTATGCTATTTTTATTGCTTTTGCTGAACGATAAAGAAATTATGGGTGGACATATCAATAAAAAATGGCAAAATATTTCAGCCTTTATAATAGTAGGATTTTTAATAATAATGAACGGATTATATGGCATAACAGTCGTATTTCCGCATATTTTCGGTTGATGCAGCTTATAGGCAAGGTTATATATAGCCTATAAGGAAGGCGTATTTTAAAATTAAAATTAAAATTAATTAAATTGATATTAATTAAAATTAAATTAATATCAAGAAAATTACTGTACGTATTGTTTTAACTTATAAATAAACAATTGATTAATATATTGTAATTAATAATCATCTTATAAACTTTAATAATTTAGCGGAGGCAATAAAATGGCATTAAATAATAAAAAAATTAAAAAAAATAGATGCGAAGATAAAATGTTAAAAAAATTAAATAATAGCAACCCTCAAGATCGCGTTAATTTAGAAGAAGATTGGGATAATTTCGTAAAAGAAGAAGGATTGCTTGATTATAATAAAATTTCGCTTCAGAGGGCAGAAATCAACGGCTGGGTTAAATTTGCATTTTGGTTTTTACGGATTTATATAGTAATTATGGTTGTTTTTGTAATTATTGGATTTTCTAGAATTCATTAGGTGTTGCACATAATTATACGAATTATATTATTAATAATATTAGTGCAAAAAAATCTAAAAATCATAATTTAAACAATACTTTTTTATCGCATATTAAACTTTTTGGTACATTTTCCGCTTCCACACTGGTATTTTATATATAAGTTATAACTTTAATGTGAAAAATAAATCTAACCACACTGATATTTTATATATAAGTTATAACTTTAATGTGAAAAATAAATCTAACCTCTTTTTATTTTTTATTTCTTATTTCTTTAAAAAATTTTTTTAGCAGTGCAGATGATTCTTCTTCCATAATACCGCCGACAATTTCTGCCGTGTGATTTAACCTTTTATCTGATAAAGTATTATATAAAGAATTAACAGCTCCTGCTTTTGGGTCATGAGCGGCGTAAACTAATTTTTTGATTCGCGATAAGACTATCGCTCCGCAACACATAAGGCAAGGCTCTAACGTAACATATAGAGTACAGCCGCTGAGTCTCCACGACTGCAGTATTTTTTGCGCAGATATAATTACTTTTATTTCGGCATGCATAATGGTTGATAAATCTTTTTCTACGCTATTTGAAGAAGCTGAAATTATTTTATCATTTTTTACTATTAGCGCTCCTATCGGAACTTCATTGTTTTTATAAGATTTAATTGCTTCTTCTATGGCTAATTTCATAAAAAATTTATTCTGCTCAGATATTATATTTTCAGGCATTTTTATTATTTTTGCTATAATTTATAACAATACATTTTTGTTTATTAATATATTTATTATATTTTTATTAAGATAAAAACTGTTGAAATTAACTGATATATTATGATATATATCATAATATAATAATATAAAATATAAATTATAACAAAAATTTATTTTGTTTTTTACAGAAATGTTATACAATTTACACTTATGCGTTATTTTTTTATTATAAAATAATATAATTAAAATTAACAAGATAAATATTAGAAAATTAGCTAATTAAAATTAGCAGAATTAATTAATTGTCGCAAAT
>JAJYRF010000064.1 GCA_021794255.1 bacterium | reverse complement strand
AAATATTCAAAAATTCAAAACATATTTTTATCTTTGATATCAAAGATAAAAATATTAAATAAATATTAAATAAATATTAAATAAATATTAAATAAATATTAAATAAAATAGTTAAAATAAAATAAAATAATTATTATATTTATATAATAATATTATTAATGAGGTTTTAATTTAATATGGAATTAATTAAAGCTATTAGCGCAAGAACATCTAATATATAATATATTAGATGGCTGTATAATATATTATATTAATTTTAAAATATTAACAAAATATAAAATATTTTAAAATAGATTAAATTCATTTTTTTTATATATTATTCATATTATCTATCTATCTATATTTATTTATATATATCTATATGCCTATATTTTTATTTGTTTATTTTACCTATTAAATCTTTTGTTTTTAATCAATATTGCAGCTATTAATCCAATTACGCATAAATATGCTGTTATGACAAAAACATCTCCAAATGAGCTAATTTCTGAATATAAATATATTATATTGTCAAAAAATTTAATTGTATAGGTTGGAAAATTATTGTATCTGAAATAAGAAGGCGCATTTTTTATTAAATCACCATGCAGGAAATTGATAATAGATTGCACTGAAGGCGAATTTTGGCTGATATCTCTTGCAAATTGATTCATATGATATACCTGGCGCGCAACAAGTTCATATCCTATTCCTGCTATTCCGAACGATGCGCCTACTTGAAACAGTACATTATATAGAGCAGAGGCTTCAGGTATTAGATCCCAGCTTACAGAGTTTATTACGGTACTCATAACTGGAGCATTTATCAAACCTATGCCTATACCTCTTAAAACTTGGTTCCACGCTATATAATCTATGGTGGTATTTAAAGACAAATTTCCCAAAGCTAAATTTGAATAGCCTAAAACAATCATTCCTGCCATCAGAAGATATTTTGAACCTATTTTATCAGAAATAGTGCCTGCAATAGGAGATACTACGGCGACGGACAAGGCCAGAGGTATCATTAAAATACCGGCATGCATTGCATTATAGTTTAATATATTTTCTATAAAAAGTGGCAGTATAAACATAGAACTGAATATTGCAGCAGAACGAACCATGCTGACGATATTTCCCATTACAAAATTGTAATTTTTAAATATTCTAAAATCTATAATTGGAGATTTAGTAAATATTTCATTAATAAAAAATAACAACAAAGAAAAAAAGCTTATAATTTCAAAAGTTATAATTATGCGGGAATTCCATTCTAATGTTTGCCCTTCATTTAAGACATACAGTAGAGTCCCGAGAAATATTCCGATGAATATAAATCCGATATAATCAAATTTATGCATATATTTTTTTGCAGGTATGTCATTATCTAAAATAGCGATAGTTAACATTAATAAAATAAATCCTACGGGGATATTTATATAAAATATCATTCTCCAGTCTACATAATCAACAAAATAGCCGCCTATCAAAGGTCCTGCGGCAGGAGCCATCATAATTCCGATTGTCCAAATTCCCATAGCCATACCTCTTTCTTTAGGTTCAAAGTACTTTGCGAGGAGATTTAGAGAAATAGGTATGAGTCCTGCCCCTCCTATTGCCTGAATTACTCTAAAAAGAACTAAAAATTTAAAAGAAGGAGCCATGCCGCAAATAGCCGAGCCGATAAGGAAAAATAAAATAGAAACTATAAACGGTATTTTCAGCCCATATTTTTTACTGGTATAAGTAGTAAGAAGAATGACAATAGAATATGTTATAGTATAAGCAATCATTACCCATTCAATGTTAGTCGCGTTTTCTCCGAAATGAGACATCATTTTCGGCAGTGCGACTGTAACTATATTAATATCTAAAATTGCCATAAAAGAAGCAACTACCGATATTATTAAAATATACCATTTATAAAATTTGCTTTTGCTCATTATTAATTTTTATTAAATTATTGACGACTGTATATTCCGTGCCAAATTGAACACAAATTATATAAAAAATCTAAATATAATTATATAGAGTATCTCTTCTGACGGGAATTTTTCCTGCCGATTTTATAAGCGATATAATATCGCTTTCACTAAGATACTCGCCGAAGTTTCCGCCTGCGCTTTTTGTGATGCTTTCTTCCATTAACGTTCCGC
This sequence comes from bacterium, assembly GCA_021794255.1. Next base: position 2,622 of record JAJYRF010000064.1, on the reverse strand, counting down.
CAAAGTCGTTAATCCCGCATGCAAGAGATTGAATAGCAAGCTCAACGCCTATTTTTGGCCAGCTTGTCTGAATATTTTTGAAATTATGAAGATATAATCTTAATATGGCATAAAATTTTAATATTTTTTGCCAATCGGCATTAATATCTATTTTAACCTGATGCTTTAAAGAAGTTTTATGTGAAATAAAAGGCAGAGCGATAAATTCTGTAAAACCGTTTGTTTCATCCTGTATTTTTCTTATTAAATCAAGATGATAAACCAAGTCTGTATTCGATTCAATATGACCGAATAAAATAGTGGCAGATGATTTTATATCCATTTTATGAGCGGTTTTGATTATTTCAACCCATTTTTCTGCAGGTATTTTATCTTTGCATATTTCTTTTCTTGTTTCAGGGGCTAAAATTTCTGCTGCCGTTCCGGGTATAGAATCAAGGCCGTTTTCTTTTAAAATTTCAAAAACTTTTTCATAAGAAAAGCCCGTTTTAAAGGAAAGTTCAAAAATTTCCTGAGGAGAAAAAGCATGGATATGCAATTCAGGAAAATTAGCCCTGATAGATTTAATCAAATTAAAGTAAAAATCAGGATTAAAATTAGGATTAATTCCCCCTGTTACGCAAACTTCATTTATCCCTATTTTATAACCTTCATTTATTTTTTCAATAATTTTATCAATTGTTAAAGTAAATGAATCTTTAGAATGAGCTTTTCTTTTATATCCGCAAAATTTGCAGTTCAGATAGCAGATATTTGTAAAATTGATATTTCTGTTTACAACATAGGAAACTTTATTTGAGTTAATAGATTTATTAATATAATCTGCAGTTTGTATAATTTCGCTAAAATTTTCGCTATCTTCGAGTAGACAGAAAAGGTCATAGCTGTCAATATGCCGTGATTGGCTAATTTTATTAAAAATATAGTCTAAGTTTGAATTATTGCTTACATTTAAGTTTATCATAGATATAATAGATATAAATTATAAAATGCAATTAAAATTAAAATTTTTATTTATATATTTATTAGTTTTAATATGATTTAAAACACAATTCCTTCCATTTGAGTAGAAGCCGAAGCATAAAGTTTCATTGGAATTCGGCCTGATAAAAAAGCCAACCTTCCTGCTTTTACGGCATAATTCATTGCAATCGCCATATTTAGCGGATCATTTGCTCCTGCTATTGCAGTATTCATTAAAATTCCGTCAATTCCTAACTCCATAGTTTTTGCGGCATCGGATGCAGTACCGACCCCTGCGTCAACTATAACGGGAATAGACACCGTTTCTTTAATTATTTTTAAATTGTATGGATTTCTAATACCTAAACCTGAACCGATAGGAGATGCAAGAGGCATTACGACAGGGCAGCCTATATCCTCAAGTTTTTTTGCGATTATAGGGTCGTCAATAACATAAGGCATAACGGTAAATCCTTCTTTTACAAGAACCTTTGCAGCTTTTAAAAGTTCTTCGTTGTCAGGATAAAGGGTTTTAGGGTCGCCTATAACTTCTAATTTTACAAGGTTGGTTTTAAAAATATCAAGTTCACGTGATAATCTTATTGTGCTGATGGCGTCTTCGGCAGTAAAACACCCTGCCGTGTTAGGCAAAAGAGTATATTTATTCTGGTCAATAAATGAAAGCATATTTTCTTTTTGATTAAAATCGATACGTCTTATTGCAACCGTAATAATTTCAGCTCCGGAAAGTTCTATTGCTCTTTGCATAGTAATAAAATCCTTATACTTGCCTGACCCGACTATTAGTCGCGATTTAAAAGAATATTTGCCTATTATTAAATTATCTTCTGTATTTGTTGTTAAACTGCTATTAGATATGGTAGCCATAGATTGCTCCTTTATATAATTTTATAACTATAAAAGTAGATTAAGATATATAAAATAAAAAATTTTAACATAGCTTTCTTTATAATATATAGCTAAATTAATGATAATCTTTAAAAATATAATAATTAAAATACTAAATATATGATAAAAAACATATTATGATATTATATTTATTATATATTTAGTATTAGATTTATCCGCCCGGCGCTATTGTTACAAGGTCTAATATATCTTTATCTTTTAGAATAAATTCAGAATATTTTGTCTTGGGTATAATTTCTTTATTAACTGCAGCGGCTATACTCTTAATATTAAGGTTAAGACTGTCTATAAGCTGTAATATAGTTATACTTTCATTAAAATTAAATTCTTTATTGTTCACATAAATAATCATAATAATTTATATTTTATTAATTATAATAATAATGGTATTAATAATTTTTTATAAAATTTAAATACAATCCAATTTAATGCCCGATTTAGTAAAACCGGACAATTTAGTAATATTAATAATTTTTATATTTTAATAATAAATAACAAAAAGCTCTTAAAACTGGAGCGTATAAAATTACCAGTTTTAAGAGCTTGTATATTTATATAGATTTAATATTAATTTTAAATGTTATTACTTTTTATATTGAATAAATAAAACCATTTAATATAAAATTAAAATTAATTGCAAATATCTATTAAATAAATTAAATAAATAAATTAAATAAATAAATTAAATAAATAAATTAAATAAATAAATTTAATTAATTAAATTAAATT
>JAJYRF010000058.1 GCA_021794255.1 bacterium | reverse complement strand
TTTTCAAAATTTAATATACTCCTTTAGCAATACTTAATCAAATTGCATTGTATTATAAAATTGATATTATTGATTTTATTATTCCTTCAGCAGACTTTTTAGGCGAATAATTTTTAATCATATTTTTTGACGATTCACTCATTTTCTTTGCGTCAACTTCATTGTTTGTAAATTTTAACATAATAGATATTAATCCACTCTTATCATTAGGGTTAAAAATAAAACCATTCTCATTTTCCTTAATAAGTTCAGCAGAGCCGGCTTTTTTAGAAACTATAACAGGCAAGCCGCAAATCATTGCTTCATTAACAACAAGCCCCCACGGTTCGGATAAACTTGGCAATATAAAAACATCTGATAATGCATAATATTTTGGAACATCTTTCCAAAAAACACCGCCTGCAAAAAAAACATTTGGAATATTTTGAACCCTAACTATTTTTTCAAGCTCCTCCCTATCTGCCCCATCACCCACTATTATCAAACCCCAATCTTTACCTCCATTATTTTTTACTTCTTTAAATACCGATATGAGTGTTTTTAAATTTTTTTCAGCACTCAATCTTCCTGCGTATATAAAATTTTTATTCATTAAATTTAATTTTTCGATAGTATTGATTCTTTTAGCGAATGATTCGCTAAATGTCGCCAATATTTGCTCGCTATCTACCGCATACCAACTTACTTTAAATATTCTTTCTATATTAAAGTTTAATGTTTTTAAATAATTAATTTGAGCCGTGCCGACACAGAAAGCATAATCAAAAATCTTCAATAAGTTTCGTTTAAAAAATTCTTTCAATAAGCTTCGTTGTTTATCAAAGTAAGTCGTATCGGTTTGAAAAATAGTTTTTTTACCTTTAATTTTATTCAAAAATACTATTAAATCTAAAGCTAAATCGTTATATCCTGAAGTTAGTATAACATCCGGATTATATTTTCTTATCTTTTTCAACAAATACTTAAATCTTATGATAAAAGAAATAGCTTCTATATCGCCGTTAAATAAAACTTCATATGGATATTCATGCAATGAATAATCTATGCCCCCAAGTTTTCTATTGCCTGACGTCTTAGCTATATGGATTACGTAAAAATCAATATTATTATCAGTACAAATCTTATAAATCTCGTTAAATACTTTTCCCGCATAATGGCTCCATAATACATTATGAACTATGAGGATTTTCTTTTTATTCATAAATATCTTGCCTATTAAAATGTTCCTTTTTTAAATGCATTTTTTCAATATCACCCTAATCCACCATTAGAAACTTGAAAATAACCCTCAAGTTATTGTATAATATAGGTAACAGACTAACATAAACAATAACCCAAAAGGTGACTTATAATGAAAATTTTATCACTAAATTTAAAAATGGGCAACGAAAAAATTACATCATTCGGCGTAAACTATTCCCTTTGTCAATACATTTTTTAATCCCACACAGGTGGATTAATTAAAAGTATGTTTTAGTATTTTATATTAAATTATATTTATATTGTCTTTGGGGGTTAGAGGGGGCGAAAAAAGAGTTCGGTTTTAAAATTTAACTAACACTTCAAAATAATATCATTCTTTAAAGATAGTTTTCATAACAACACCCTCTGAAATTCTGAAAAAATTTCTTATTCTAGATTTAATAATAAAATCATGAGCACTAGGCGGTAATAAAAACAAATCAATATTTTTAAAAAACTTTGCAGTTTTATAACTATTGCAATATATTTTACTTACCCCCCCCCAATTATTAAAAAAAATTTCCCACTCTTTTGCACTTTTTACTGTTAAATGAGTTCCAAAAAGTAAACCTTTTGGAATATTTAAATAATCTATGGAATCTTTGTGTCCTGTAAGAAAGGAAGGAGTTATGGTAATAATTATGCCATTTTTTTTTAAATGATTTTTAATTAAAAAATCCATCAAATTATACAAATCTTCTTCATATAAATGCTCAACAAAATCGTTAGAATAAATGATGTCAAATTTCTTATCTTTTAAAAAATTATTATCGAATAATATCAAATTTTGTTTTATTATTTCATAATTTTTATTTTTATAATTATTTACCGAGATATCAACGCCAACATATGAATTAACTGTAGAACCGAGCAAATGTGATAATTTGGAATCACCACACCCTAGTTCTAAAATATCTTTGTTTTTGCAACAATGAAAAATTATATCTACAATTCTTTCATCAAAACCACCATATGTTCCAAAAACACTTTTAACTTTTTCTATGAATGATGGATAGAAATCATCAAAAATTTTAGATCTTTCAAATTTACTTCTTGCATTTTTTATATTTTGCCAAAATTTTACTTCTAATATAATCAATTCAAAAAGTTTTTCATAATCTATATTTTTCATATTGCAAAATTAACAATTACCATTACAAATATTTTGATATATACTTGTTCTATTTAATTAGGGTTTATATATACTGTACTCATTGTCAAGACATTTTTTTTAGTTTTTTTATTTGTAAATTCTAACAGATTTTTAAGTTCCGGAATAAGAAATTTAAAAGTTCTGTTCAGATTTATGGGTTCATTATATTCTATTTGCTTAGGGACTATATTCACATAACGCAATTTGGACACCTTGATTATTCCAATTATGTTCAGTAATCTTTAAATCATCTAATCTTTTCATTTTACCAAAATATAAATTTTTTATGATTTGCCTTATAAATTTTGGAAATATTAAATGTATGCCTGTTCTCATGATATCAAACATAGAAAAATTAAGGATATTTTTACCATAAAGTTTGTTATAATATTTACTATCCCCTTGATCGAACATCTGTATAATCGTAAAGCCGTTTTTAATCAATTTTTGTTTAAACTCGATATCATCATATTCTCGAATATGATAAGGAGTTAAGTTTGTTTTGATTTTACTTTTATTTATTGGAGTCGATATTAGTAATCTGCCTTTTGGTTTTAAGGATTTTAAAATTTTTAATAAAAATAAATCGCCACTTTCTTCGTCCATATGTTCTATTGTTTCAAACGAACAAATGAAATCGAAACTATAATTTACTATATCATTGCACGGGCAATTATAGAACGCAATGTTATCCATTTTGAATTCTTTTTTTGCATGAGTTATTGCTTCATCGGATATGTCAAAACCTTTTACGCTTTTGCAGTATTGACTCATCAAAAAACTTCCATATCCAACTCCGCATGCAATATCAGCTACATCCATATCTTTATTTAAAAAATTTATTGCAAAATCATATCTCTGTTTGTGGTCAGGAAATTCTTTGAAAAATTGTTCCAGATTATCTTTAGTAGGAGTAATTCTTTCTATATGTTTTTGCATTATTTTTACCTCCAACTGACTTAATTATAGCATATTATTTTATTTCTGTTGGATAGAAAACTAATAATATGGTATATTTTTTTACTATTTTTTCTTATTTAATTCTTCTATAATTTCTAAATATTTACTACCTATATTTTCCAACGAATATTCATTAGTTGCGAATTTATAAGCATTTTCGACTATCATTTGAATTTCCTGTTGATGTTCCAACGAAAATATAATTTTATTTGCAAAATCATCAATATCGTCATACTCTACAAGCATCCCTGTTTCATTATTGCTGATCATTTCTTCTGGTCCTGACTTGCATTTATGCGCAATAATTAAAGTTCTGCATATCATTGTTTCTGCAATTACTTGAGGTAAACCTTCCCAATCAGAAGTTAAGCAAAATATATCTGATTTTGCAATATATTTATAAGGATTAGGTTTAAATCCTAATAAATGAATTTTATTTTTCAAGCCCAATTTGGTAGAGTAATCTTTTAAATAATCATACAAACTTCCATCGCCTAATATTATCAACTCTACTTTCTTATTTATTTTATAAACTTTAGAAAAAATATCAATTAATCTTTTAAAATTTTTTTGAGTCGATAATCTTCCAACGCCTATGAGATATTTTTTTTCTTTATTAAAAACAAAATCATCAATTTCTTCATTTTTTAAGGTATTAATATTATGAATATCTAATGGATTCCTAACTATTCTAATAAGATTGCTTCTGACATTATAGTTATTTATAAAATCTTCTTTTATAGCGTTTGCGATAGTAATAAATATGTCTGTTTTATTATAAAATTTTACCAAAAAATGTTTAAAAAATAATTGATAAAGTAAACTTGCATTGCCTCTATCTTTCAAAGCTATAGAGGGATAAGCATGTTCTTGAATAATCGTTTTTAATCTTCTATTGTAAAACTTTGCAAAAATGATATAAAAATTAGTGATCGGAGAAAAACTAATGGCAATGTTAGTTTTATTAGTTTTAACATAATTTGAATAAGCTAAAGCTCTTGTAAACACTCGAATTTTTGGAATATTAAAATTTTTTGCTGATAAATTAATTATATTAATATCATTCATTAAATAATTTTTAAATGGACCATTCATATCCAATACAACAAAGTTAACCTCATAAAAAGATTTTAGAAAGTTTGCCATATTAATTGCAACCCTTTGCGCTCCTAGGTTTCCAAAATTAGAAATAAATATGTCAATTTTAATCATTACAATTTTCCTTCAAAAAAAATTAAAATTTTTAAAAAGCAAATCTCAGAAAGTAATGAGCAATAAAATTAGATTTGCGACATACATTATATCTTAACTCACCGTTAGAAGCTTAAAACCACCCTCAAGTGTCAACACCGAATTAAAATTCCCTAAAACGCCGAACGAAAAGTAACAAAAACGCCGAACGAAAAATACCATTTTCACCGACTAAAATCGCTTAAAATTAATTTATCACCTCCCTTTTTATATA
>JAJYRF010000085.1 GCA_021794255.1 bacterium | reverse complement strand
AATTGCAAGCATAATATTGACTATTATTATGTATTTAATAAGAAAATGATTACAGTCTTTATTTTACTGGTGGGCTGTCCCGGGATCGAACCGGGGACCTACTGATTAAGAGGCGAAAAGCCTATTAAAATTAATAAATAATATCAATAACTTATATATACATAAAAATAATTGTATAGGATTTTGTATAGACTTTTAAAAAAGCTATATAAAACAAGGAAAAAACATTTTATTTAGTATATCATAAAAAAAATTTTTAAAAAATAGAAAAAAAAACTTGACATTAATTTTTTTTTATAATATACTAAACATATATAGATGTAAATCAGCAGTTGAATAATCCAGCCAATTAGTCCGGATATGTTCGGAAGTTCTGTTCTCGACAGAAATATATTATATACAATATAATATATGCTTAAAGGTAGTTTCAAGCTGGTTTTTATTAAATTAAATTAATAAAAATCAAGGAGGAAACTACTATGCAACAAACCTTACAAAACAATCACAACAAAATCAAATTATTAACAGCCAAAGAAGCAGGCGAATATCTAAACCTATCTGCTTTTACAATCTGGAAACTTGCCAACGAACGCAAAATTGCTTTTATTAACGCAGGGTCCGGCAGTAAAAATGAACGCAAACTGTTTTTAAAAGAAGATCTCGACGACTTTGTATTAAAAAACAGGATCCCAAACCTACCGGAAATTTTACAACAAAAGTCAGGAAGCGGCAGACCGCCTAAAAAAGCTAATAAGGAGGTGGTCTAATATGCCGGACATAAAAAAAAGCCCCGCCAGCCAGCAGGGCAAAAATAATAACTCTTTTATTAATAATGATAGCACAAAAACTATTCAAAATCAAGTAAAAAATGATGATAAAAATAATAATGTTGTCAATTTATATGAATCATACGGCGATTATCGGCTACCAAGCGGCTATATTATAGATAATAATAATTTATCGCGCAAAATATACGTAGAAATAAGAATAAACGGCGGGCGAGATAAAGTAGTTAAAGAAGAAACGCAGACAATTTGTAGGTTTTTCGTCGTTGAAAAAGTTATCAAACAAGAAGAAAATACATTAATTACATTAAAATTTAAAGATAATTATGAAATTATCGCGGAGTCAGGGATTGTAGCCGATTCAAAAAAACTTGCAGAAACTTTTTGCAGAAATAATGTAATTATAACCGCAAAAACCGCAAAAATATTGAGTGAATACATATCGGAATTTTTGAAACTCAACGAAAAAAAGATAATAAAAATCACGGAAAAAAACGAAACAGGCTGGGACCAAAACGGCGAAATATTTTACGCTCCGGTTTTGGTTGATAGCACTATTCAGTTTAATGACACAATAACTGACTCATTGGTCGAAGCCGGAAACGAAGAAGAACAGATAAAATTATTACAAGAAATATTTACATTGCATACCGGAGCGGCGGCTATTATTTTGTTGGGACTTGCCGCAACGTTAATAAAACCTTTAAATTTACAAAATTATGTAATTTTCGTAAACGGCAAGCCCGGAACCGGAAAGTCTCTTGCAAATTCAATATTATTATCGATGTTAGGAAAAAGCGAATTACTTATAAACAATATGAATTCAACTATAAACGCAGTAGAAAAAAAATTACATGTTTATAAAGATTTACCGGTTGTTTTAGATGAATTGGAAACGGCAGGAAAAACAGAAGATATAATACATAATACATTAATTAACCTGATTTATAACTTTTTTTCGGGAACTGGAAGAAGCAGATTAAACAAGAATTTAACGGCGCAGAAAGTCAATATATATAGAAGTCTTTTATTAATATCAGCCGAACGTTCTATAATGTCAATTCTGCACGAAAACACGACAGATAAGGCAAATTTGGGAGTTTTAAGGCGAGTAATTGAAATAAACGCAGATAAAATAAAGCTATTTAATACAAACTGCGATTATAAAAAAATAGCAGATAATATAAACGCAAATTACGGTTATATCTTAAAGAAATGGATAAATTTACTTCAAGATAAATACGATGAAATTGAGTATGTATTTATTAGCAAAGAGAAAAAAAATAATAAAATCGATATTTTGGAACTTGCAAAAATAATTTATCCTTATTTTTCAGAATTAATTGATGTAAATATTAACGAAGAAATTATCAATAATATAAATACGATTATCAAAGAAAATGAAAAGGTATATAACGAAAATGTAGTCAATGAAGAAGATAAATACATCGACTATTTACGTGAATTTATCGCAACAAATCAAGCATATTTTTATGATAAAGAAGCAGCGGAAATTGCAGAAAAAACCGATAAAACATATAAAATTACAGGAAAAGTTTTCGGGCAGATAAATTTAGATAAAACAATATATATAGCCAATGATTGTATTTACGAAATATGTAAAAAATATAAGATTGAAAAAAATAATTTAATATCGATTTTGAAAGAAAAAAATATATACAAAAAATATTCTGTTGTTCGGATCAATAAACTAAATTCAAAGGCTCATATAATCAAATTTGACGACGACGAAAATATTTAAAAAATACTGCTACCAAAACCGCTACTGAAAATCGGTAGCGGAAGCAACGACCGGAAAGTCAAGCAGGAGTAAAGAAAGCGGAAGCGGATATACCGCTACCAAAACTTAAAAACACACAAGCTAAAAAAATTTTTATTTATATAAATTATTTTTTGAAAAACGGTAGCGGTAGCGGTTAAATCGAACTCAAACGCAATAATACGTAAGGCTACCAGCTGCTACCAATATATATATAATAATAAAATATATATATAATAAAAGACAGTAAATATATAGCATACAGCCGCTACCGGAAAATTAAAAAAAAAGTAGCGGCTGGTAGCAGTATTAAACACTCAAAAGATTAAATATGTTAAATAAAAATATAAAAAAAAATACAGTAAAAATGCGGTATAGAAAGAATTAAGGAAAAATGACAATGACTAAATGCAGTAAATACATAATAAATATAAAGACAAATACAATGCAGAGAGGCAGAAAACAACTTGCACAAAGTGCCGCCAATATATAATACAGTGGGGGGGGGTCTTTGTGGACGTTGTTTTCTACAATTTATTATTTTTTGTTAATTTTGTTAAATTTTTAGCTTGTTATTATTTTAATTAATTTTTAAAGGAGGTATATATTATTATGGATACTTTACATTTAAGTCTTAACCAGCTTAAAAATCATATTGATATTGATTATAGAATTATGCAGCTTAGATTTAAAAATGATAAAGATAGAGAACCGCCGATTTTTGTTGATTGCAATTACTATAATTATAAAAAATATATAATTGATTTAATTATATCAAATTTAAATAATTATAATATATATATATTACTTGAAATGATTAATAATAGTTATTTTTACGTTATGCTTGACGATTTATCAATAGACAATTTAAATCAATTAATTGATAGCAAATATGTTTTATATTTCATAGAAACATCACCTGCAAATTTTCAAGCAATTTTGAAATTTACTACTAATAATGCAATAGAAAAAGATGAATATCTTGCTATAAATCGGTATTTTGTCCAAGAATATAAAAGCGACAAAGGCAGTATCGGAACAGCGCATTTTTTTCGTTTGTCCGGTTTTTATAACCAAAAACCTAAATATATAAAAAATAACATAAAACATTCAATAACTTATAATTACATAGGAAATACAATTAACTATAATGATTTTTACAGTAAGAATAAAGACAATCTAATTTTAAAAAATAATATAATAAATAATATAAACATAAAAAATATAGACGACTCAGAAACCGAAGCCGATAAAGTCTTAAAAACTTTCTTTTTCACACAATTAAGAAATTTCAAAAGCGCAAGCGAAGCAGACTTTAAAGCGGTTTACATTCTATATCGAAAAGGTTTTTCAAAAGAAGAAGCGGCGCGGTCGTTATTAAAATGCAGTCCGCAAATTCAAGAACGAAAAAAATATAATTTGCGAGACTATATAAACCGAACTATATCGAAAATATATAATTTATAACCTTTCCTACCCTGCCCGGAAGGGCAGGTTTTTTTTACCTTTTTTTACCTTTTTTGACCTGCAAACTCAAATAATCCTTGATTTTATTGACTTTTTTACAAATAAATATATTTTTGCTATATTTTATATAACATTTTAAATTACTAAAATCAAAAAAGCTATATTTTTCAATGTTTTTTGTCATACGTAAGTTATCGATTTTATTAAAAAAAAAGCTTGTAATTTCTGAAATATACGCTATAATACCAATATACATAAATAATTAAATAAAAAAAGGGGGGTGATCAAAATGAATAAAATCGGAATAAAACAATTGAATGTAAAAATCGACGACTACACTATGAAAAAACTGAAAATTAAAGCAGTAGAAAAAGAAACGAGTATAAAAGAAATAATTAAATTTCTGATAAAAAATTTCATCGAAAATGCATAAAAAAATCGAGGTAAAAAACTATGAAAACACAACACTATGAAAGCGTATTGAAAGTTTGAATTTTTATAATGTAAGTAAAAATTAAAATGCAGATAAGGGCATAATATTATGAATAATCAAAACGAAATTGAAAATCAGCTTGAAAAACTTGAAAAAGAAAATTTAATTTTAAGATTTGAAAACGACTTATTATATTTAATTTTAAAAAAATTTTTAATCGAGGTAATTAAATATGAAAATGAAAAATGATATTGAAAATTATGAACTAAAAATTGAAATAAACAGAAAAAAAATCGATAGCGAGAAATACGATAAAGAAAAAATTCTAAAAGATATTAATAAAAAAAATTTATTGCAGAAAGCAAAAAACTTATTATCTAAAATTTAATTTAACTTTTAAAGCGAGGTAATCACATTATGCAAAACGAAATTGAAACGCAACTTAAAAAAATTCAGAAAGAGAAAATGAAACTGAAAAACATTAAAAGCAAACTTGCAAAAGAAAAATTTGAAAAAGTTTATTTAATAATTAAAAATAATTTTGAAACTTTACCGGATAATTTGAAATCAGAATTAAGAATTTATTTTGAAAATGATAA
>JAJYRF010000054.1 GCA_021794255.1 bacterium | reverse complement strand
TATTTAAAATATATGTAAATTAATAGATATGTAAATTAAAATTAATAGATATTTAAAATATATGTAAATTAATAGATATGTAAATTAAAATTAATAGATATTTAAAATATATGTAAATTAAAATATATGTAAATTAAAATTAATAGATATTTAAAATATATGTAAATTAATAGATATTTAAATTAATAGATATTAATTAATATTAAGTAATAATATTTTATGTATTGAAATTAAGTATAAGTTAATTATTTATATATGTTAATATTTACATTAAAGTTTTAAATATTAATTTAAAATTTATAATTTATATTAATTAAATTAAATTAAATTTTAATTTAAAAATTAGGTAGAGCGCACAAAATTATGAACTACGATTATGAATTAGATACATATGGTTTGAGCTGTCCGGTTCCAATTATGAAAGTAGCGGAAGAGTTTAAAAAAATTCCAGACGGCTCAGTTTTGAAAGTTATTGCTTCAGACCGAGGTATAATCGAAGATTTAAAAAGTTACTGCAAGATGAAAGAACATACATTTCTTTCTTACGATATATCAGGTTCTGAGTATATTGTTTATTTAAAAAAATAAAAAAATACCTTTCTGAAAATACCTTTCAAACATATTAATAATAAAAGAATTATAAATTTAACAAATTCAAGTTGGCATTATGTTGACATCATAGTTGCGTCGGACATGGCGGCACAATTCCATTTAATAAAAAATTATATAAATTTAAATAAATTAATATTGACAATATGAATGCTTTGCGATATATAATATATAAAACCGAATAATCTAATATTCATAAGTTCTAATAAAAAAATAAAAATTAAAAATAAGGTTTAATATTGACAGCGCAATTAATTTGCGATATATATATATCTATTGTTTATTGTTTATTGTTTATTGTTTATTGTTTATTGTTTATTGTTTATTGTTTAAATTATAATAAATATTTTGATTATTTATATTTTACTTTGATTTTATTTTGGCAGTCATATAAATATTTTGATTATTTTTAATATATTTAATAAATTAATATTTACAAACAAAAATTAAGCGATATAGTATTTTTTAGTATTGATATGATAGATAATTGATATGTAATAATTTTATTATGGAGGTGAGCGGATAAATAAATCTGAATTAAAGCTTTAGAATGTTTTATTTTATTTAATTTAATTTAATTATTATCTATTATTATCTATTAGTAGATTAAATAGATTAAATTAGATTTAGATTAAATTAGATTCGTATTTTTAATTTTTATTAATTAATTAAATGTTTTAAATTTATTTTTCATTATTATCATTTAAAAATTTTAAATTATTTAAATTAAAAGAGAGGAGAGTTATGAAAAAGCAACTTACAGTTTTTTTGATTGCTTTGTTTGTATTAGGAGTTTCTTTCGCAATCGTCCCTAAGAAAGCAAACGCAATCCCTGCTTTTGCGCAGAAATATCATTTTTCATGCGCAGTCTGTCACACAGTATTTCCAAACTTAAATCCCTTCGGAAGAGCATTCTGGAGAAACGGCTTCAGACTTCCGGGCACCAACGGAACTCCGGCTGATGCAACACAGATAACACAAGGTTTGTCATTGCCAAACCCATGGCCGATACCTATAATGATTGAACCGATTATCAGCTATACTCATAACGGTAATGAAAATATTAACCCGCAAACCGATGCGTTTAGCGCAGAGTTTGACTTAGTTGCCGCCGGGGCGTTTAAGGTTTATACTCCGTTTGTAAATTCAATTTCGTTCTATGTTCATGAAAATACAAACAACAGTACTAATACTTTTACACAAAAACAGGTATTTGCCTCTTTAAACGGAATCGGAAGCGGATTCGGAATTCCTTCACATCTGTTAAACTTAAAAATTGGTCAGGTAACGACTGCAAGTCCTTATTTTTACAGACAGATGCCGTTTTATTTAAGTGCAGGTCCAGTTGGCAACGGTCAAGGATTAGGATTAGCTTCCGGTGTTTATGCCGGCGAAGCAGGAGCGTTAATTCACTCAAGAAACGAAGGTATTGCTCTTTACGGAACGCCGGGTTATCATTTGTGGTATAAAGTAACTGTAACAAATGATAAAGGCAGCAATCAGTACAACTTAATTAACGCTCAGGCTTCTAATGCAATGGAATATTCTTATCAATTAAAAGAATATTATTCGTTAGCTTCTTTAGGTCAATTAGAATTCGGCTATTACGGCGCAATAATCAGCGAACCGATGAGTACAAACGGCGGCATAAGCGAAACTTATAACAACAGAGTTACGGTAAACGGTCTTGACGTAGATTTATCTAACGACATTTATGAACTTGGTTTGACATGGATGGAGCAGAATGATTCAAATCCTTACGGACCAAATGGAATTACTTATTATAATGCCAATGGAACTTTCGCAGGTTCGCAAACATCTAACGGATATAGCGACTTTGAAGTCTATGGAAGATATTTATTCCCGCAGATTGGCACAGGCTTAATGCTTTCAGCAGATTATGCTACATATTCATTCTCGCATAAGGGCGCACAAGAAGCATATAATGGAACTTATGGTACTTCTTGTCCTGATGCAAGCCTGTACGGCTCTGCATATCCGAGCGGTAATTGTGTAAACAACGGTATAAAAAATGCATTGAATTTAGAAGCTGAATACAATTTAGCCTATAATGCTCATTTGTATTTAGAATATATATTCACAAACCATTCACAGGATAATACACTTGGTTCTGGTATTGACTTTGCATTTTAATTGTTGACTAAGCTTATATACTGCTGAGTTAATAATCAATTAAAGCGGAAGGGTTAAAAGCCTTTCCGCTTTTTTATTTATTCATTTATTAGGTTTCGTATAAAAAAGCGCAGCTTAGAGCCTATAAGCTATAATAATCAACTTTAAGATAAATTTATGTTGAAATTTGAAAGCCCCTGCTTTTAGGCATAGGGAGCAGTATGTTAATTTATTTGAATCTATATTAGGTAATTTATAGATTATATGCCATTATCTAAATTGGAAAGGTTAAAATTTGAAAAAGACCGCTTAAAATACTTATATATACTTTTAAAAAATTATTCATCGTCAAAAAATTTTCATCGGTTTTAAGTAAAGCAAGTTCTAGAACTATTGAAATAAGGCAATAAGATGACAAACTAAATAGCCTCAAATACAATATATGCCTATTACAAAAAAGCTGATGCAATAAAAATTTAATATAAATAAAATTAATAAATATTCATTATGATTTATATTATGCCTAACGCCGGTGTGAAACCGGTTATTAGATTTATTAATTACGCCAAAAGAGATTTAGACGTTAATGTTTATTATTTAAGTGATAAACCGATACTTAATGCTATAAGATACGCTGTAAAAAGAGGCGTTGACGTTAAAATAATGATTGCAGGCAAACCTTATAGAATGGCAATTAGAAAAGAAGAACAAGAAATAAAAAAAACTGGCGCGCATTTTGAGATAAACAGAATGTTTGATAAAAAATATGTATTTGACCATGCAAAATATATTGTAGATAATCATGAAGCGTTAATAGGAACTGCTAATTTTGATTGGTCGGCATTTCATAAAAACAGAGAATATGAATACACTACCTATAAGCAAAATATTATAAACAGCCTAAAACGTATTTTTAATTCGGATTATAATAGTGTAAAATTTACCGGATACATAAATCATAATCTTGTTGTATCGCCGGGATCCACGCAAAGAATATTATCCATTATAAATCAACCCGGGCAGATAGATATAGAAACCGAAGAAATGGGATACGATAAACCGATTATATATGCGCTGGCAAGAAAAGGCGAAGCCGATAGAATAAGAATAATAGTTCCTTCATCTGTTTCTAATTACGATAAAACAATTATAATATTTTTGGAAAAATATGGCGTTAAATTTAAATTTATGCCTATAAGAATAGTTTATATGCACGCTAAAATGATTGTCGGAAATAAAAAAGCGTTTATAGGCAGTGAGAATTTTACTTATACTTCGCTAAATAAAAATAGGGAAGTCGGAATAATTTTGCATAATAATCATAATAATTTAAATAAACTTAAAAATAGATTTAATAAAGACTGGGATATGGCAAGATAGTATTATTTTTGTTTATAATATAGATTTATAATAACTTATGCCAAAAATAAAGGGGTCCGGTAAATAAAGGGCGGTAAATAAAGGGTAAATAAAGGGGTCAGATTTATTTATTCCTTACCGGCGAAGACATAAAACGCAGATTAAATTTCTTAATTCAATCTGCCAGAAGAACAACATTCTATAAAATTTGGGAGATCGAAAAAGAGTTAATAAAGGGGTCAGATTTATTTATTCCTTACAAGAAAATAGTATTAAATAAAGGGGTCAGATTTATTTATTCCTTACCGGCGAAGACATAAAACGCGGATTAAATTTCTTAATTCAATCTGCCAGAAGAACAACATTCTATAAAATTTGGGAGATCGAAAAAGAGGAAAATGAAAAAAGCGATTTAAAATTGACCGCCGATGAGATATATTGGCTTATTAAAAATTATGAAATGAGAAATATTTTAAAAAACCGCTTAAGGTAAACAAAAACAGAAATTATATATTCGACGATAACATTAAAAAAGACATTGCGGAATTTATAACGGTAAACAAAATACCTGCTACATTTGAAAATGCAAGCAAGATGATTCGGTATTCCAGAAAAAATATAGATCCTAACGAAATGGTTAAATTGTTGATTGCTATTAATATCGAGAACCCGGAATATAGTAAAAACTCATATACGGTTATAGAAACGAAATGGGGCAGGAAAGAGAAGGAATACGGCAAGGTAGAGTTAGATAAAAAAGATTATTTTTCGATATTTGAAAGATTTGATTAAAATTTAGGACCGCCAAGAAAAAAGACCTTTTTCTCCTTTTTCTTTTGGCCGTCCATATCTTGCGTATTTTAAATAATTAACGATAGTTCGCAATATTTCACGACCGTTTGTGAATTATTTAATATGCCTAAAGAGAATAAATAAATCTGACACCTTTTTCCCTTTTTCATAAGGCTATTAAT
>JAJYRF010000114.1 GCA_021794255.1 bacterium | reverse complement strand
TGCTTGTCAATGGAATGCAATTAAGCGATATAAAATCTGTAAAAGCTATTCTGCTGCCTTATTGCGCTAAAAAAAAGGATTGCGAATTTAGAAATGCCGATTACTGTTCAATATGCGGAGATTGCGAGACAGGCATTGCTTATAAATTTGCAAAAGATTTTAATTTATTGCCTATTACTATAATTAATTATGAAAATCTCGTAGAAATATTAAATGAATTAAAAAACAAAAATATAAGTTCGTATATCGGTTTTTGCTGTAAAGAATTTTATATAAAACGCAATAAAGCATTCAAAGATTCAGGCATTAAAGCTTTGCTTATAGATATATCTTCTCCTTTATGCTACAATTATAAAAAAGAAGAAGATGCATATAAAGGTGTATTTGCCGGCGAAACTTTGCTAAATGCAAATATCTTAAACGATTTGTCTAGGATTATCAATAAATAGATAATAAATAATGAATTGAAATGGAGGATATTTATATGAATTATCAAGAAACGGCTATTCAGGAAACTGTCTTTGAAGAAACTTCTCCTATAGATGAAAATTTAAATAATTATGTTGCCGAAAATTCGCCTGAATATCTCAAGGTCAGTCTTGCAGCAGCGATGACGCTTGAAATGGCACCGGGATTATTTTATAGAAATGCCTGTCTGCATTGTGTCAATGTTCTTTTAACTTATGATGACGGATGCAGAGCAAATTGCGCTTATTGCGGTTTGCAAAAATCCCGCGAAGGAAATTACAACGATAAAAGTTTTATAAGAGTTGATTGGTCTGCATTTAAAACTGAAGATATTATTAAATGCACACTTGATAAAAAAGATGTTATTCATAGAATATGCATATCTATGATTACTCATGAAAAGGCTAAAGAAGACACTTTTTCGATACTGCAGAACTTTAGCAAAAATCTTCATTGTCCAACTTCTATATTATTAACGCCAACTATTCTTAAGCATTCTGATATAGATAAATTTAAAGAATACGGCGCAGATATGGTTACGGTAGCTCTTGACTGTGCAACTCCAAAATTATTTGATGAATACAGAGGAACAGGCGTTAAAGGTCCGCATAAATGGGATAAATATAATGATACTTTAGATTATTCCGTCTCTGTTTTTGGAAAAAATAAAGTGGGGTGTCATCTTGTAGTCGGTCTTGGGGAAACAGAAAAAGAAATGATTTTTAGAATTCAGGATATTAGAAATAAAGGCGCGCGTTCCCATTTATTTTCATTTTATCAAGAAAAAGGGTCAAAATTAGACAATCATCCTCAGTGTCCTGCCGGTCAATTTAGAAGAGTTCAGGTAGCCCGGCATATTATTGATTATGATATGAGTCATGCGGAAGATATGACATTTGATGATAACGGTAAAGTAGTGGATTTTGCAATACCGTTTAAAGACGTAGCAACAATAATCGAAACCGGAACTGCGTTCAGAACTACCGGATGTCCCGGCAAATCCGAAATTTCCGCCTGCAACAGACCTTACGGTGATTCTTCGCCGAGAAATATAAGAAGTTTTCCTTTTGAGTTAAATGCTTCGGATATTACAAGGGTTAGAAAAGAACTTTTAGAATACTAGTAAATAAAAATAAAATTAAAATATTATTTATTATAATGTTAAGTTAAAATATTCATTAGCTTTAATGGTTAGAATATAAATAAGCAAAAATAGAAATGACAATATTTATATTGTAATTTCTATTTTATTTTTAATCAATATATTTTAATCAATAAAAATTATTTTATATAATATGAATAAATAGAAAAGATTATAAAAAAAAATTGCAACGGAGAATAATATGGCGGAAGGAGATAGAGTAGCGGTAAAAATTAAACATTTAAATAATCTTCAAAATCAGATAATAACAGATAAACATACGATAATTACAGATGAGCCGACAGCTTCCGGCGGAGACGATCTTGCTATAAATCCTGTGGAGCTTGCTATGGGGGCAGAAGGAGCATGTACAATCTCGGTTATTATTATGTTTGCAAAAAGAATGAAATATGATTTAAGAAATGTGGAAATAGAAGTAATTCACGAAAGAGTTAGAGTTGAAGACCTTAAAAATGCAGGCGCAAATGTTGATGACGAACGCGGATATGTTCATAAAATTATAAAAAAAATAAAATTTATAGGCAATCTTGATGAGGATCAAATTGAAGAATTGCAGCGGGTTTCAAAGAGATGTCCCGTCCATACTATGATAGAAAACAGGTCTCATTACGATACATCGTTTGAATATAAAGAAATAAACTAATAATAAACTAACGGAGGATATAATACTATAAATGCATAAATTTAATCCTGCAAATCATAAAAGATTAACTTCTGAAGAAAGATATAAATTAATGCCTCCAAATCTTGCAATAGATGAAATTAAAAAAATTGTCGATATTTTACATAATAACGGCGAAAAAAAAGTAAATATTGCGGATATCGGATGCGGGAGCGGATTTTTTACCATTCCTTTATTAAAAACAATTACCGATGCTAAAGATATTAATACAAAAATATATGCTTTAGATATTAGCGAAGAAATGCTTTCCTGCATAAAAGAAAATATTGACGGCACAGATTTTAGCGAAACTCAAAAAGATTGTGTAATTTTAACAAAGTGTGAAGAATCAAGAATTACATTAAATGATAAATCAATGAATATTATTTTAACGTCTAATGTTTTTCATGAGATAGAACAAAGATTAAATTATCTTCACGAAATTAAAAGAGTGCTGAAATCCGGCGGCTATTTATTTCTTATTGATTGGGATAAAGAAGATAAAATATTGAAAATGGGACCTCCTGTAGAAGAAAGACTTTCTGTCTATGAAACTATAAAATTGTTGAATGCCGCAGATTTTACAGATATAAATACTCTTCCTCTTTACAGTTCTTCATTTACTATTATATGCAGAAAGTCAACCACCCGCCGCTTATAGAAGCGGGGGCTTGAAAAAGCCGGTTGATAAGAGGGATTAAATTATGTTTAGTCAGCAGTTATCTAGGAGAACCTTAAAGGCACGCACATTAAGATATTGCGCAAGTCCTAATCCCTATAAAGTTTTGAATAGTTTTTAATGTAGGATTAAATATTTACAAAGGAAAGATAGATATTAATATTTTTATGTTATAATATTAATAAGTTATATTAATATTATTAAAGTTTTATTTAATATATTGCTTCCAATAAATGTTGTCTTATTCTTATAATAAAAGAACTTCAATATTTCTAAAAAAATTTATCGGCACTATTGAAGAATTTAAACTTATTGAATGGGGAGAATCTGTTCTTACTGCAGTAAGCGGCGGGGTTGACTCTGTTTCTTTATTATATTCGCTTTATTTTTTAAGGCATTTATTAGGTATTAAAATTTCCTGCGCCGTATTTGACCATGGAATAAGAGAATCGTCATATAAAGAAGTTGAATATTTAGAAAATTTATGCAATGCTTTATCAGTCCAGTTTTACACGGACAAAGCCGATATTGTTGCCGAGTCAAAAATTAATAAAAAAAGCATTGAAGAAACAGCCAGAAATTTTAGATATAAATTTCTTTACAAAACGGCAAATGAAATAAATGCCGATAAAATAGCAACGGCTCATCATTTAGATGATTTTGCCGAAAATTTTTTAATGAGAACAATTACAGGCGGCGGAAGCGGGTCAATAGCGGGAATAAAAGTTAAAAACGGTATAATTATCCGTCCTTTTATTAAATTTTCTAAAAAAGAAATTATTGATTTTGCAAAATTAAATTCAATAAAATTTTTTGAAGATTATACAAATTATCAAGAAGATATTTTCAGAAATAATATAAGATTAAATATTATTCCTGTATTTAAAAAAATAAACCCTTCTTTTTTAAATACTATATACAGAACTTCCGAAGTTCTCAGGCAAGATGATGAATTTATTGAAAATTGCGCCCGAGAAATTTTTAAAAATAGCATTTCAAATACCGAATATAAAGATTTAGGGATATTAACTTTTAATATTTATAATTTGTTAAAGATTCCCGAGGCTGTTCTTTATAGATTTTTTAAGCTTGCCTTATATGAAATTATAATTAATAAAAACGATAATAAAAATAATAAAGATAATAATAACGGCATAAAAAATTTTATTTCATATAGCAATTTTAAAAATTTTTTAAATATTCTAAAAAGCAGCAAACCTAACATCTTATTTAATCTTAATAAAAATATTAGAATAATTAAAACTTACGAAAAAATAATTTTTGAAGAAATTGAAAATAACATATATATTGGAAAAGTAAAAAATACTTACCATCATTTTCCTTTAGATTGTAAACATTATGAATATTTAATTAATTACTACGATATTGTTGAAAATAATTCATGCAGTATAAATACAATTAATAAATTTATTATTTATATAAAAGAATTAGATTTAAACTTAATAATCGGAAAATTTGATAATATTACAACAAAAACTGTTATAGATAAATTGATAAAAAAAAAATTTAAGAATCATTTAAATAACACAATATTATTTGATTTTGATAAATTGTCATTTCCTTTAAAAATTAGAAATTTTATGAACGGCGACAGATTTATTCCGCTTGGCATGCAAAATGAAAAAAAAGTTAAAAATTTTTTTATAGATAAAAAAATACCTGTATTATCAAGACACAGTGTGCCTATTGTTTTGTCAGATGATAAAATTGTGTGGATAGGATATATTATTATGAGTGATATAATAAAAATAACCGATTCAACTAAAAGTATAGGATATATTAAATTATTAAATAATAAATAAATCAAAGCTTTAAATAATACATCATAAATTACTAATTTAAAACTATTATTATAACTTATATTAGCATAACTTATATCATGAAAATAATAAATAAATAAATCAAAGCTTTAAATAATACATCATAAATTACTAATTTAAAACTATTATTATAACTTATATTAGCATAACTTATATCATGAAAATAATAAATAAATAAATCAAAGCTTTAAATAATACATCATAAATTACTAATTTAAAACTATTATTATAACTTATATTAGCATAACTTATATCATGAAAATAATAAATAAATAAATCAAAGCTTTAAATAATAC
>JAJYRF010000029.1 GCA_021794255.1 bacterium | reverse complement strand
AAATATCAAGCATTTTCAAATATTTATCAAATTTCGCATTATATTATTTATATTTTTACATTATATTATATTTTTATATTTTAACTAAATAACTAAATATTATAATAATATAATAATATAATAATATAATAATATAATAATATAATAATATAATAATTAAAATTATAGCTATAAATAGCTATTATAGGTTATGATTTAGTGAACTGCCTATTGATAAAAGAATTCAGCTGTTTCTTTCCTAATCTACCACAATTTTATTATAAATCATTTTAATATAATTATTTTTAATATAATTCAAATAATATCTAATTTAGATTCAATTTCCTTGAATAATTTTAAGCTTTCTTCCGCTTCTTCTTGATTTATTTTTTGCATTGCATAACCCACATGTATTAATAAATAATCCCCTATACTAATAGGCTCATTTATTAACATTGTTGATATTTTTCTTTTGGAACCCATAGTATCAATAATTGCAAAATCATTTTCTTCTATTTTAACTACTTTAGATGGGATAGCCAGACACATTTTAATTTATGTTCTCCATTGTTATGTTGTCTACTTTATTTGTTTTCCATTTTAAATAGCCTTTTATATATAAAATAAACAATATAATATTTAAAACAAGCAGTCCTTCTAATCTGGAATGCAAACCTATTATAACCCATAAGACAGAACCTAAACCGTTAATGATAAATCCTGACCTTTTATATTCGCTTAATAAATAAACTCCGAGCAAAGTAACGGCAAAAGCCGTCCAGTCCGTTATATTCCAGAATAGTGCTGTATTTAATGTAATCATAATGTAGTTATATTATAATTAATAAATTTATATTTTTTATTATAAATTTAATTTATATTTTTTATTATAAATTTAATTTATATTTTTTATTATAAATTTAATTTATATTTTTTATTATAAATTTAATTTATATTTTTTATTTAAATATTTAAATAAAAAATTTTCTTGACATTTATATGCTATTTACTATAAATTATAATTAATAAATTATGTTATATTAAACATACAAATAATTACTTTATTTATATGTTTAATATTTGTAAGTTTAACTATTATATACTTATAATTTAATTTATATAATTTTAAATTAGTTTAGAATTTTTATAATTTATATATATATTTTATGAAACTAAATTAATTATATTGTAATATTAAATATTTAATATTACAATATTAAATTAATAAAATATTTTAATTATAGTTTTACCAATCCATTTTCTTATTTATACTATATGGGGCTGTAGCTCAGTTGGCAGAGCGCTTGCATGGCATGCAAGAGGTCGTCGGTTCGACCCCGATCAGCTCCACCAGTTAAAACCGCAATATTTAGCAGTTCTTCTAATTTTCCTCTTGACATAATTATGAATTAAAATGTAAAATTATGTATAAAAATGTAGCAAAATGCAAAAATTTTACTACTCATTTACTACCGTAAGAGGTAAAAAAAATGGCTTCGATTTACAGGAAGAAAGGTAATGACGTCTGGTATTATATAATAAGCTATAAGGGAATGCGGTATCAGGGAAGCATAAAACTACAGACAAGGTTTCTGCTAAGCTTATAGCCGAAGCCAAACAGGCGGATATCGCAAGGGGAGCCATAGGACTACCTGTAATGAATAAAAAGGTAGTAAATTTTACTATCATATGGAATGGAGAATATTTAAAAGGGCTGCCTAATACCCCCGCCGGAATTGAATCTAAAATTTACGCCGGGAAACATTTCCTTCCGGTATTTGGCAATAAAGAATTAAATAATATCGCAACGCTGGATATAAAAATTACCAGCTTATCCGGAAAAACGAAATAAGGGAAAGCCGTGCCGGAAAGCGGGAGCATGAAATATCTTTCAGAACGTTAAATATCGAAACTGGAGTATTACACCATTTCTTTAATTACTGTAAGGTATTCGCATTTGGTCCCGGATACGTTGAAAAAGGCGGTTGACGACGTGTGGGGTAAGAAATAACAAGATTTAAGAATTAATAATTAAAAAACTTGTCGGGATAAAAAATTTAAAACATTTTATCGTGCGGGCACAGAGTCCGCACCGAGAGACCCCGCATAAAATCAATACTTTTGTTTCGGATATGACTAAAAAGACGGGTTTATCGGAAAGGTCCGTTCAGCGGGACTTACAGCTGGCTAAAAATCTCGACTCCACGACTTGCGCCATGTATTCGCAAGCAAAATGGTAATGAACTGGACGAGCCTGTATATAACCGGCGAGCTGTTAGGACACGGGACGACGCAGATGACGAAGCGGTATAGCCATTTGATACCGGATACACTGAAGAAGCGGTTGACGAGGTGTGGGGAAAAATGATTTGCAAAATACAAAAAGGAGTTTGAGCTTAAGATAAAAGATATATAAACGCACGCCGTTTTGTTATTTTTTTTATTAATTTTTTTATAACTACCTTTTTAATTTTCCCTTAATTTTGTAATTTTCAATAAACTTCCCTATAACTCCCGATGTCTATTAATAGAATCTCGTCCTTGACAACCATGAAAGACAAAATTATCCGATAAGAATATGTCAATGAAACGGCATATTTATTTTTGAATTTTCCTTGCAGCTTATGAAGTTTTAAAGAAGTATGACCGGGGTTTAACTCTAATAATTTAAGGATATTTTTATATTTTTCCGTAAGTTCGGCATGATGGCTTAAAAATGCTTTTTCTTTTTTGAATAACTTTCGGTAAAAATTAGTTTAAACATTAGATGCCGAGTCTTTTAAAATGTTCTTCCGAGCTTTCAATTATAAATTTTCCTTTTCTATAATCGTCTTCCGAGTCAATTATAGCCTTAAAAATATCCGCCTCTTTTAATCTTTCATATTCTTTTAACGAAAGTAGGACAAATTTTGTTTTCCCTCTTTTAGATATAAAAACCTCGTTTCCTTCCTCTATTATTTTTTCGATATTAGATAACCCTTTAGTTTTTATATCGTTAGCACTGACAATCATTATTTTAACCTCCTTTTTAACCTCCTGTTTAATCGTACTATTAATAGTAATATAATATATTGACTATAAATTATCAATAATAATTTTATAAATAAATAAATCAGACTCCTTTATTTTTCCTTTATTTTCCTGGAATAAATAAATCTGACACCTTTGTTTTTGTTCTGACACCTTTGTTTTTGTTGGAAATAAATCTGACACCTTTGTTTTTGTTGAATAAATAAATCTGACACCTTTGTTTTTGCCTTTTGAAATAAATCTGACACCTTTGTTTTTTAGAAAAATTTGGATTATAACGCACTTGTAAATTTTGCAATTTTATTTTATTTATTTCTATTCTTTTCTGATAAAAGTTGAATTGCCTTTAAATAACTTTTTTTAAGCCTATTAAAGGATTTTGCGAGTTTACCTATTTCGTCGTCGCTTTTGACTTTAAAATCTGCGTTGGATTTTCCCATAGATACGTCTTCCGCTAAATTAGTCATTTCATGTATTGGCTTTATTATTGCCTTGTTTATAAAAAATAGCGCTATTAATAAGGCAATGAAAGGCAGGACAAAAATAGCCAGCACTATGATAATAGTGCTTTTAAGAGCAACGCTGTCCATATAACTTGTAGGAACCAAAACGCTTAACGCACCCTCTACCGTTCCGGTTTTCCAATGCCATCCGTGAGTGTTTCCATATTTTTTAACTATAGCTTTCGTTATAGGGGAATTGTAATTAGGATTTCCGTGACAAATCATACAACCTTGTTTCGCCACAACAGGCTTCATAACGTAAAAATAGGAAATACCATTAAATTTATGGTATCCAACATCAGACTTCAAAGAAGGATTGTTTTTAAATTTTAATATAATTTTTCTTTGAAAAGAATTTGCTTTATTTTTTAAGTTTAATGGGTTAAGAGTAGGTTCGGAATAAATGTAATTAGGTAAATATTTTTTTATTAGTTTTGCGACGCCGAGAGCCACAAAAGTAGCCGATTCCCCCTGCATAACAAACTTATTCGTCGCTTTCATTACAGCGGGTCTGAGTGCATTAGAAGTATAATCTCTTGCTGATTTCTCTGCGAAAAGAATAATATCCGCATCATGCTTAAGTTCGTCTCTCTTAAATCCATTAATATAATAAAAAGAAATTACGGCTATTAATAAATCAGCCGTAAAACCAATAATTATCATAATTAAAGCAAATTTAATCTTTAAGGACATATCTTTAAACATAATACCCCCTCCTCTTCTCCGCTTTTTTTCTTTCTTATTACAACTTGATAATAAGTTTATATATATATTAATAAAATTGATAATTAATATATATTATATATTATAAAATATTTTTTAACAGTGTTTTTTTTGGGCTTGTCAAAAATAAATGAAGAAATAAAAAATTTCGCCTGATGCATAGATTGTCCTGATTAAATTAGAAATAAAAAAATAAAGCTATCCTTCGGCGTCATCAAACGCCGTCGGGAGTAGGAATACGGAGGCGGGCGTTTATAAAGCCAAGCTATGACGGCTGGCGCCTTTAAAGCCAAATGCTTTATTTTATGCCAGAGTGTATGCCCGCCGTAGTAAATAAATCTATCCCCTTTGTTTTACTTTGTTTTTTTGTCTTTGTTTCAGTCTTTGTTTCAAGCATGGGCTATAATTTTGCCGGCGGAATCTATTTGTAAATAAGTTATTTCGGATATATTGGCTTTTTCTTTTGCATGCTCTATAGTCATACTGACGATATTTCCATTTTCATCGGTATCGATATAAAGATTTTCGGATATTTCTTTAGTTTCTAAAATAGGTTTATTCGAAAATTCTATAAGGGCGGTATCGGTATCCGAAAAATATCTTATTTTCATTATTATTCCTCCTTAAAATTTCTATCTAAAAAGGCGTTATGAACGGTTATACCGTCTTCAAGCAAAATTATTCTTAGATATTTTCCAACCTCATCGATATATTTCCATTTTCTAATTCTTCCATCGTTTTGAATTTCAATTTTTTGAGGATGCTTGATTGTTTCCAATATCCAGTCGTCTTTAATAATTTTCCTATCCGACCGTTCTTTTGTCAAGTTAAAGTATTCGGTATGTTTAAATATGCCAGATGACACGATTGGATTATTACAATAAGTATGAATATTTTGTTATGTTTATTATATAACAATAAAATAAGTTAATCAAATCCATTAACCATAAAACGGGGATTATTAATTTTAACGTCTAAATAATTTACTATT
>JAJYRF010000019.1 GCA_021794255.1 bacterium | reverse complement strand
TAATTAAAATAAATTAAATATATTATAAATTAAATATATTATAAATTAATATATTATATAGGTTATTTTATTATATTTTTATTAAATTAATTTTTTCTAATTAACTTTCAAAATTTTTAATGCATTTTCTGCCATCATTAATTCTTCATCGGTTTTAACCGCAAGAACAGTAGTTTTGCCCGAGTTTATTTTTATTATAGAGTTTTCCAAATTTAATGTATCTAATTTAGGCGAATTGTTAAAAATTTTAACTGCGCCTGCATTTTTTGATTTATTCAATTTAATACCTAAATATGAAAGATTATTACATACTTCCTGTCTAATAAACGATGAATTTTCGCCTATCCCCCCTGAAAAAATTAATGCATCTATGCCGTTTAATGCAGCGGAGTATGCCCCTATATATTTTATAATTCTATAACAAAACATTTTAATTGCTAATTTTGAATTATAATCCGAGTTGTTTAAAAGTTCTTTCACATCATAGGTTTTTTGAGAAATTCCAAGCAGTCCGCTTTTTTTGTTATAAATATTATACAGCTCTTCTTCAGACAATTTTAATTTATTTTTTAAAATAAAAAATAGCGACGAATCTATATCCCCCGTTCTTGTTCCCATCATTAATCCTTCCAATGGCGTGTAACCCATTGACGTGTCAATAGATTTACCGTTTTTAACTGCAGCGATGCTTGCGCCGTTTCCAAGATGACACAATATCATTTTTTGAAAATTATACCCTGAAAGTTTTAGGATGTTAGAAATAAAAGCATAAGAAATGCCATGAAAGCCGTATTTTTTTATCCCGTATTTTTTATAATATTCAATAGGAAGAGGGTATATTGAAGCATAATCCGGAATAGTTGAATGAAAAGAAGTATCAAATATGCACACCTCAGCTGCTTCGGGGATTAGTTTTATCGCGGTTTGAAGTCCAAGCAAGTTTGACGGATTATGAAGCGGAGCAAGTTCGTTAAGCTGCGATAATTTTTTTATATCTGGAAAATTTAAGTATATTTCATTATCTGTCATAATAATTTCAGTATCGCCATTTTTGATATTATTTGCGCTAT
The DNA here is from genome assembly GCA_021794255.1 of bacterium. The sequence continues at coordinate 70,091 of JAJYRF010000019.1, read as the reverse complement.
TTATACTATGACTGTTGAATGATTTATAGTTAGTATGTTTATTGTTATAATTATATTTTTTATTTTTTAAATTTTTATTTGAGATAACATTTGAAATAACAAGAGGTTCAATAAAAAGATTACCGCCATGAACAAATCTGTGTACTACTATATCAATTTTTTCATCTTTATTTAAATTTTTATGAATTAATTCATTAATTATAAAAGATATTGCAGAATGATGGTTTTTAAAATTTATTTTGCCGCTTTCTTTTCCATTGGTATGTTCATAGCTATAAGAAGAAAAAGGAGTTCCTATTTCCTCTATTTCTCCGTCGTATAATCTGTTTAATGATAACAATTTTGACTGATTAGCAAGTATATTTTTAGATGATGCTTCTTTTTTGTTATGATTACTATTTGTTTTTGTTTTATTTATGCAGTTTTTATTTTTAATATTTTTACAGTAAATTATTTTAGATGTTTTTCTTATATATTTGAAATAAGCGAATTTTACAGAAGAACTTCCTGAATTTATTGATAATATATTCATAATTTACCTAATTAAAATTTATTTTAATATATTATTATTGCGTGTCTTTAAATAAATTTGTTAAAATAAATTATGCGACTGCATTTTCAATAATTCTATATGAAAATATTGCAATTTCTTTTAAATAAGAAACTATTAATGAATAATATATAATTTGACTTTTAACATTATATCCGTATAAATGCGATTCTATACTTGAAAGGTCATTTATTATTTTATCGCAAATGTAGTCAATGTTTTTAATATCTTGCCAGGTTTTTTTAAGTATTTGTTGTTTATAAGCTTTATTATTTATTTTATTGCCGTGTAATTCATAATTGTTATCATTAAAATTTAATAAAGAATAAAATATATCAATAGCATTTTTAACTATTGAACTTATCATTAAAGCAAGTTCTGAAATATATGATTGTTTTTTTAAAGCAGGATATTGCGATATATTTTTAATATTAAGTTTTATTAAAAGGTTTAGTGTATAAATATTTCGCATAGAATTGCAAAACGGACTAAATTTAAGTACATTTTCGTAAATATAAAGTTTATTTTTATCTTTTGATTGTCTTAACCTTTTGTTAGTTATTACGCTGATAATCAATTTATGAATTTCATTATTAAGTTCTGTTACAAGATTATCTTTAACATCATTTAAGTCTGTTTCTAAATCTAATCCGTTAAATTTATTATTAATAATAGAATTAAGATCTTTTTCCAGATTATTTTCAATAAAGCCGGATAAAATAATAGCATTATCGGATAATTTCTTGATTACATTTCCTGTAAAAACAGTCATTTGAAAATTATTTATCATAATATAATATATTAATATATTATTTTATTTTAGTGTTATAATGAAAGATATTAATTAAAATGATTTGTAAAAAATTATATTATTATATATTATATTAACAATTATATCACAAACAAAAAGTATAGTTTAAAATAGGCGTGACAGCATACGGCAAATGTGAAAGCCCTATTTCCGTGTTTATCAATATGTATTGCTCCAAAATAGTTTGATTGTTTACGGCAAAAATATATAAAATTAATTACAGCAATATAATATAAATATAGTATATTAAGATATAAGATATAAATTTCAAAGGCTACTGCCGGGGATATTACCAGAATTTCTTGCCGAAAGGCTGGAAGTATGTCAAGGCAGCTATAGTTTACAAATTGTGTCTGTAGCTCATATGGATAGAGTTCAGGATTCCGACTCCTGAGGTAGCGGGTTCGAATCCCGCCGGACACACCAGTTGAAAAGTAAGGTATTTCAAAGCTTTGTAAGGCGCAGAAGTTATTGAAACTATATAAAATATATTGAAACCTGTAAGGCATGCTGTAAGGCGCAAAAGTTAACCAATCTCGCCGTAATCCCCACAAGCTTATAGCTGTGGGGATATAAGGCGGTTTAAATAAACTTAAGTCCTTATTTTTTTAATATAAAATTATAATAATAGAAAAAAATTAATGATATAAATAATGATAAATAATTTGAAATTTTATAATATCTCTAAAATTATAAAAGATGACCGCATAAAAATTAATTTTGGAACCGACGGCTTTAGAGGCGTTATAGCCGAAAGTTTTAATTTTGATAAAATTGATGTTATTTCGGTTGCTTTAGGAATATATTTGCTGAAAAAAAATAAATTAGATAATAATATTTATAAAAATATAGAAAAAAATAGCAGTATTAATGAAAATAATAATGTAAATAATGTAAATAATGTAAAAAATACAACAAACACCAATATTATTGATGATTATAATATCGGCGAGTTTGATGGCATAGAGTTTTCGCCCGCTGCTATTGCTATAGGCTATGATACTCGCTTTTTATCTAAAGAATTTGCATTATCATGCGCAGAAAATCTTATACAGATGGGATTTAACGTTTTGCTGTCGGATTCTTTCTGCCCGTCTCCTGTATTATCTTATGCCGTAAAAAATAATTTATGCAAATGCGGCGTTATGATTACAGCTAGCCATAATCCCTTTAAGTATAACGGTATTAAATTTAAAAATAATTACGGCGGTTCAATGATAGAATCTGATGTTAAAGAAATTGAAAAAATAGCCAATGATATTTTATTAAATAAAAAATTAAATCAAAATAATAATTTAAACAGTTTAAACTTAAATGACCTAAAAAATAAGCAAAATAAGTTAGAAAATGATTTAAATAAAAGTCTAAATAATGATAGTCTGAATAATTTTGATTCAATTGAATCAACGGAATCAAAAGATACTTATTTTACTAATAATCCTAAATCAGGAAAATTAATAAAAACTGATTTTAAAAAAAATTATTTAGATCATTTAATTAAAATAATAGATATAGAAAATATTAGCAGTCCTATTTTTAAAAATATGGAAATTATCATTGACCCTATGTACGGTGCCGGCATAGGATATCTTTCTTCCGTATTAAAAAAATTTTCTATAAAGTACAAAAATATAAATAGTACAATCAATCCAAATTTTCCTAAAATTAATCCTGAGCCTATAGAATTAAATTTAAAAAAACTTTCGGCAGCCGTGAGAAAAATAGGAAAAAATAATAAATTCGCAATAGGTTTTGCAACAGACGGAGATGCTGATAGAATAGGCGCTGTTGATTATAATGGAAATTTTATAGATTCCCATAAAATATTTTCTATATTGTTGAATTATTTATTAGAAGAAGGATTTAAAGGGGAAGTTGTAAAAACAGTATCTGTATCAAAGACAATTGATTATTTATGCAATAAATATAATATAACATTACATGAAGTGTCTATAGGTTTTAAAAACATAGCCAATCTTATGATAAATCCCGACAATAATATTCTTATAGGGGGGGAGGAATCCGGAGGTATCGGAATAAGGTTTCATATACCTGAAAGAGACGGAGTTTTTAATTCGTTAATGCTGTTAAAAATTATGCTGATACGTAAAAAAAATTTAAATGAATTATTAGATGATATTTACGGCAAAGTATATCCATTAGAGTATAAAAGATGCGATATTCATATTGACAACGATATTAAAAAAAAATTAATAGAAAATTTAAAAAATAACAGCTTTAATGTTCCATTTAAAAAAGAAGTTGCCGCGGTTAATTTTATTGACGGTTACAAATTTGAATATACCGATAATTCATGGCTTCTGATAAGACCTTCTGGAACAGAACCGATTTTGAGAATTTACGCGGAATCTTACGAAAAAGAAAAAACGCAATTGCTAATAGAAAAAACTATAAATGAAATAAATAAAATTTAAAAACAAAAAAATAAACCTGAGTAAAATAAAATAAATTAAGGTAAATATTAAAAAAGAGAGGTGATAATTATGAGCGAGATTGCAGAAATTAAAGCAAGGCAAATTTTAGATTCCAGAGGTAATCCCACAATTAGCGTGAAGGTTTTTCTCGAAAGCGGAGTATCAGGTATATCTCGCGTTCCGTCAGGAGCGTCTACGGGAGAATATGAAGCTTATGAAAAAAGAGATAACGATAATTCTTTATATTTTGGAAAATCGGTGCATTCTGCCGTAGAAAATGTCAATGACATTATAGCTAAATCTTTATCGGGTATTGATAGTTACAATCAAAGACTTATTGACGATATAATGATAAATCTTGATGGTACTTCAAATAAATCAAATCTTGGAGCCAATGCGATACTTGGTGTTTCTCTTGCCACTGCAATTGCTTCCGCCCGAGAATTAGAGACTCCTTTATATAAATATATAGGAGGCATAAATGCTCATATATTGCCGGTTCCTATGATGAATATAATAAACGGCGGAAAACATGCCAATAATTTGCTTGATTTTCAGGAGTTTATGATAGTTCCCGCAGGGGCAAAATATTTTGACGAAGCTTTACGTATGGGAGCAGAAGTTTATCAAAAATTAAAAAAAATTTTAGATGAAAGAAAAATGCCTACGAGCGTTGGCGATGAAGGCGGGTTTGCGCCTGAATTGCAAAATAATGCAGAAGCGATACTTCTTATTTTAGAAGCGATAGAGAAAGCGCATTATACGCCGGGCAAAGATATTTTTATAGCGTTAGATCCTGCGGCAAGCGAATTTTACTCTAACGGCAAATATATCCTTAAAGAAGCAGGAAGAGAAACTGTTCTGGATTCTGCCGAAATGGTAGATATGTATGCGGGTTTCGTTGAAAAATTTCCGATTATATCAATTGAGGACGGTTTAGCGCAGGACGATTTCAATGGTTTCAGCATGTTAATGAAAGAACTAGGGGATAAAATACAGATAGTCGGCGATGATTTGACGGTTACTAATATATTACGCATAACTAAAGCAATTGATGCTCATGCTATAAATTCGGTTTTGATTAAACTTAATCAGATAGGCACATTGTCGCAAACCATGGATGCTATTCAATTAACTCAGAAAAACAATATGACGGCATTAATATCTCACAGGTCGGGGGAAACCGAAGATACTACGATAGCAGATTTAGCCGTTGCCGTTAATTCAGGATTAATTAAAACAGGGGCTCCTGCCAGAACTGAAAGAGTATGTAAATACAACAGGCTTCTTCAAATAGAAGAAGAATTAAGCTCAAATTCAACATTTTTAGGACTCAAGGCATTTAAAGGTATCGGAAGCAAAATCAGTTAAAATTTAAAATATAAACTTACAATTTATTTTTTTATTTTTATTTTTTTATTTAATTGAATAAAATTATTTGGTATAATTTATTTAAATGTTTAATATAACATTTTATGAATGTATTTTTAACAAAACTTAAATTAAATTAATTTACAGGAGGTTTTTTAATGGCTATAATTATTACAGATGAATGTATCGCATGCGGTGTTTGTATTCCTGAATGTCCTAATGACGCAATAGCTGAAGGGGATCTTTATGTCATATCCGTTGACCTTTGCACTGAATGCTATGGTTTTTATGATTCTCCCCAATGCGCTTCAGTGTGTCCTGTTGACTGCTGTATTCCTGATGATAATCATAAAGAGACTAAAGATCAGCTTAAAGAAAAAGCAAAAAAAATTCATCCTGATAAGACAGATTTTAAATTTTAATTAATTTTTGTCTAAATATTGTTTATTTATGTGTTTTTTGCATTAATTAATAATATTTAAAGACAAAAAATATAAAATAAATAATAAATTAGTCAGTTTGCCGATTATATATTTTATATACATTGTATCTCTTAGTTTTAATAATATAAACAGGAGATACAATGTAATTTAATTATAATCAAGAAAAATATTGATGTCTATAACGAAAGAAAATTCGAAAAATTATGATTATGAATTAAATTCTCTGAATAAAGGAGAGCCCTGGCGGTTATTTAGAATTATGGGCGAATTTGTGGACGGCTTTGATGTCCTTCCTTCAGTTTGCCCTGCGGTTACTATTTATGGAAGCGCCAGAATTGATGAAAATAGCGATGTTTATAAAAACACAAAAGCAATAGCCCGAAAATTAGCTTTAAAAGGCTATTCTGTTATATCAGGCGGCGGTCCCGGAGTAATGGAAGCTGCCAACATGGGATGCAAAGAAGCTAAAGATGAGTTTGATCTTCAAGTTAATTCCGTAGGGCTTAATATTAAGCTTCCTAAAGAGCAGGCAATTAACAAATATGCAGATTTTACTCTTGAATTTCGTTATTTTTTTGTAAGAAAAGTAATGCTTGTTAGATATGCTTCGGCTTACATAATGATGCCGGGAGGATTTGGCACATTAGATGAACTTTTTGAAACGGTAGAATTAATTCAGACTAATAAAACAAAGCCTTTTCCAGTCATATTATGCGGCTCCGATTATTGGAACGGTCTTATTGGCTGGATTAAAAACAATACCCTTAAAAAAGGTTATATATCGCCTTCGGATATTGATATTTTGCAAGTCATAGATGACCCTGATGAAATTGTTGATAATATTATAAAGTTTAATTTAAAATAGGGTAATAAATATTATTTAAATAATATTTAAATAAAAATTAAATAAAAATCTATAAATTCACGCGTAAATATTATATGGAGACGTTTAAGTTTAAATTTTTGCAAATTTAAACTGGCGATTATTTTTATAATGATTAAGAATGATATCTGGATTGAAAAAATGGCAAAAGAATATGATATGATAATGCCTTTTGAGAATACGCAAGTTAGAAATGGAGTGATATCTTACGGTGTTTCATCATTCGGATATGATTTGAGGATATCTAACGAATTTAAAATTTTTACCAATATTAATACTACGATAGTTGACCCTAAAAAATTTGATACAAAATCATTTGTTGACATAACTACGGAAGAATGTATTATACCTCCTAATTCTTTTGCTCTTGGAAGATCCGTCGAATATTTTAAAATTCCTAGAAATGTAGTCACAATTTGCCTCGGTAAATCCACTTATGCAAGATGCGGCATAATAGTGAATGTTACTCCTTTTGAACCGGAATGGGAAGGATACGTTACTCTTGAAATTTCAAATACGACTCCTTTGCCTGCAAAAATATATGCAAATGAAGGGCTTGCTCAGGTTCTTTTTTTTGAAGGAGAAGCACCTAGAGTTTCATATAAAGATAAAAAAGGAAAATATCAGTCGCAAGCCGGCATAACTCTTCCGCGTCTTTAAAAGTCTTTAAAGCAATCGCGCCTATATTATTATAATTATGAATGATTATGCTGTTTCAGTTGAAAATTTGACTAAGTTTTACAATAATTTTTCAGCCCTTAATAATATCTCATTTAAGATTAAAAAAGGGGATTTTTTTGGCATAATCGGTCCAAACGGCGCAGGTAAAACGACAATTTTAAAAATTTTATATTCCGTTGTAATACCTAATTCCGGCAATATTGATATTTTAGGTTTAAACTTAACGTCAAATTTACCGCATGATGCGAAAAAGATTAAGGCTATCATTGGCGTTGTTCCTCAGGAAGATAATCTTGACGAAGATTTAAGCGTTTTCGAAAATCTGATAATATATTCGATGTATTTTGGAATCAATAAAAAAGAATCTTTAATAAGGGCTTCTGAGCTACTGGATTTTTTTAATATGGCGGAACAGAAAAATTTTAAAGTTATTAACTTATCTGGCGGATACAGAAGAAGACTGCTAATTGCAAGAGCTCTCGTCAATAGTCCGAAAATTATTATACTTGACGAACCTACAATAGGGCTAGATCCTGAATACAGGCTAAATATATGGAATAAATTAAAATTGTTAAATAAAAGCGGCATTACTATATTAATGTCAACTCATTATATGGAAGAAGCAGAGAAACTATTTAGAAATGTTATACTTCTTAATCATGGAGAAATAGTTTTAAACGGATCCGTGGACTATATTTTAAATAAAAATAAGGATGAAAATATTTGTGATACATCAGGCAATTTACTGAATAAAGAAGAGCTAAACAATAACAATAAAGGATATAAATCATTAGAGGATGTTTTTATGGATATAGTTAAAAATGAAAATTTTAAAAGTAATTAATGAAATTAATCATAATATCAGTCTTAGGTTTTATGCGGTTTTTTATAGAAATTTCAAAGTTTGGCTCAGGTTTTATAAACCAAGTGTAATAGGGGATATTCTTGAACCGCTGCTTTTTCTTGCAGCTTTAGGTTTCGGTATAGGAAAATTTATACACAACATCAATGGAACTCCTTATCTTTTATATATCATACCCGGAATTATAGCTTCTTCTTCAATGTATGCAGCTTCTTTTGAAGGAACATTTGGTTCATATACAAGAATGACTACAAAAGGTGTATTTAATGCAATATTGGTTACCCCGGTAAGCATTGAAGAAATAACCGCAGGAGAAGTTTTATGGGCTGCGGCAAAAGCGTTTATGAGCGGATTTGCTGTTTTATTAATAGCGTTAATTTTTTTCAGATCGCATATTTCACCTTTGATGTTACTAATTCCTATCATTATTATTATAAACGGATTGATGTTTGCGTCTTTATCTATACTTGTAACGTCATTTGCGCCTTCTTACGATTTTTTTTCTTATTATTTTACCGTAGCAATATCTACTATGTTTTTATTTTCAGGAGTTTTTTATCCTGTTTCCGCATTGCCGAATATAGTCAGATATATTGTTTACATAATGCCTTTATATTATACGGTAAAAATTACACGATCTTTGTTTTTAGGGCATATAAATTTTATGATGTTTATTGATTTATTAATTATTTTAATTTTTTCTTTTATCTTTTTTTATCTTTCGGTTTATTTTATAAAAAAAAGAATGATTTCATAAAGCATTTCATAAAACTAAAAAACAATTTTAAAATAATAATTAATAATAATAATAATAAATTGAAAAATTAAGTAAAACTTAAAAAAACGGTATTATATTGGCGTATATATAGAAATTTTAGCGTTATTATCTAAAATAATGCCAAATCATATGATTGTATTTTAAAAAAAGTGAGTGTATATTTAGAAAAGTTAGCACTCAATATATTGAAGTGCTAAAATATAAAAATATAGCTGAATAAAGCTTAAGATAAAATTTAGAATCGGAATAATAATATTTATATTAAATAAATATATAATTGAGAAAACATTATATATTTAACATTTAATAATAATTTTTTAAGAAAAACGATATACTATTAAGAAAATTAAGAAAAGCGCTGTATTTAGCAATTAATAAATTACTTAGCGGTTAATAAAATAGTTTTAATAAAATAATTAATTTAAATAATTAAGGAGAGAATGTTTATGAAAGTTAAACCTTTGCAGGACAGAATACTTGTTGAAAGGCTTCAGGAAGAAGAAAAAACTAAAAGCGGCTTGTTTATACCTGATGCGGCAAAAGAAAAACCGATGCAGGGCAAAGTTATCGCCATCGGCAATGGAAGAACGTCCGAAGATGGAAAAAAAATACCGCTTGAAGTTAAAGAAGACGATTTAGTTTTATTTGCAAAATATTCAGGCAATGAAATCAAAGTAGACGATAAAGAATATCTTATTATGAAAGAAGATGATGTTCTGGCTATTATTGAAAAGTAATTTTTATTTTATATGCATGCCCGAAAATTATATAAGAAAGTTTACAAGAATGTTAATATTTTTAAATGAAATTTAAATTTGGAGGGTTAGAAGAATTATGGCTAAAGATATAAAATTTTCTCAAGAAGCAAGATCTTTAATACTTGAAGGTGTTAATACACTTGCAGATGCAGTTAAAGTAACTCTTGGACCAAAAGGAAGAAACGTAGTTATCGAAAAATCATTCGGTTCGCCAAATATTACAAAAGACGGCGTTACCGTTGCAAAAGAAATTGATTTAGCAGACAAGTTTGCAAATATGGGCGCTCAAATGGTAAAAGAAGTTGCTTCTAAAACTTCCGATACGGCCGGAGATGGTACTACAACCGCAACGGTGCTTGCTCAGGCAATATACAGAGAAGGAATAAAACTTGTTGCCTCAGGAGCCAGTCCTATTGCAATTAAAAGAGGAATTGATAAAGCAGTTGACATCATAGTAAAAGAATTAAAGACAATGTCTAAACCTATTGCAAATCAAAAAGAAATCGCTCAGGTAGGAACAATTTCCGCCAATAATGACGAAACTATAGGAAATATCATTGCTGAAGCTATGGATAAAGTCGGAAAAGAAGGCGTTATAACCGTAGAAGAAGCAAAAAGTATGGAAACTACCTTAGAAGTGGTTGAAGGTATGCAGTTTGACAGAGGTTATTTGTCTCCTTATTTTGTTACAGATTCTGAAAGAATGGAATGCGTTCTTGACGACCCGTATATTCTTATTCATGAAAAGAAAATTTCGTCAATGAAAGATCTTCTTCCAATTCTTGAGCAGATAGCTAAGGCAGGCAAACCTTTTATTATATTGGCAGAAGAAGTTGAAGGAGAAGCGCTTGCAACATTAGTAGTAAATAAATTAAGAGGCACTTTAAATTGCTGCGCAGTTAAAGCTCCGGGTTTTGGCGACAGAAGAAAAGCAATGCTTGAAGATATAGCCATTCTAACAGGAGGACAGGTAATTTCAGAAGATTTAGGTATCAAGTTAGAATCTATTACTCTTAAAGATTTAGGAAGAGCAAAAAGAATTACGGTAGATAAAGATAATTCAACCATCATAGATGGAGCAGGCAGCAAAACGGATATTGAAAAAAGAGTTAAGCAGATCAGAGCTCAAATAGAAGAATCAAGTTCGGATTATGATAAAGAAAAGCTTCAGGAAAGGCTTGCAAAATTAATAGGCGGCGTTGCCGTAATTAATGTCGGAGCTGCTACTGAAACTGAAATGAAAGAAAAGAAAGCAAGAGTTGAAGACGCTCTTCATGCAACTAGAGCGGCTGTTGAAGAAGGAATTGTTCCCGGCGGCGGCGTTGCATTACTTAGAGCATCAAAAGCTTTAGATAAACTTGCCGGTGTTAACAGTGATGAAGACGCGGGTATTAAAATAATTAAAAGAGCCGTTCAGGAACCGTTAAGAATGATTTCTGAAAATGCAGGAGTAGAAGCTTCGATCGTAGTTGATAAAGTGTTAAATAACTCGGGGTCTTTCGGATATAATGCCGCGGCAGACAAATATGAAGATTTAATTGCGGCAGGTATTATTGATCCTACTAAAGTTGAAAGAACAGCCCTTCAAAACGCCGCAAGCGTATCATCGCTTATGCTTACTACAGAAGCAATGATAGCAGAAAAACCTGAGGAAAAAGATAAAGGCGGTATGCCAGGAGGCGGTATGCCTCAAGGAATGGGCGGAATGGGCGGAATGTATTAACAGTTAATTAATAAATAATAATAAATAAATTTCAAAATTAAAAAATGCCGAAGACAGAGTAAGCAATTATTATTCTGCAATCGGCATTTTTTTTTAATAAATATTTGTATAAATCTATTGATATATTATTTTTTAAAGGTGGATTAAAGAATCTATATAGCTTTTTAATATATAATATTATATAATACAATATATTGTAATACAATATATTGGCTTGCAGTTTTATTTTTGTTTAAATTTGACAATAAAAAAATATTTTAAAATTTTATATATTATGGGACATTTAGAACATAAATCAAATAATAATGCAAAAAAATCTTTAAATGCATTTATTATAACATTAAGCGATACAAGAAACAAAGAAACAGATGAAAGCGGAATTTACATTAATAATTATTTAACAGAAAATAATCATAGTGTTATAGGATACAAAATATTAAAAGACGATAAAGACTTGCTCCAGAAAGAATTAGTTGATATTTGTGCTGAAAATTTTAGTGCAGATTTAAATTCAATTATAATTAATGGCGGTACAGGTATATCGCAAAGAGATTATACATATGAATCTGTGAGCGAACTTTATGATGAAGAGATATACGGATTTGGAGAATTATTCAGATATTTAAGTTTTTTAGAAATTGGTTCTGCAGCAATTATGTCAAGAGCTTCCTGTGGTATTTATAATAAAAAAATTATTTTTTCTATCCCTGGTTCTATTAACGCTGTCAAATTAGCAATGGAAAAAATAATAATCAAAGAAATTGGGCATATGTACTATGAAATTACTAAATAGTCACATAGAATATAATTAAAAAACATAAAAATTTTATTTAATTATTCAAGTAATAGCAATATTTTATATAGAAAAATAATTGTATTATTAATTTAAAATTATGCATAAATTTATTTAATATTAACAATAATAATAAATATTAAGAATAATATAAAAATGCAAATTAAATTAAAGTTATTTGCGGCTTTTAAAGATTTAATCGGAAAAAGCGAGTTAGATTTAAATTTTAAAGAAGGCGCTACGTTAGAAGATTTGAAAAACTATATCAAAACTTATTACCCTAAAGTAAACCATTTGCTTGATATTTCAAAATTTGCAGTAAATATGGAATATAAAGATGATAACCCTGTTTTAAACAATAACGATGAAGTTACAATTATAATGCCTGTCAGTGGCGGATTAATATAATATTATAATAAAGGACTTAAATAATGCCTACTGGTAATAATTTTTTTTATATAGATATCGTTAAAACACCTATTGACGCAAATATAGCCCTAAATTTTGTATCCGATCCTGCCGCAGGATCGGTTCTTCTATTTAACGGCACGGTTAGGGATAATGAAGACGGCGCTCCGGTTAAATTTCTTTACTATGAAGCATACGAAGAAATGGCGCTAAAAGAAATTAGCAAACTTATAGACGATGTTTTCAAAAAATACGATTTAAATAAAATTGCCGTTATTCATAGAACAGGGAAGATAGAAATAGGCGAAATTTCAATTTCAATTGCCGTTTCTAGTCCGCATAGAGATACTTCTTATTTAGCTAGTAAATTTCTTATTGATAATATAAAAGAGACTGTTCCGATATGGAAAAAGGAATCTTTCGGCGATTATGAAAAATGGAAAAGGATTTGATGATAATGAATAAATTGTTTTTAGGTATAGATATAGGTTCAACCACTGTTAAAACTGCGATATTAGACGAAAAGCTAAATGTCGCGTCAAAAACATATACGAGATCAAACGGAGAATCGCTTAAAACTGCATATAATGTGTTAAAAAACACTTTCAGCGAATTCCCTGCTGAAAATTTTTATTCAATCGGGGTTACCGGTTCAGGATCAAGGACACTCGGCGATATATTAAACATACCTAATATTAACGAACTTGTCGCTCAAACAGAAGCTGTTAAATATTTTTATCCCGAAGTAAAAACAGTCATTGAAATGGGAGGGCAAGATTCAAAATTTATATTATTAAATAAAAATGAAAAAACAGGCGATATATATTTAGACGATTTTGGATTAAATGATTTATGCGCCGCAGGTACAGGTTCGTTTTTAGATCAGCAGGCCGACAGACTCAATATTGATATAGAGAAAGATTTTGGAAGATTAGCGATGTTATCTGAAAATCCTGCAAAAATAGCTGGCAGATGCACCGTGTTTGCAAAATCCGATATGATTCATCTGCAGCAAATTTCTACCCCCATCCAGGATATAATTGCAGGTTTGTGTTATGCTGTCGCAAGAAATTTTATGGGCGTAGTGGCGAAGGGGAAAAAAATAAAAAAGCCAATGATTTTCCAAGGAGGAGTTGCTTACAATAAAGGTATGATAAGGGCATTTGAAGGCGTATTGGGTTTAAAGAGCGGAGAATTGATTATACCTGAACATCACACCGTAATGGCTGCAATCGGCATTGCCTTAATATCAAAAAATGAAGTTGCAAAAAACGGAAATAATAGTTTTAAATTTAACGGATTAGAAAACTTAGAAAAATTTCTCGGTGAAAGCAGATTGACTGGAAAATATCATCCTAATCTTAATAAGCCTGAAGTGAGCAGAGCAGCTGATTTTGATTTTAATCAGAATAAAAATTTAATAAAATATTCAGGATTGACGGTTCCGGTTTATATCGGAGTTGATACAGGTTCTGTTTCGACTAATATAGTATTGTTAGACGATAACAAAGAGCTTGTAATTAAAAAATATAAAAAAACCAATGGTGAGCCGATTAAAGTTGTAATGGAAACCTTATATGAAATCTACGGCGAACTAACCGAGCATAATATAATATTGGAAGTCAAAGGAGTATGTACCACAGGTTCAGGAAGATATTTGATTGCCGATTTTATAGGAGCGGATATCGTCAAAAATGAAATAACGGCTCAGGCTGAAGCTTCTGTATTTATAGATAATACAGTTGATACCGTTTTTGAAATAGGCGGGCAAGATTCAAAATATATAAGAATTAATAACGGCGTTGTTGTAGATTTTGAAATGAATAAGGCATGTGCTGCAGGAACAGGCTCTTTTCTTGAAGAGCAAGCCGATAAATTAAATGTAGATATAATAAAAGAATTTTCGGAGTCCGCGTTTAGAGCGGATAACCCTTGCAGTCTTGGGGAAAGATGTACCGTTTTTATGGAATCCGATATTGTCTCTCATCAGCAGAAAGGAGCTTCAAAAGATCAGCTTCTGGCAGGTTTAAGCTATTCTATCGTGGAAAATTATTTAAATAAAGTCGTTCTGGGAAAACCTATCGGAGAACATATTCTCTTTCAAGGCGGGGTTGCGTTAAATAAGGCGGTAGTCAGCGCTTTCGAAACTCTGCTGAATAAGAAAATTACGGTGCCTGAACACAATGAAGTAACGGGAGCGATAGGAAGCGCATTATTAGCTTTTAAAACTAAAGATAAATCAAAATTTGTCGGATTTGATTTAAGAAACAGGAAATATGGACAGAAATCTTTTGAATGTAAAAAATGCTCTAATTTGTGCGAGGTCAATAAAGTCTCTGTAGAGCAAGAGCCGCCACATTATTATGGCGCAAGATGCGATATTTTTGAAATTGATAAAAGTAAAATTAAAAAAGGCGAAAATTTCTTTATTTATAGAAAAAATCTATTATTTGAAAATTATGATGCGCAAAAAAATGAAAATGATTTTTCAAAACCGCGCATAGGAATACCTTTATGTTTGGAAACTTATGACCTGTTTCCGCTATATAACAGCTTGTTTGCAGAGCTTGGTTTTACGGTAATACTATCCGATGAAACAAATAAATCTATAATCAGTATTTCAAATATGCAATCTATAACGGATACATGCCTTCCGGTAAAAGTACTTTTAGGTCATTCCAAGAATCTTATTGATAAGAAAGTGAATGCTATATTTTTGCCTGCATTAATAAATAGAGAAAAAAATCATGAACTCCAAACAAACACGTCGCAGTGTCCGTATATCCAGGGAGTTCCTTTTTCGACTAAATCGCTTATTGATTTTGGCGATACTTATCTTATTACACCTGAGTTTAGATTACATAATAATAAAAAAGATATAGATATAACCATCAATAGTTTAACTCATTATTTAAGAAAATTTAAAATTTCAAGAAAAAAAATTATTAAAGCATTTGATAATGCATTATATAAACAAATAGATTTTTTCGATATACTAAAAAATAAAGGCAAGGAAATTCTTGAAGAATATAAAGATATAACTGTTCTGATAGGCAGACCGTATAATGCTGGAGACGATGGAATCAATCTTGCAATTCCCAATAAAATTGCATCATTAGGGATGACGGTTATGCCCATGGATTTTCTTGATTACAATGAAGTGTCAATATTTTCGGAACACGATAATATGTTCTGGCATGCAGGACATAAAATATTGTCGGCAGCAAAAATAATAAAAGATAATCCTAAATTGAATGCCGTATATTTAACAAGCTATAGCTGCGGACCTGATTCATTTATTAAAACTTTTTTTACCGATTATATGAAAAACAAACCTTATTTAGAAATTGAAATAGACGAACATAACGCAGATGCCGGATATATCACCAGACTTGAAGCTTTTTACGATAGTTTAAATAAAAACAATAAATGTTTTGTTTGACATTCAATTTTAAAAATTATATAATAATAATTATTAAAGTGTAATTTATTACATTTATTGCAATGTATAGTATTTTATTATATTAAGTATAATCAGTGCTGAATAATATATAAAGAAATTTAAATTTAATAATTACTATATAAATTTATAAAGTAAAGAGTTTAACGAAGTCGGAGCATATTTAGTATATATTGTAATTATTATATAAATTGATCAAGTAGAGAGGCTAATAATAAAAAAATGGTTAATAGCAGATTAGACCAAATATTAAATAAAGTAAAAAAACATGGCTATAGTCTTACGCCCCAGAGATATGAAATTATCAGAATCTTGGCAGAATCAAAAAATCATCCTTCTGCCGTTGATATTTATTCCAAAGTAAAATCAGTGTATCCTATGATTTCTTTAAATACCGTATATAAAAATATTGCAATGCTTTTAGAAATTAATGAAGTCCGCGAAATTAAATCTTTTCAGAGCGCAGTTAGATATGACGGTGATATTTCCCCTCATGCACATATAATTTGCAAAAATTGCAAAGAAATAATTGATTTACAGGTTTATGACGATTCAAGCAATGAAATGACCGAAATTTATATTAATCCTAAGTTAAAAAAAGAATATAACATTACAGGATATAACGTTGAATTTCTTGGTCTTTGCAATAGCTGTAAAAATCAAACCTCAAATTGATTTTAAGAATTAACAAAATCATAACCGGCAATCAAGGCGTTTATGTAATTCTTTTTTTCGGCATCATTTTTAGATATAGAAGCTAAAACAGATGTGATATTATTTAAATCAATTACCTCTGATTTGGCAGACAATGCTCCGAGCAAAGAAATATTCGGACTGACTTTATTCTTGCCCATCGAGTCTATATCTACTATTTTTTCTACCGGAAATTTAAACAAATTACCCGTCTTTTGCTTGATATTGCTGTCAACGATGTCATTATCGGCAAGAAAATAATTGCATATATTAAATTTAGAGTAATTAACTAAAACTATTGTACTATTATCAAAAAATTCTAAATAATTCATCACTGATTGGTAATCTAAACTAATCAAAGCATTTATATTTTTCACGCACGTAGCTGAATTAATTTTGCCTATTTTTATTAAACTGAAAGAAAGGTTGTAATTAGAAATATTTGATAATGATTTTATTGAGATTGAAGCATTATAACTTTCATTTAACAGTGATAAATATAATACCTGGCTTAAAAATTTTATTTCTTGAAAATCAGCTCCGTTAACGACAAAATTAAAATTTATATTTTCCATTTATTACATTTTACCCTTTTAAATTAATCTTATTTATTTATTTTATTTATAACTTATATTTATTTATAATTATAAATTAAATTAATTTCTATTTTTTTAAATTGATTAAATTTAGTTATAACTTATATAATTTATAACTAAAAATTTAAATAATTTTATTTTTTCCTTTTTTGAAATTAATTTTATTTTCTATACTTTCCTTAATTTTTATTTTTTTCTTTTTACGCATTTTTATAGCATTATGAGGACAAATTTCAATACATAATTTACAATTTGAGCATATGACAGGATCTATAACGAAATTATTTTTTTCTTCTATTTTAATGGCGGGGCAGCCTGTGGTTTGAAAGCATAGTTTGCATTCAAATTTTAAACAAATATCGTTATTAATTTTTAAATATTTGTAAAAGTTATAATTTTTGGTTCCTTTAGTTTTTTTTAAGCAATTATCTTCAATAAAAATAAGATGAGCTTTATATTTATCTTTTAAATCGTGCAAGGTTAGATTATTTCTTAATCTTTCGGAATCAAAATTTTTTATTTGCAAAGTATAATTGCTTTTTATTAAAGAATCATTGTAAGAATCATAAATTGAATTATATATAACAAAATAAATTGTTTCTTTAGAAGTATTATTTAATTTATTTATAATTAAATCAACATTAGTTAAAAAATTAGATAAAGATATAAAAATATAAATTTGTTTGTTTAAATTTTTAATATCTAAATTTGAAATAAAATAAACGGGTTCTTTTATTAAAAATAAGTCTGGAAAGGAAAATCTTAAAGGACTTGAAGATAAAAGCGAAAAACAATTATTATCTCCTAACAAAATAATGTTTTGATTGTCTATTTTATTTATCTTCTGTAAAAAAGCAAAAAGGTTGCATCCTATGCAAAATGAAGGATGCGAAGGCATCTCCGTCGGAATAAAGTTTTCTAAATAAAAACAATCATCGCCGTTATTTTTCTTGTAGTTACTATTATAGTTACTATTATAGTTACTATTGCAGTTACTATTTATTAAATTTAATTTATTAAATTTAATTTTGTTATTATTTTTAAAAAATGAATATAATTGCTTTGATAATAATTGATAACTATCATAAATTAAAATATTTTCAAATCGTTTTTCAGGGATTTTATCAAATATACTTTTAAGTTTTTCTACATCAACTGGGTTTAATAATTTAAAATAAATTATATTATAATTGCTGAATTTTTCAATTATCTCCGGAAAAGCTTTGGAATCGCATAAAATTAAATTATTAGAGTCGTCATTGAAAATAACTTCGATAGAATTATCAAAATTTCTAAAACCTTCATAATTTTCAAGTAAAATAAATTGATTTTTACTTGATTCTAAATTATTAGATGCTTTTAAAACCGTCTTAGCTTCAGTTCTTTCGGCAAATTTATTGTTTTCGCATATTTTATATTCCAGTAATATTGAGTTGTTAAGATATGCTATTACAGGAAGTTTTAATTTTTCCGATAATTGAAACTTAGAAGGCATTAAATCAATAAATTCGTCTAATTTAGAATAATTAAAAATTGGAAATTTTTTCTCGATTTCAGAAGAAAAATTATTAAAATTATCTCTGTTAAGAATAAATATAATGATGCCGCCATACAATTGATTTGATTTTAAAAAAAAATTTTCAAGCTGAGGAAAATTTAAAAAAGAATCGGCATTGCAAATAACAAAACTTCTCTGCCGAGTTATACTTAAACCATATATGCTAAACCAAAGCAAATCAATATTTAAATATTTTTTTACCGAAGATAAATCAAATACTTCAGGTAATAAATAATTAATATTTTCATCGTAAAAAAGATTGTTTACTCCGTTGTTTTGAGCTCTTTTAAATATTATCTCAATGCCCGGAATTATTTCTTTATTAAATGTGTTGAAAAGAGCATTTTTATTATTTTTATTAAATAATTTCATAATTTATCTATAATAAATAGTAACTAATAAATAGTAACTAATAAATAGTAACTAATAAATAGTAACTAATAAATAGTAACTAATAAATAATAACTAATAAATAGTAACTAATAAATAATAACTAATAAATAATAACTAATAAATAATAACTAATAAATAGTAACTAATAAATAATAACTAATAAATAGTAACTAATAAATAATAACTAATAAATAGTAACTAATAAATAATAACTAATAAATAGTAACTATAATTAATTCAGTAAAGAGAATTTTATACAATATATTTTATATAAATAAATATTTATTATTAATGCAATATTAATGTAATGATTATATAATTTAATTTATATTTTGTTTAGTATTTGTTTTTTTAATTCTTACTATTTTTATGATTTTAGATAGTTGAAACTTAATTAAATTATTTTACATAAGATCTATAGGTTCAGCACCTTCAATCCTGCCGCCTTTAACATCTTTCTTGGCAGCTGACAATATTGTTGCAACTAAATTAATTGCAACTAATGTAAACATAACAAATGTAATTCCGTGAACGAACGCATTGTTTTTTACTAATTCAGAAATTTTAGATATATTTATATGATGAGAAACCATATATTCGGTTAAATATTTACGTTTTAAAGTAGTAAATAAAAGACCTGAAATTGCAACCCCGAAGATTAATCCTAAAGCGCGCATCATATTCAGTATTCCGCCTGCAACGCCAAGTCTTTCCGGAGGCGCTGAATGCATTATACTGCTGTTATTAGGCGGCGTGAAAAGTCCCATGCCGATTCCCAAGATAATAAATTCAGTTAATAATAAAATAATATTTGCGCTTGTCCCAATAAAAACAAGGCCGAGAGTTGCTATAGTGCACACAAACATTCCAAGAGATGTCATTATTCTTGAACCTATTTTATCGGAGATAGACCCTGCAAATGGTGCTATAATAGCCATTGAAAGTGGAATAGGCGTTAACATAATACCTGTTTCAGCAGCGTTATATTTCAAAACTAACTCAAAATAGAAAGGCATTAGAAACAGTACTGCAAATAACACGTAATAAGACATCATGCCTGTTATATTTCCAGCTGAAAAGGCCCATTTTTTAAATAGTTTTAAATCAATCATAGGATGTTCTACTTTTAATTCGGTATATACAAAAAGAGGCAATAAAACAGCAGAAGCAATAAAAAATCCAATTATTAGCGGAGAAGACCAGCCAAAAGTACTCCCCTGGTTAACGGCAAGAACCAAAAATGCAAGGCCTGCCGCAAAAAAAGAAATTCCGAGATAATCTATCTTTTCCTTTTTCTCGTTCTTTTTGCTTGCGGGTAAAATATACATAGCGGCAATTGTTCCGAGTATTCCGATTGGAACATTCACATAAAATATAAATCTCCATCCTATTGCGCTTATAATCATACCGCCTATAAAAGGTCCGATTGACATTGCAATAGCCTGAACGGCACCCTGAAGACCAATCGCTTTACCTAATTCGTTTGAAGGAAACGCCTGAGTTATGATAGCAACGGAATTTGCCTGAAGCATTCCTGCTCCGACAGCCTGAATAACACGGGACGCGATAATAAAATTAGCATCAGGCGCAAAACCGCATAGCGCTGAGCCTATAGTAAAAACAATGAAACCGATATTATACATTTTTGTTCTTCCGAACATATCGGCTAGTCTGCCGAAAAGAGGCAGAAATATAGTAAGCGTAAGCATGTAAGCCATGGCAACCCATTCTATCACAGCCATTGAAACGCTGAATCCATGTTTCATAGTCGGCATAGCGACATTTACTATGCTCACGTCAAGAGCAGACATAGTCGCGCCTATTAAAACCGTAGTAAGAATAAACCATTTCCAGTTTGGATGTGAAACAAAATAAGAGTGGGGTAAAGAACTTTTTTTATCCAATTTTATATCCTCCTATAAAATTAAATATTTAATAAATAACTTTTACAAAAAATATTATCATTAATATGTACATTAATATGTAAAAGATATGTAAAAGTTGTTTATTAATTTTTTGTTATATATATATTAATTTCAAAACTTTGTTTTTCTTGCTTGCTTTCTCTTATTTATTAGTTAATTAGTTATATTTTATATGAGTTTGTCTTTTTCTATTAATTTAATTCCTAATTCGCGAAGCTGTTCCGATTTTACATGAGACGGTGCGTCTGAGAGCGGACACTGAGCTTTCTGAGTTTTAGGAAAGGCTATAACATCTCTTATAGAATCAACGTTTCTTAGCAGCATAAGAACTCTGTCAATCCCGAAGGCTATTCCGCCATGTGGAGGAGCTCCTAAACTAAGGGCGTCTAATAGAAAACCGAATTTTAACCTAGCATCCTCAGGTTTAATTGAAAGAATTTCAAATATTTTTTCCTGCAGTTCTGTTTTATGTATTCTTATACTCCCGCCTCCTATTTCTTCCCCGTTCAAAACCAAATCATAACTCTGTGATTTTGCCATAAGCGGATTAGTATCAAGAAGTTTAATATCTTCTTCATTTGGAGCTGTAAAAGGATGATGAATTGCAACTATTTTTTTTTCTTCTTCCGAATATTCAAAAAGAGGAAAATTAACAACCCATAAAAATTCAAATTTTGATTCGGATATCAAATTAAATTTGTCGGCAAGATGAAGTCTTAATTTGCCCAGTACCTGATTAGCTATTGATTTAGCATCAGCCTGGAAAAAAATTATATCTCCTTTTTCTGCGTTTATCTCTTGAATTAAATTAAATCTTTCACTGTCGGTGATAAATTTAGAAATACCTCCTTCCAGTACATTGTTATCGGTAACTTTAGCCCAGGCAAGACCTTTAGACCCAAAATCTTTACAAAATATTAGCAGTTCGTCTATATCTTTTCTAGAAAGCATATTTGAACCGTTTTTAAAACATATAGCCTTTATAGCTCCTTTTTTTGAAAGGCAATCTCTAAACACATTTAGAGAAGAATTTTCAAAAATATCGGAAACTGTTTTAAGAGGCATTTCGAATCTTATGTCGGGCTTGTCGCTGCCGTATAATTCCATGGCGTCGTCATAATCCATAATTTTTATAGGCAGGTTTAATTTAATATTTAAAAGTTTATCAAAAATCAGCGCAAACATTTCTTCAGTTAATGACATAATATCTTTTTGTTCAATAAAAGACATTTCCATATCTAATTGCGTAAATTCAGGCTGCCTGTCTGCTCTTAAATCTTCATCCCTAAAACATCTGACTATTTGATAATATTTTTCAAAACCGCTTACCATTAAAATTTGTTTAAATAACTGCGGCGACTGCGGCAGAGCATAAAAACTACCATTATTAAGCCTTGAAGGCACTAGAAAATCCCTTGAACCTTCAGGCGTGCTTTTAGTTAGAAATGGAGTTTCAATATCAAAAAAATCTTTTTTATTTAAAAATTCCCTTATTGAAAAATTAAATTTGGACCTGAATATTAAATTATCCTTCATCTTTTTTCTTCTAAGGTCAAGGTATCTGTATTTTAGACGAATGAGTTCATTTGTATCCGATTCTTCTTCTATCTGAAACGGAAGAACTCCGCATTCATTTAATATTTCAATTGTTTTTGCTTCTATTTCAATTTTGCCGGTTTTTAAATTTTCATTTTCTGTTCCTTCGGGGCGCATTTTAACTTTACCTGCAACAGAAATGACATATTCGTTTTTAATTTTTTTTGCCGAATTAAAAGATTCCTCAGATATGTTTTCATCAAAGACTATTTGGATGATGCCTGCGTAATCCCTTAAGTCAATAAATATAAGTCCGCCGTGGTCCCTGTAATGCATAACCCAGCCTTTTAGATTAAAATCGGAACCTACAAGGCTTTCATTTATTTCCTCAGATAAAGTTCTTTTTAATTTGACGGTGCCCACAAAATTACCTCTTAAATAAAATAATTAATAATATTTTATTTTGGTTAAATATTATTAAATATAAAGTAAAATTAATTATAATTAAATTAATATATTAATACGTATAAATATAAAGAAGGGAGTTTAAATTCAATTTTTAAGTTTATAACTATTGCTATTGTGATGTCAATAAAAATTTATTGTTCTAAAAATTTATCTATAAAATTATTTAATTTATAACCGCTAAAAATAATTTCTATATGACTTTTATTTTCTATTAGACTTAATTTAGCGCAAGATAATTTATTTTTTAGCGCAAATATGCAATTTTTATTTATAATTTTATCTTGATTTGAGTATAAAATATTAAAATAAATGTTTTTTTTATTTAATTCGGAAAAATTAATTTCTTTATCAGTCTCAAAAGATTTAACTGCAATAAAATCATTTATAACAATTTCATAATATGTTCTGTTTATGTCATTAATAGCATTTTGAAATTTAATTTTATCAGAATATGTTTCTTTGGAATAGGCGTCTTTTAAAAACAGCTTAATTGTTCTATCGTAATTATTATACAAACTTAAAATAAAACCGTCTTTTATATGAATATTATCGCATCCTGCTATGATCATAATTTTATTGATATTTTCGGCAAAAAGGGAAGCATACTTTAAGCATACTTGAACCCCCATAGAATGACCAATTAATATTATATTTTTTTTAGAAATTAAATGCAACTTTTCAAGAAGTTCTTTTAAAGCTGATGAGTAAAAATTAATATTAATTTTTTTATTTACTATATTATTATTTGTATTTTCAACATAAGTTGATTTATAATGAAAAGGAAGGTCAAATATTAGAATATTAAAAAAATTGCCCCATTTTTTTTTAATATAATCAAAAATATAAAGCATAGATAAATGGTTGCCGCCGGCACCATGGATTAATACGATAGTTTTTGTCTGCTCATTTTTTTTATGCAATATATAAAATATTTCTATTTTTTCATGTATTGTGACATAAGGCATATTTAATAATATATAATAATATTTATGTTTGGTTTTAATTAAATTAATTTATTAATTTACTAATATAATAGTCAGTTAATATAACCATTAATTTTAATGAGATTATATTAATATTAACTATATTTAAATTTCATAATATAATGTAATATGCTATATATTTATTAAAGTCATTATATAAATATAATATAAATAAATATAATATACCAAATGTATATCATTTACTAATATGTTTTTTTTAAAAAAATTGATTTATTATTTTTATGAAAAAAAATTAAATAAAGAAGTATCTGATAAAAAGGCACCTTCTCATGTTGGAATTATACTTGACGGCAACCGCAGATACGCAGAAAGAAAAGGTTTTACAAATGTGTCTCAAGGACACAGGCAAGGCGCCGATAAGATTGACGAGGTAATCTTATGGTGCTTAGAACTTAAGATTAAAATTGTTACCATTTGGGGATTTTCTACCGATAATTTTAACAGGAGAGAAGGAGAAGTAAATTCACTTTTTAATATTATAAAATCTAAATTAGAATTATATATAGACTCCGATTTTATTGATAAAAATAAAATAAAAGTTAGTATTATAGGCAAAAAAGATTTGCTTCCGGATGATTTAAAAGACGTAATTAAACGACTGGAAGAAAAAACAAATTCGTATTCTAATCTTTATTTGTATATTGCTTTAGGTTACGGCGGCAGGCAGGAAATTTGCGATGCACTCAGTAAATTTATAGCGGATAATTTTTATGATATATCGTCTGCTATAAAAAAAGATGAAAATTATAAAAGTGAAATTTATTCTCCGGCATTCTCTTGCGGCGGGCTTTCAAATCTCATAACAGTTGATAATATTTCTAAGTATCTTTACGCTACCGATGTTCCGGATCCGGAACTTATTATAAGGACAAGCGGAGAAGTCAGACTTTCAGGTTTTTTATTATGGCAAAGCGCTTACAGCGAATATTATTTTTGCGATGCTTACTGGCCGGAATTCAGAAAAATTGATTTTTTAAGAGCTATCAGAAGCTATCAGTTCCGTCAGATAAGGCAGGGGAAATAAAATCTGCAATATATTTATAACTTATAATTATATATTTATAACTTATATTTATATATTGAGACTGAGAAAAATTTATAAAAGTGGGTAATAATTTTTAGCGCTTAGTTTTAACCTTTTAATTAATTATATATTGTATATAGAGTAAGATTTATTCTACAGAAGACAATAAAAGTTTTGATATAATTCAAATATAAATTAAATATTAATATTTAGAAGGAATTTAAAAACATTCATTATAGTTAAGTAAAGGATATAATTTTATATGCCGTTTACATCTGCCCAAAAAAAAACTATCAGCGCAATGAGTTCCGTTGTAGGATTAAGAATGCTGGCCGTTTTTTTGATATTACCAGTCTTTACATTGTATGCCCGCCAATTTACAAACAGTTATCTGCTTATAGGTCTTGCATTTGGAATATACGGTCTATCAAGGGCAATATTTCAGATACCTTTCGGATATTTATCGGATAAATACGGCAGAAAGAACATACTTTTCGCAGGAATGCTGCTTTTTGGCATTTTTACTATTTTAATAGGTTTTTCTTCCAATATTTTGGAATTGATTTTATTAAGATTTTTACAGGGGGTTGCCGCTGAAAGCTCCGTTGCCTTTGCCCTTGTTGCCGATACGGTTTCGGAAAACCAGAGGGCTACAGCTCTTGCGTATCTTGGAATTCCTGTCGGTTTGAGTTTTGTAGTAGGCATAGTTCTTGGACCGATTCTTTCGTTATATTTTGGATATCCGTTTTTATTTTATTTTTCAGGTGCGCTTGGAATATTGTCTGCAATTTTTATTTATTTATTTATAGAAGAACCTAAAAATAAAAAAATTCTTAAAAAAGTAGAAATGTCTTTTGGTAGATTTATAACTATATTTAAAAATAAAATAGTTGCCAATCTTTCTATTCAGGGCTTTATATTATCGTTTTTTATGATGGTTTTCTTTTTTGCGCTTCCGATGATAGTCAAATTGCGGTTGGGAATGGCGGATTATTATAAAGTGCTAATCCCTATGGTTATATTTTCTTTATTTGCAATGATGAAGGCATCAAAAAAAGCTGATATGGGATATGAAACTCATTTACTTAAATTAAGTTATCTGCTGATGGGAATTTCAGCATTGTTTGTATTTTCGAATAGTGAAATGTATGCGCTGCCTGTTATAATAATAGGAGGCATTTTATTTTTCATTGGATTTTCAATTACCGAACCTATAATGCCGTCTTTAGTTTCTTCGGTTTCAGATCCTTCTTTTGTTGGAACATCAATGGGCATATATAATACTTTTCAATTTTCCGGAAGTTTTGCGGGAGGGGTTCTTGCAGGATTTTTATTTAAAAATTATTTTGGAATTATTCCTGTTATTTTAGTCGTATGTTCCGCCGCCCTATATATTATGATAAACAGGTTATCTCCTAAAAAATTAAAAAATAATAGGTAAAACAATTTTAGTTTACCGATGCAATATTATTCGTCAAATTCTTCACTTATAAACTGTTCTTCCAAAATCATTTTAATTTCGTCTGTTTTAATAAATGTTTGTATAGATATAGCATAGTAGATTAAAGAAGCTATGATAACCGCTATTATGTCATACGGAAATATGAGCAAATTTATCCCGCCAAAATTTTTGCTTCCTAAATATGATAAAATTATTATCGTAATTATATAAAATAAAAACCAGAGTCCAGGCAGAAAATTTCTTTTAAAATTTTTCTTCTTATAATCTTTTATTATAAATATAATACATCCTGCCGTTATACCGATAAAAAGTTTCCATAAAACTCCGAAGCCGGACCAGTAAATTATTAACGAGCCGATAATAAAAGCGATTGGAGATATTATGGTAGCAAAAGGAAGATAAAATGGTCTTTTAAGGTTTGGCGCCAGCTTTCTGAAAGACATCAGGCTTACCGGACCGAGTATATAAGTAAATACAATACTTGACGTTATTATTCCTACTAAAGATTGCCAGCTTGGAAAAGGCATTAGATATATGGCGGAAAGACAAAATATAAAAACAAGCGAAATATATGCAATGCCGTATTTGTTGAGCTGCGAAAGTTTACGCGGCAAAAAATTAATTTTTGACATAGCGTAGCCGACTCTTGAAGTAGTACCCATATATGTCAATCCTGTTCCAAACGGAGAAATAATAGCGCCGATAATTATAAGCACCGTCAAAAAAATCAGGTTATAGTTTTGAGATAAGCTTATAAAAGGAGAAGAATAATTTAAGGCATGCCAATTATTTGATTTTACGAAGGGAACCGCTAAAATAAAACTTACAGACAGTGCTCCATAAATAATTATTCCGATAATCACCGATATTATGGTAGCCAACGGAACATCTCTGCCCGGATTTTTAGATTCGCCGGCAAGTTCTACTGATTGCCTAAATCCTAAAAAAGAGAACATAATGCCGCCTAAAGATATGCTTTTCATCATTCCGCCAAATCCGTAAGGCATAAAACTGTAATGATTCAGAGATGAAATATTATTATTTTTAAAAGCGGCATACATTAAACCTGATGCAACAATTACAGGTATGGCTAATTTAAACCATGTTAAAAACGTATTAGTTTTCGCAAAAATTTTTACTCCGAATATATTAATAATAAAAAATAACATAAGTATAAAAAATGTTATCAATAAACCTGAAGGCGTAAGCGAAGAATTTATATAAAGCCCGGGAATATAATAGTTTAGATATTGGACTGAAGCCTCCGCTTCTATTGAACTAACGGCTGCCCCCGATATTACCAATATCCAGCTTGAAATAAAACCTAAAAGAGCGCCGTGCGTATACTTAGGATATCTTGCAATACCGCCTACTAACGGCAGCATACTTCCTAATTCGCTGTAAACAAGCGCTATAAGTATTATAGCAAAACCGCCCGCTATCCAGGAGATAATAGATGAAGGACCCGCATATTTTGCGCTAAAATATATTCCGAGCAGCCAGCCTGAGCCGATTATGGCACCGGTAGAAGCAAAGGTAAGCTGCAAAAGATTTAATGATTTTTTTAATGATTTTTTCAATAGTTTGATTTATAATATTTAATTAATATGATTCAATATTATTATAAAATATAAAAATATATTTTTATTAATATTTAATATTTAAATTTAATAATAAAATAAAATACTACACAAATATTTTTTAAATTATAATATAAATGCAAAAAATTCAACAATATAATTGTTTATATAATTGTTTATATAATTGCCTATAGAAATTTATATAGGCAATTTCAGCATTCGCGGGAATTACTATATACTATATGAATTTTACTTAATTGTATTTATGATGATTTTCAAAAAATATTAAAATTAATCTTCGCATCTTTATATATTTATACATTATAATTTACCCGCAATATTATAATGTATAAATATATAATATAATTAAAATACAAATAAACTATAATTAATATTTAATTAAGTTAAATATTTTTTAAATAAATTTTAAGGGAGGTAAAATGGTTTATGATATGGTAATTATAGGGGGTGGTCCTGCAGGTTTGTCTGCCGCGATATATGCTTTAAGAGCAAGGCTTAACATTATATTGATAGAAAAAATGGCCACAGGGGGGCAGGTTGCCGTCTCCGATGTTATTGAAAATTACCCCGGTTTTCCGTCTATTTCAGGGGCAGAACTTATGGATAAATTTGAAGAACATGCTAAAAGTTTAGGATTAAAAATAGTTTACGACGAGATAAAAGAAATTAAAGATAATAAAGATAATGGCGAGACCAAGACATTAAAAGGCGTGGAAGCTGATTACGATACGAAGACTGTTATTATTGCCGTCGGAGCATCCCCTAAAAAGCTCGGAATACCTGGAGAAAAAGAACTTACAGGCAGAGGAGTTTCATATTGCGCAACCTGCGATGGTCCATTTTTTAGAGATCAGGATATTGCAGTTATAGGCGGAGGCGATACCGCCGTTAAAGAAGCTAATTATCTTGCCAGAATTGTAAATTCTATTGTTTTGATACACAGAAGGAAAGAGCTAAGGGCAGAAAAGATTATTCAGGAAAGACTTCATAATGCCAAAAATGTTATACTTAATTTAGAACATATACCGATTTTAATAAATGGCTCTAAGACAGTTGAATCATTAACGATAGAAAACGTAAAAACTAAAGAAAGGACTATAATTTCTGTTAAGGGAGTTTTTATATTCGTCGGTATAAAACCGCAAACATCTTTTGTAAACAATATTGAAAAAGATGAATATGGTTTCATTAAAACAGATCCATATACTCTTATGACATCTATGCCGGGAGTTTTTTGCGCTGGGGACGTTCGTGCAAAAAAACTGCTTCAAGTTGCCACGGCTGTTGGTGATGGAGCATTGGCTGCAACTGCGGCGGAAGAATATATATGCGATATTTGCTGATTTAATATTTTAAAATTATTTTAGCATTTTTTGACATAATTAATAAATGAACTATTATTTAAATGTTTGTTGTATATATTCATATCTTGCGTGATAAAAGTCATATTTAAAGTTAAAATTTTATATTAAAATATATCTTATATTAAAACTTAAGCAAATAAAAATAAAATTATATATCTAATTATATATCTAATAATATATCTTTAGTATATCTTAAGATATTGTTTATATTAAATTTGAGGATTACAAAAGTGGAAGATAATACCGGTTACAGCCCTATGCAAGATATGGTTTTAACAAAGCACGGATTTGTTAAGGGCAAAGAAAAATCGTTTCTTCAAAACCCTAAAGACAAGCCGTTTGTTGGAATTATCGGTATTCCTCCAAAAGAAATTATGGAAGACCTCATTAAAAAAAATGCTATTATCTTATCTTTAGATATGTACAAGGTAGATCAATTAATTACCGAACCTACGGAAAATATTCTTCCCAAAGCATATTGCGCCCAAATTAAACGGATTATAGCCAATATTTTAGCCGCAACTGATTATTGGACTGAGGATGTTGTTGATTCCGTTCTTGTGGGAAGAAATCCTATATCGGAGATAATAATTGAAGATTCAGAAATAGCAAGATGTAATGAAATGGGATTTGTTGCAGATTTTATTGTAAATGAATTAAAAATAAAATTAACCCGCGTTAAAAATAATGATATTGAAAGGAAAGGAGATTTTATTTGCAAAAGCGGTATCCCCTTAGATGACAAATTTGGTCAAATCGCAGGCTATTTCTATAGAGATATTGAAAAGAAAAAACCGTTCAAGCCTGAATATGTTAAGCCTAAATGCGCATTCTGGGGAACGCCTCCATGGGGAGATTTTTCCTTAGCAAGTTATTTTCCTGATGAAACTCATATTTACGGCTGGACAAGATGTGTTGAAAACCTGACGCCGCGCGATTTAAAACTTGAGTTAGAATTTGACCCTGATGTGCCTACGGTTTTTTTTGCACAAAGTTTTTGTCCAAAAGCAGGGCTTGCATCTTATCTTGCAAGCAAACATCCAAGAGGTATTTTTATTGATATGGATTTAGGGCTTACCAGAAGCACTGTGGCAAAGCTGACTGCATTTTTGCAGCTTAACGGAGTGGTTTGATTATTTAATACAATATTGCTTATTATTTTATTATAATTCTCAAAATTGCCTATCAAAATGTATATTCTATCTATATTATATGCATTATATGCGGAAATATTATAATGATACTTTTAGATGCAGGAACTACATATGCTAAAATTTTAAATACCGAAACTAATGAAAAGAATGTAAAAAAGATTGCCGATATTGAAAAAACATTTAGGGCAGATATAGGAACAGGTCATAATATAAATAGATTTGCAAAACAATCTGTAAACGAAATTATAGCTCTTTCTTATGCAGGAAAGAGATTAATAAAAGAAAAATCTTTCACTTTATTAGACGTAGGCTCAAGAGATGCTAAGTACGTTGTTTTTGATAATGGCAATTTTATTCATAGCGATTGGAATACGGAATGCGGGGCATTTACAGGGCAGGCTATAGAAATTTTGGGAAATTATTTAAATTTAGATTATAATAAAATAGAACCTCAAAAAGAATTTATCACTGCTACTTGTGGGCTTTTAGGAATGGGTCATGTTTTTGATATGGTTGCTTCCAGCATTGAACCTGACATTGCCGCCGCAAGATTAATAAAAGGCATATGTATGTCAATGTATAGGTTTGCGAGAAAACCTGCTAAAATTTATTTGACGGGAGGATTGGTAAACAATGAACTTTTTGTAAAATCTATGCCGCGTGAGACAATTTGTTTAGACAGATTCACACTGCTTGAGGGAGTTCTTGAATATTCCGCAAGCAAGCAGAGTATAAATTATTAAATGTAGTTAATAGGGACAGATTTAAATCTGTCCCTATTAACTACATTTAATAAGGCAAATCAAATAAATTTAAATTAAATCAATAAGCCAGAACTTTTACATTATCATCCATCGCCATTTCTACAACATAAGCTCCGCCGACGACGCCGCTGCATTCAGGTATAAGGTCATCTTTTGTAAAATCGTTTAGCTCTAAGGCAGGTGTGCAAATTTTGAAAACAACCCCTGCTTCATAGGCGTCTTTAATGAAATCATACACAGATTTAGGGCTTCCCGCTTTTACTCTTAAATTTTCCGCCACGCCTTTTTTCATCAGAAGTCCCGCATCTGCCGTTAGTACCATTTCAACTTCGTAATCCATAGTCGCAGCAGCGGCAGCCTGGAAAAAGGGAGCCCCTAATTGATGAGGATTATCTGGTGTCGTGTTTTGAAGCATAATAAACAATTTGTTTGCCATGTTTTTCTCCTTAAATTTATATTTAATTTTAAATAATTAATACAAGACATTGATTGATATACATATGTAAATTGCAATATATATTAAATATGTACCGATTGGTTAAAATATAAATATATAAATTATTAATATAATAAAAATATAAATTTTTTTTGTAAATAGCGGACGTTATAAGCTTTAATAAATATAAATGCTGTTTTTCAAAAATAATTAATTTTCATATTATTCTTTACTTCTTCTAAGGTTTCTTCTGCAATCTTTTTTGCCTTATTTGTACCGGTTAGCACAATATCCCAAATTTCGGAAGGATGTTTTTTATAATATTGCCGTTTTTCATTCATAGGAATTAAAATATGTTTAATTGATTCAAAAAGGTTATTCTTGCATTGTACGCACCCTATTAAACCATTAGTGCAATCGTTTTCAGTATTTTTCGTTAAATCGGTATTTGAAAAAGTTTTATGATAAGAAAAAATTGTGCATATATCGGGATGCCCCGGATCTGATGGATGAATACGCGACTTGTCGGTTAAAGCAGTTCTTATTTTAGATTTTATAGTATCAAAATCATCCGAGAGAAAAATTGCATTTCCGTAAGACTTGCTCATTTTTAAATTTCCGTCGAGGCCGATAAGTTTTGGAAATTCGCTTAAAAGAGCTTGAGGTTCAATTAAAGTGCTGCCGTAAAGTTCATTAAACCGTCTTACTATTTTTCTTGATAATTCTATATGAGGCAATTGATCTATTCCAACAGGAACTAAGTCGGCTTTAAAGATTGTTATATCGGCGGTCTGGCTTACGGGATATCCTAAAAAACCATAGTTAAGTTCTTTATATCCTTTTTCTTTTGCCTCAGATTTAATAGTAGGATTATGCTTTAAAGCATTTATTGAAATAAACATTGAAAAAAATATTGTAAGTTCGGCTATCTCAGGAATCATTGATTGAATTGCAATTGTTGATTTTCCAGGCGCAATTCCGACTGCAAGATAATCTAATGCAACCTGAAATATATTTTGCTTAAGAAGTTCTGGATGATCAAAATTAGTCGTTAAAGCTTGTATGTCTGCTATTAATATAAATGTATCATATTTGTCCTGAAGAGCAACCCTATTTTTTAGAGAGCCGCAATAATGTCCCAAATGAAGAGGCCCCGTCGGTCTATCGCCTGTCAATATTCGTCTGTATGTTTTGCCTGAATCGTTATCGCTTTCAAATTCAAATTCTGCTATCGCAGAATTTTGTATATTATTATCCATTATTTAGATATTATAATATTCTTTACTATCTAAAATCAAGTTTTTTGAATTGTTTTATTATTTTATTAATGGAAAAATAAATGTTAATTTTTTACAATAAAAATTTTAAAATATTATTGTTATTATAATAATAAATATGATAAAATATAAGTTTGATTATGTAATTATATTTATATATTTATTATATTTATACAGAATAAATAATAATCAATATTTATATTTTTTTATATATTAATTTTTTACAGACGCTGTTTATAAAATTGTATATTATTAGTTTTTAACTATATTAAAATTAAATAAACTCTAATCGAAACTCTAATTGCTAATCAAAAAATTTAAAATTTAAAATATCTATTTATTTATGTTATATTATTTATGTTATACTATCTATGCTATGTTAAATAGAGCTGAATAGGTTAATCAATAAAAAAATGGAAACAATAGACGGCGAAATTAAAAGAAAACAAAATTTATTGAAAGAATTGCTAAAAAAGAAAAATGCTATATTGTTAGCTCATAATTATCAGAGGGATGAAATTCAAGAAATTGCTGATTTTCAAGGTGATTCACTTGAATTATCTATTAAAGCCAATCAAACAAATGCGGATATTATAGTTTTTTGCGGCGTAAGATTTATGGCAGAAAGCGCCGCAATAATGAACCCCGATAAGAAAGTAATACTTCCCGCAGAAAATGCGGGATGTCCTATGGTAGATATGATTACTGTTAAAGATATATTAAATATGAAAGCGGAGTTTCCGGATGCCGCAGTCGTGGCATATGTTAATACTTCAGCCGAGTGTAAAGCTGTCAGCAATATTTGCTGCACCTCTGCAAATGCCGTTAAAGTTGTTAATTCATTGCCCAATAAAAGAGTTATAATGATTCCCGATAAAAATCTCGGAGATTATGTTCAGAGATTTACTCAAAAAGAAATAATAAGCTGGCCGGGTTTTTGCCCTCCTCATAACAGAACGACTCCTGCTGATATAAAAAAATTAAAAGAAAAGTATCCCGGAGCATTATTTGTTGCGCATCCCGAATCTACGCATGATACTATAGATGTTGCAGATCATGTTTCCTCAACTTCAGGGATGTACAGATATGTCAGACAAACAGATGCAAAATATTTTATTATAGGAACAGAAATAGGTATTATGTATAAAATGAGAATTGAAAACCCGGATAAAATTTTTATTGCGGCGTATAAAGGTCTTGTTTGCCCGAATATGAAAAAAACACATTTAGATAATATAATAGACTCTCTTTCTAATATGAAAAATATTATTGAAATTCCTGAAGATATTAGGCTTAAAGCTAGAAAATCAATTGAAAATATGCTTGCTTTATAAGCTTGTTTTATAAATTCAATAATAAAATAATAATAAATATAAATTACAAATATAAATTATATAAATATGGTAAAAGAAAATTAATAATAAAAAGAATCATATAAATTTTCAGAATTTAATTTTTAAACTTCAAAAATACTGGTCCGACTTTGGCTGCGTCATTATGCAGCCATATGATATGGAAGTTGGAGCGGGTACATTTTCCCCTTATACTTTTCTAAAATGTTTAGAAGAAAAAAACTGGAAGGCGGCTTATGTTCAGCCTTCAAGAAGACCTGCAGATGGGAGATACGGAGAAAATCCTAATAGATTAGCAAGATACTATCAATTTCAGGTTATTTTGCAGCCGTATATAAAAGACATTCAAGAAATATACTTAAAAAGTCTTAAGGCATTAAGTATTAATTCTAATGAACATGATATAAGATTTATAGAAGATGATTGGGAATCCCCCACTCTCGGCGCATGGGGATTAGGCTGGGAAGTCTGGATTGACGGTATGGAAATATCTCAATTTACTTTTTTTCAGCAAATCGGCGGCGTAGAACTTAAAAAAATAGCTATTGAAATTACTTACGGCTTAGAAAGAATAGCAATGTATTTGCAAGAAAAAGACAGCGTATTTGATTTATCATGGAATGATTATTTGACTTACGGAGATATTCATAAAGACGACGAATATGAAACTTCAAAATATAATTTTGAATTAGCTTCGGCGGATACATTATTTTCTCTTTTTAACATTTATGAAAATGAAGCAAAGCTAATTTTGTCTAATGAAGAATCGGTTAAACCTGCGTATGAATATTGTCTTAAATGTTCCCATGTTTTTAATTTGCTTGATGCAAGAGGATTTATCAGCGTTTCCGAAAGAATGAATTATATATTGAGAGTAAGAACCATAGCGGAACAATGCGCCATAAAATATAAAAATAAAATAACATAATTAAATGCGTTAATAATAGCATTTAATATATTCAATATAATTAATAAAAAATTATTTATAATATATTATAAATATAAATAAATCTAATTAATTAATTATTATTATTATTATTTATAAAAAATTTATATAAAATGAACGGTATTAATAATTAAAGTAATTAAAATTTATAATTTTAAGGAAGATATTATTTATTTATGAGTGAATTTTTATTAGAAATAGGATCAGGAGAGCTTCCCTATAAAGATGTTTTGGCATTTCCCCGCAGATTAGCTGAATCTTTTAAAATTTTTCTCGCTAATGAATTAGGTTCAAATAAGTTATATTTTAACGATAATGATAATAAAAATATTGAATATTATTCAACTTCACGAAGAGTAGCGTTATTGGTTAAGAATATACCTTTAAAAACCAAAGATAAAGAAATAGAAATAATAGGACCTCCTTTAAAAGTCTGCTATTTGTCTGACGGCAGCCCCGCAACTCCTTTAATCCAATTTATAAAAAAAAATAATATAAAAAATTATAAAAAAATTTATGCCGTTAGCCAGAAAAAAGGAGAGTACGCCGCATATAAAACAATTATTAAAGGAAGAAATCTAAAAAAAATATTATCCGAAAACATTCCGCCTATTATTAAACAGCTGTCATTTAAAAAATCTATGATATGGTCGGACGCCGATATAAGATATCCAAGACCGATATTATGGATACTTGCTTTATTTGACGGAAAAATTGTACAATTTAATTACGGAGACTGCAAGGCAGGCAATTATTCATATATTTTAAGAAAAGATTCGTTTTCAAAATCATTTGTAAAAATTAAAGATGCAAATGATTATATTGAAAAACTTAAAAAAGCCGGCATAATTTTAGATAGCCTTGAAAGAAAAAATTTTATAAAAAAAGAATTAATAAATAATTCAAAAAAAATTGAATGTATTTTTGAAGATGACGATAATTTGATTGATGAAATTGTAGGAATTACAGAAAGTCCGCATATAATTCAAGGACAATTTGACAAAAAATTTTTGCATTTACCTCATGAGCTTTTATCTTTAGTTATGAAAAAGCATCAGAGATTTTTTCCTTTATTTGCAAAAGACAAGTCTAAATTAATGCCGTATTTTATCGGAATTGCAAATTTAACCTCCGATATTTATAATGATGATATTATGGATATAAGTAATATAATAAATAATAATATTTCGCGGGGTTATTCAAGAGTTTTGGCTGCAAGATTAAATGATGCCGATTTTTTTTATAAAGAAGATACAAAGCAATCTATTAAATACTTTATAGATAAAACAAAAGATGTTATTTTTTATAAGGGCATCGGTACATATTATGAAAAAACAGAAAGGATTAAACAGCTTGCCCAATATATTTTTGAAAATATAATTAATAAATCAAATAAAAAAGAAATAGAAAGCATAGATATTAAAGACAAAAAAATTATTGAAAGATGCGCATCTTTATTAAAATTTGATTTAACAACGCATGTTGTATATGAATTTCCTGAATTGCAGGGAATTATCGGCGGGATTTATGCAAATAAATTTGGGGAAGACAAAATAGTTTCAAGAGCTATAGAAGAGCATTATTATCCAATTATAAAGTATGGGGAAAAATTAATGCCTGCAGATAAATTTGGAGATATTTCCGCAATTTCGGATAAATTGGACACCGTTTTATCATTCACAATGCTGAATAAACTTCCGACAGGAGAATCAGACCCGTTTGCTATAAGAAGAGCAATGATCGGCGTAATTGAAATTTTGCTCGCAAAAAAATATAAACTGTCATTAAACAAAATATTTAATTTTTATTTCAATAATTTTTATAAAGACAGGAGCTTAAATTTATTAAATTTAAAAGATACTTTTATTTTATTTGCAAAAACAAGATTTAAAAATATAATGTCGTCTTTAAATTATAATTTTGATGAAATATCGTCTATAACAGACGATATTTTTGATGATATTTATACATCTTACTTAAAAATAGATTTTGTGGCTAAAAATAAATTGCATGAATATATGTATGATTTGACTTTTGTTTTTAAGAGATTAAACAATATTACATTTAATTACGGCGATATAGTTTCTTTTGACGGCAAGAAATTAATTTTAAAAGAAGAAATATTTCTTATGGAATCTTATAAATTTATTAAAAATGAATCTTATAGATATATTAAATCAAATAATTATTATAAATTAATGAATTTATATCATGAGATAGTTTATCCAGTTAATAAATTTTTTGACAATGTAATGGTCAATGTTGAGGACTTAGATTTAAGAAATTCAAGAATAGGACTTTTAAATAATATATTGATAGAATTAAAAAATTTATGCGATTTTTCTAAACTGTCATACTAATATAATTTTAATTATATAATTATATTATATTGGTATCTTGATTTATTAGTCTTTATTAAAATTAAACTTATCAACTCGTCAGGATTATTAATAATATTGATATATTGATTGCTAAAGATATACCGATTGTTTTTAATATTAATTTAATTATTTAAATATTTAAATAAATAAATCTTAGGAGGAAAAGTTCAATGGCGCAATATGTATATTTTTTCGGCAATAAATATGCTGATGGCGATGGTTCTATGAAAAATTTATTGGGAGGAAAAGGTGCGGGATTAGCTGAAATGACAAAGTTAGGTATAAGAGTTCCCGCAGGTTTTACTGTTACCACGGAGGTCTGCACTTATTTTTACGGACATGGCAAAAAATATCCGGAAGATTTAGAGAATAAAGTGCTTGTTAATTTAGAGACCGTTGAAAAAACTATGGGCGCAAAATTCGGCGACGCCGAAAATCCTCTTTTAGTTTCCGTCAGAAGCGGCGCAAGAATTTCAATGCCGGGAATGATGGATACTGTTTTAAATCTTGGTTTAAATGATGAAACAATAAAAGGTTTAATTAAGAAATCAGGGAATGAACGATTTGCTTACGATACATATAGAAGATTTATTCAAATGTTTTCAAATGTTGTTCTTGGTTTAGATTCTAAAATTATGGAAGAGATATTAGAGAAAAAAAAGAAAAAGAAAAACGTTCATAACGATAATGAACTTAGCGCTTCAGATTTAAAAGAATTAGTATATATATTTAAAGATGTAGTCAAAGAGCAAAAAGGAATAAATTTTCCGGATGACCCTTATAAACAGCTATGGATGGGTGTATCCGCAGTTTTTGAATCATGGAATATTCCAAGAGCTATTACATATAGAAGATTAAATAATATACCTGAAGATTGGGGTACTGCAGTAAATATTGTTTCCATGGTTTACGGAAATATGGGAAATAATTCAGGCACCGGTGTTGCCTTCACGAGAAATCCTTCAACGGGTGAAAACGGATTTTACGGCGAATATCTTATTAATGCACAGGGCGAAGATGTTGTGGCAGGAACCAGGACGCCTCAGCCTATCAATAATCAGTCGAAAAAAAATAAAGACGATATATCTTTAGAAGAAGCTCTGCCCCAGGTTTACAAAGAACTTTTAGAATATGCGAAAATTCTTGAGAATCATTATAAAAATATGCTTGATTTAGAATTTACCATTCAAGAAGGTATTTTATATATGCTTCAGGTACGTTCGGGCAAAAGAACCGCTAAGGCATCGGTCAAAATTGCTCTTGATATGTATAATGAAGGCTTAATAGATAAAAAAACCGCTGTTTTAAGAGTAGACCCTAATTCAATAGTTCAGCTCCTTTATCCTTCAATTAACCCAAAATCAAAAAAAGATATTATTGCAAAAGGTTTGCCTGCCTCTCCGGGAGCTGCAAGCGGAGAAGTCGTATTTTCGGCAGAGGAAGCAGAGATAGAATCAAAGAAAGGCAAAAAAGTTATTCTTGTAAGAATGGAGACCTCCCCTGAAGATATACACGGAATGAGCGTTGCCGAAGGGATACTTACCGCAAGAGGCGGTATGACCTCTCATGCCGCGGTTGTTGCAAGAGGTATGGGTAAATGCGCTATAACGGGATGTTCGGCTCTTGAAATAAATGAAAAGAAAGGCGAAATAGCGGTAGGCGGAAGAACTGTAAAAAAAGGAGATATTATTACTTTAAACGGTTCGACGGGAGAAATTTATAACGGAAACGTAGATATGATAAGAAGCGAATTAAATGACGATTTTCTTACCGTAATGGGTTTTGCTAATGAACTTAAAAAATTAAAAATAAGAGCTAATGCTGATACTCCGGAAGATGCTAAAGTTGCCAGAAACTATAGCGCAGAAGGCATAGGGTTGTGCAGAACGGAACATATGTTTTTTAAAGGCGACAGAATTAAAGCAGTCAGAGAAATGATTTTAGCAGATTCAAAAGCAGAAAGAGAAAAAGCTCTTAAAAAACTGCTTCCTATGCAAAAAGGCGATTTCTTGGATATTTATAATGAAATGAAAGGATATTCTGTTACAATAAGGCTTCTCGATCCTCCCCTGCATGAATTTTTGCCTAAAACCGAAGGCGAAATAAAAGAACTTGCCGAAATTATGAATGTTTCGTTCGAAAAATTAAATACAAAAGCAAATTCTCTTCATGAAATTAATCCTATGCTGGGGCATAGAGGATGCAGGCTTGGAATAAGTTATCCCGAAATTTACGAAATGCAGGTAGAAGCAATTATGGAGGCTGCATGCGATTTTTATTCGCAAGGAAATGAAATAATACCTGAAATTATGATACCTGTTGTGGGTATTTACGAAGAAATAAGAATATTAAAAGCTATGGTGGATAAAAAAGCAAATGAAGTTATGATATCGAGAGGAATTAAGCTTAATTATCTTGTAGGCACTATGATAGAACTTCCAAGAGCTTGTATGATAGCTGACGATATAGCTAAAGAAGCTGAATTTTTTTCATTCGGTACAAATGATTTGACTCAAACCGCATTCGGTTTTTCTAGAGATGATATAGGTTCTTTTTTACCGGATTACTTAGAAGGAAATGTTTTGAAATCAGACCCGTTTATTGAACTTGATAGACAAGGAGTAGGCGGTTTAATGAAAATAGCTGTTGAAGGCGGAAAAAAAACAAGGCATGATATTAAACTGGGAATTTGCGGCGAACATGGCGGCGATCCAAGCTCCATTGAGTTTTGCCATATCTTAGGTCTGGATTATGTAAGCTGCTCTCCGTTTAGAGTGCCGGTTGCGATAATTGCCGCTGCCCATGCTGTAATAAAAAATGATAAATAATTTAAATACAGGTAAAAATAGTTTAAACATTTTAAAAAATAAAAGCGCTTTGGCGGCATTTGCATTAGAAGCTTCTATAATTATAAACAGTAATGCGGATAATTGCGGTATTGCTGTTTATCTATGCAAAAATACATATAGCGCAAGAAATTTATATAAGAATATAAATTTCTTTCAAAATAATGAATTTAAGAAAGTTTTTCTATGCGAAGAAATAATTCCGGCAAGTATTTTATATGAACTTCATAATAGTAAATTAATTAACGGCAGCAATGCCGGCGTTAATTTAATACTTACTTATCAATCATTTTCGAACAATGTCCCTTCGCGGCTTGATATTTCCGAGACTATTATAAATGTAAAAAAAGGACATATTATAGACAGAAATAAATTAATTGACGATTTGTTATCTTTCGGATATGAAAAAGCGGAGTACGTTCAAGATTTATTCCAATTTTCCGTTAGAGGAGAATTAATAGATATATACGGCGGCGAAGCCGATAATCCTGTCAGAATTGATTTTTTTGATGACGAAGTTCAGGATATAAGATATTTTGATATAAACAGCCAGAGAAGCATTAATAAAATAGACAGCTATATAATCTTCCCATTAAAAGACGATATATTTGAAAAAAAATTAAATATACTTGATATTATTGAAAAACCGTTAATATTTGCGGAAAACTTTAATTTAAATAATGATGCCGATATTGAAAATCAGCTTAATAATTTATTAAAAAAATATAATAATAACAATGTTTTTTATTTTAATTTAAATGAGCAGGCAGGTTATATACAATCAGCAAAAAATTATTATAAATTAGATTATCGCGATGTCGGTTTTTTAAAATGCTTATGGGATGAATCTAAAGAGCAATTAAATAAAAAAAAGACCGAACGGTTTTTTAAATTAATACTCTCTAATGGTTTTTCAGTTATTTTGTCAGTTAAAAATGATATATACAGAGAAAGATTAAAAGAAATTTTCTCTGCCTTTAATGTTTTTGAAGGGGAAAATTATAATAAAGGAAATTTTCATATAGTAGCATCTAGGGAGATTAGCGCAGGATTTTTTTCCAAGAAGCATAAATTTCTTATTTTTTCTGACCAGGAATTATTTAAAGAGCGCATAGAAATTATTGATGCCGATAAATTAAAAAAAGAAAAAAACGGCGCAGATTTTTTTGAAAATATCAGAGAATTAAATTCAGGCGATTTTGTAGTTCATATCAATCACGGCATAGGAAAATTTACAGGAATAAAAACAATTGCATCTGGAAATTTGATCGCAGATTATTTTGAAATAATTTATGCAGGAGGCGATAAAGTATACGTCCCTTCCGAAAAAATATATCTGATACATAAGTATATAAATTCAGGAGAATCTGAACCTGAATTAAACAAATTAGGAACTAAATCATGGGAAAAATCAAAGAAAAAAGCTAAAGAAAAGATTGAAGAGATAGCTAAAGATCTTATTGAATTATATGCTAAAAGAAAATCCGAAAGGGGATATGCTTTTTCAAAAGAAGATGAAACCTACAGGGAATTTGAAGAAAATTTTGAATATGAGGAAACAGCAGATCAGGCTAAAGCAATAAAAGATGTTCTTTTAGATATGGAATCAAATAAGCCGATGGATAGATTAGTTTGCGGAGACGTCGGCTACGGCAAAACGGAAGTTGCAATCAGAGCTTCTTTTAAAGCTGCAATGGACGGCAAACAGGTTATATTTATAGCTCCTACAACTTTATTAGTTGAACAGCATTTTACCAACTTTACAAAACGGTTTGAAAAATATCCATTTAAAGTTGCTTATTTATCAAGATTTATTTCGGCAAAAGAAGAAAAAGAAACGATAAAATTGTTAGAAAACGGCAGTATAGATATAATTATAGGAACCCATAAACTTTTATCCGATAAAATAAAATTTAAAGACCCGGGACTTTTAATAATTGACGAAGAGCAAAAATTTGGAGCCTTCCAAAAAGAAAAAATAAAAAAAATAAAATCTTCCATTGACGTATTAGCATTAAGTGCGACTCCTATACCCAGAACGCTTTATCTTTCGGTATCGGGCATAAGAGACATCAGTATTCTTAATACGGCGCCTATCGGCAGAAAGAATATAAACACTGTCATTTCTTTATATGACGAAACTATGGTTAAAGAATATGTTTATAGAGAAATAAGCAGGGGAGGACAGGTTTATTTTATAGATAACAGAATATCGCATCTTGAATCTTTATTAAATAAATTTAGTAAGATTATGCCTGATATTAGAGTAGGCATAGCACATGGAAGACTATACGCCGATGACCTTGAAGAAATAATGCATAAGTTTTATCATAAAGAGTACGATGTATTGCTGAGCACTTCAATAATAGAAGCAGGACTTGACAATCCTAATGTTAATACTATTATTATAAATAATTCGGAAGGATTAGGCTTAAGCCAGCTATATCAATTAAGAGGCAGGGTTGGAAGATCGTATTTGCAGGCATATTGTTTGCTTTTAGTGAATGCTTCGGAGTTAACTAAAGA
Source organism: bacterium (assembly GCA_021794255.1). The sequence goes on along the minus strand of JAJYRF010000019.1, from coordinate 26,829 downwards.
GCAGAATAAAAGACTTTCTGCTATTATGGAATATAACGATTTAGGTTCAGGCTTCAGATTAGCTATGGCAGATTTAGAAATAAGAGGCGCAGGCAATATTTTAGGAGGAGCTCAATCAGGAAATATAGATTCAATAGGTTTAGAAATGTGTATGCAAATGCTTAAAGACGAGATTAAGAGAATAGAAGGAAAGGTTCTTCCCTCGGAAATATTTCCGGAAGTTAAAGTTAGCCTTAATCTTTATATACCTGACAGCTATATAAAAGATAGCAAAATAAAATTAAGTATTTACCGCAGATTATCGGCTTGCGGCAGTATTGAAGAGGTTTTTGGTATTAAAGAAGAATTAATTGACAGATTCGGAAAATGCCCCGAAGAAATTGAAAATTTGATAAATGTTTCCAGATTAAAAGTTAATATGAGAAAAATAAAAGTAAAATTTATTGATATCAAAGAAGACAAATTTGATATAGAATTTTATAATAACTCAGAAAAAAATAATGTTCCGGATGGAACTCATAGCGCTACAGAACGTCTGAAAGAAAGTTATTGTAAAAACAAAGAATTATATTCAGGAGCTTATATTCCCGAATTTTCAAATTTGCAAATAGCCGATGATTTACATGGTGAAAGTATAAAATTTGCAAAAGCATTGATAAATTTTGTCAATAATAAAGAGATATTATATAAATATATAATTAATTTCCTTTCAGAATACAAACTAAGGATTAAAATTAAAAATAAGATTAATGATAACTTAAAAAACAATATCCATACAGAAATAACCAAAAATATTATTGATATAGACAATATTATATTTATCTTGCAAGAAATAGACCGCTATGTTAATATTTAATATAAAATATATGGATTTATATGGATTTATTTTTTGTCTATAATATTTATATTATAATGGTATAATATTATAATTATTAAAATCGTAATAAATGAAAAATAATAAATTTTATAATTAATCAGTATTTTTAAAAAATTTAAATTATTTTAGGAGAAATTAATATGCCAAAAAATTCTAAATTAGGTAAAAAATTTTCAAAAATTATTTTATTTAGTTTATTTATGTTTTTAGTATCTTTCGGACTTTACGGATGTGCAAAAAAAGCAGCGCCGCCGACAAAAGTTTTAGCGACTGTAAACGGCAAACCGATAACGGTAAATGAATTTAAAACCGAAGTTGCCAAGCTGCCTCCGTCCGTTTCATCTTTTGTGTCAACGCCGCAGGGCCAAAAGCGGTTTCTTAAAAGTATGGTTGAAAGGCAAATTTTGGCAGACAGAGCGATTAAAGACGGCATTAATAAATCAAAAGCTTATAAAATGCAGTTGTCCGATTTTAAAAAAGGCTTGCTCGTGCAGCTGTTGTTAAATGAAAAAGTACAGAAAAAATTGGTAATTACGAATAAGGATGCTAAGAACTTTTATAAAAAACATCTTAATACATTTAATTTGCCGTCTAAAATTAATGTAAGCTATATTCAATCAAGTTCATTATCTGCTGCAAAAAAAATCTACTCAATTTTGAAAAAAGGCGTTTCATTTCCAAAATTAGCCAAAAAATACTCTGTTGCGCCAAATGCGGCACAAGGAGGAACTCTTGGCTGGATTAAATTTGGACAAACAACCCCGGCTTTTAATCAGGCTGCATTCGGTATAGCTAAAATTGGCGGTTATTCCAATATAGTCTCGGTGGGCAAAAATTACGACATTATCAAACTAAATAATATTTTGACGGGCAAGCCTAAATCATTTTCTAAAATAAAAAGTCAAATTATTATGATTATGAAAGAAAAAGAGGGTCAAAATTTATTTAAAACTTATCTTAATAAAGTCAAAAAAGCTTCTAAAATTACTTATTATTACAATAATTTAGCTGTTTTAAATCAAGTTAAGCCATTGCCTTCTAAGCCTTCTAAAAAATAATATTTATAATTTTTTATTTTTTATTTATTAATATTTTTAAATTTTAATGCAGGAAATAACAAAATATGAGTAAGCAAATTAAATCAGATTATAACAATAAGAGACGTTTTATTATCCCGTCTCTTATTGCGTTTTTATTGGTTTATATTTTTTTGCCGGTGTTAAGCGCTAACGCGATTATAGCCGATCAGGTGATTGCGGTTGTCAATAAATCTCCTATAACGTTGTATGATTTTGCAAAATTTAATAAACCTGCTTTTGAAAATTATGAACAAATGCAAAAAGACGCCTCAAGCGGGGTATTTAATAGCAATGACGAACGAATAATGACCTCGACAAAGAAAATTATTAATTTTTTGGTTGATAAATTGCTCATAAAACAGGAAGAGCAAAAAGCCGCTCTTTATATATCTCCTAAAAAAATTGATGCCTATATTAAAGCTGTAGCAAAGTCAAATAAATTAACAGTGTCTCAATTTAAAAAAATGTTAAAAACCAAAGGTATCAGTTATCATGAGTATAAAAAGCAGCTTGAGGAACATTTTATGCAATTCAGCCTCATAAGAAAAATATACGGCAATAAGATGGTTATTACCAATGCAATGCTTCTTAACTATTACAAGAAAAACATTGAAGAATTTAAAGGCAGGAAAAAAGAAGATTTGAAACTTATATTTATTTCGGTTCCTACCGGAGCAAGCAAAGCATTAAGGAAAAAAATATATAATAAAATGCTTCATATCAGGAATTTAGCTCTTCAAGGAAATGTCAGTTTTTCCTCTCTTGCGTCAAAATATTCTGACGATCCTTCGGAAAAAAATGGCGGCAGAATAGGCTATGTTTATAAAGACAAACTATCCCCGGTTTTTTCCTCAGTAGCATTTAAATTAAAAGTAGGACAGATAAGTAAAATCATGCGGTCAAAATTTGGCTATACGTTATTAAAATCAGTAGGTAAAAAATACGGCTCATATAAATCTTTTAAGCAAGTTAAACAAAGAATTTTTGTATTGCTGGAAAAAAATAAAACAAATAAATATATGTTAAAACTTGTAAAAAAAGCAAGAAAAAATTCGTTTATTAAAGTGTTTTTAGTTTCCTAATACTACTATGCAAAGTTAATAAATAAAATAAGATTAAATATTATATATATAAATTGCCGGCATAAATTTCTATATAGATTTACTATTTTTATCTTTATATTGTTATACTTTTTAAACATTTTAATAATTTTTATAGGCAATTTTATGGATATAAGATATATATGATACATTATTAGTAAGTTCTTGATTTTGTTCAGATATTTTATTTATTAGATATAAGATATACATGATACATTATTAGATAAATATAAGATTAAATTAATATATTAAATAAATATATATTGTATTTCATGTGAATAAAAATAATATTAACGGCATGACCGTTATAGGTATTACTATGGGTGATCCAGGCGGAGTCGGGCCGGAAATCTCTATTTTGTCCTGCAAATATTTTATAGCAAAAAAGAACGGCAATATTAAACCTTTAATTTTTGGGTCGGCTAAATACATAGACTTTGTAAATACCTCTGTTATTAAATCAAAATTAAAAGTAAATTCTATAAGTCTAAAGATAATACATAATGAAAAGGATATTGCAAGATTGTATAAAAATGATTGTATCAATGTTATAGATTGTTCAGACGAAACGTATAAAGCTGTGAGGTTCGGAGTAGAAAATTCTGATTATGCCAAAGATACGGAAAAATTTATATTAAAAGCAGTTGAATTTGCTAAGTCAGGTAAAATAAAAGGAATTGTTACCGCTCCTATAAATAAAGATATGATGATAAAAGGCGGGGCTATGTTCCCGGCTCACACAGAGCTTTTAGCTTACCTGACTTCGGCTGAAAATTATGCAATGCTGTTTTATTCAAAGAAATTAATAACCGTACTTTCAACAATTCATATTCCTTTAAAATTAGTTTCAGACAGAATAACTAAAAATTCATTGGAAAAAATCATAAATATATCTTGCAGTTCGCTTAAAATTGATTTCAGGATACACAATCCGCATATTGCAATTTTAGGATTAAATCCTCATGCAGGAGAAAATGGAGAAATCGGAAATGAAGAAATTAATATAATTGAACCTGTTATTGCGAAATTTAAGCGAAATAATTTTAATATAGAAGGTCCTTTTCCTTCCGACAGTTTTTATGCAAAAAGATATAAAGATTTTGATATCGTAGTGTCTATGTATCATGATCAGGCATTAATACCTTTTAAACTTTTATCTTTTAACTATGGAGCAAATGTAACGGTGGGACTGCCTATTGTCAGAACATCCCCCGTGCATGGAACGGCTTATGATATTGCAGGAAAAAACATCGCCGACGAAAAAAGTATGATTTATTCAATAATGCTTGCCTCAAAAATTGCAAACAACAGATTAAAATGGAAAGAAAAATAATAATAAAAGGCGCAAGGCAGCATAATTTAAAAAATATTAATTTAGAAATTCCTAAAGATAAACTTGTTGTTATAACTGGCTTATCAGGGTCAGGAAAATCTAGTCTTGCTTTTGATACTATATTTGCCGAAGGACAGCGAAGATATTTAGAATCTTTGTCGTCATATGCGCGGCAATTTATGGAGCAGATGGACAAGCCGGATGTTGATTTAATTGAAGGTTTATCTCCTACTATTTCCATTGAACAAAAATCGGTCAGTAAAAATCCCCGTTCGACAGTCGGCACAATCACTGATTTATATGATTACTTAAGAGTGCTCTTTGCCAGGGTTGGAACGCCTTATTGCTATAAATGCGGCAAAAAAATTGAACCTCAAACTATAGATAAGATGATGGATGTTATTTTCAACTATCGGCATGGCGGCAGATTAATAGTTTTATCTCCTATTGTTATAAGCAGAAAAGGCGAATTTAAAACAAAATTTGAAGAATATCTTAAACATGGATTTTCTAGGATTTATGTAGATAAAATCCAGTATAATTTAGAAGATGAGATTGCGCTGGATAAAAATAAAAAACATGATATAGACGTTGTGGTGGACAGGCTTATTATAAAAAATGAAATTAAGCAAAGATTATATAATTCTATTGAAATTGCCTTAAAATTATCCTCTGGAATCTTAAAACTAAAATTTATAGATGAAGATGAAAAAGAAACTGATTTATTCTTAAGCGAACATTCAGTATGTTTAGATTGCGGAATAAATTACGTAAAACCGGAACCTGCAATGTTTTCTTTTAATAATCCTGCAGGGGCATGTCCTTCTTGCGGAGGATTAGGCTATAAAACATTTTTTGACGAAGATCTGATTGTTCCCGATAAAAAATTATCTTTAAAAGACGGCGCGATAGCTATACTAAAAAATTCAAGTCCTGTTTATAGGAATCATATTATAAACAGTTTGGCTTCCCATTATAAGTTTAATTCAAATATGCCTTATGAAAGTTTAGATGAAAATATAAAACAAATTATTTTATACGGTTCAAACGGTGAAAAAATTGAATTTTATGATGAACATTCAGATAAACAAGCTTTTAATTTAAAAGAATGGGAAGGAATTATACCTGTACTTAAAAAGAGTCTGAATAATAATTCAGCTAATTATATCATAGACCCTTATAAATTTATGAGTGAAAAACCTTGCCCTGAATGTAGCGGATTCAGGCTGAAAAAAGAGTCTTTAAGCTATAAAATAAATAATTTATCAATTGTTGATATTACAAATTTAAGCATAAAAGACGCGTTACATTTTTTTAAAAATATTGACCTTAATAAATATGAGCAGGGCATAGCAGACAAAATCGTTAGAGAAATTACCGAAAGGCTATCTTTTCTTGTAAATGTTGGGTTAGATTATCTGACTTTATCAAGACCTTCTTCAACATTATCAGGCGGCGAATCTCAAAGAATAAGGTTGGCAACACAAATAGGTTCCGGACTTACCGGCATCCTGTATATTTTAGACGAGCCCAGCATAGGTCTTCATATGCGGGACAATGAAAGGCTTTTAAAAACCATATTTGATTTAAGAGATAAAGGCAATAGCGTATTAGTTGTAGAACATGATGAGCTGACTATGCTTAAATCCGATTATATTATTGATATGGGACCAGGAGCGGGAAAAAACGGAGGATATGTCGTGGCTGCGGGAACTCCTGAAGAAATAATGAACAACTCGGATTCTCTGACTGGAAAATATTTAACTAAAAAATTAAAAATAGATATTCCTGCAATAATAAGAAATCAGGATAAAGGTTTTATAAAAATTACGGGAGCTAAAAAAAACAATTTAAAAAATATAGATGTTTCAATTCCTCTCGGCAATTTAATATGTGTTACCGGAGTTTCAGGTTCAGGTAAAAGCACATTGATTATAGATACACTATATGCGGCAGTATCAAACTATAAAAACGGAATAAAAGATTTTTCAAAATTTCATGTTGATTTCATTGAAAACATAAATCTAATTGACAGAGTTATAGATATTGATCAATCCCCCATCGGCAGAACACCGAGATCTAATCCTGCAACTTATACCGGTATTTTTACAATAATCAGGTCATTATTCACAGAAACTAAAGAATCAAAAATAAGAGGATATCAGCCAGGCAGATTTAGTTTTAATGTGAAAGGAGGAAGATGCGAAGCCTGTGCCGGAGACGGGGTTAAAAAAATAGAGATGCTGTTTATGCCGGATGTTTACGTCACTTGCGATGTTTGCAAAGGCAAAAGATATAACAGTCAAACGCTTGAGATTAAATACAAAGATAAAAATATTTACGATGTTTTAAATATGACTTTTAAAGAAGCTTATGATTTTTTCGGAAGTATACCGCCGCTTGCGCATAAAATAAAATTTTTAATCGACGTGGGATTGGATTATATTAGTTTAGGGCAGCTTGCGACGACTCTTTCGGGAGGGGAAGCTCAAAGAATAAAATTGTCAAAAGAACTGTCAAGACCAAATGAGTTTAAAACACTTTATATTTTAGATGAACCTACGACGGGATTACATTTTGAAGATATAAAAAAATTATTAAAAATTATTAATTTATTAGTTGATTCAGGAAATACCGTTGTTGTAATTGAACATAATATGGATGTAATAAAATGCGCAGACTATATAATTGATATAGGACCCGAAGGAGGAGACGGCGGCGGTTATGTAGTTGCGGGAGGAAATCCTTATGAAATAATACTGAACGAAAATTCATTGACGGGGAAATATTTAAAAAATGAAATAGATATTAATAATATATAAAATATTAATTTTAAGCCATATTACCAAAAATAAAAAGACAAAAAAAGTATTGACTTTAGCCTCATATAGTGATAAAAAATAAATTTGTAATAAAATAAAATTTATTACATCATTAATAATAAATATTCATACGCCTACTCAGCTCAAATTTTTAAATTAGTTAGTTATTTTTAATTCATTATATCTAAATAAAAGGGGGGTTAAAAATGGCAAAAAGCTCGGAAGAGTCGCCTTCAAGGCGAACTTTTATGATGGTTGTCATTGGATTGATTTCTACTGTTATCGGTATCGCGTTAGCAGTTCCGATTCTCGGAGCAGTTTTAAATCCATTGTTTAAAAAAAGAGATATTGTCTGGACAAAGCTTGGCAAAATCAGTGATTTAAATTTAAAACCGTTAGTTCCAAAATTTGTGCCTGTTTATTTTAGAGTTAAAGAAGGATGGTCTATTAATACATTGCCTAGACAGGTAGTTGTCGTAAAACAGGTTAATGGAGATTTGCTATTCTTTTCTAATCAGTGCACTCATTTAGGATGTCCTTTACATTGGGTACCTGCAAGACAAAAATTTCTATGCCCGTGCCATGGAGGTATGTTTAACATAACAGGCCAAGTAGTCGGCGGACCTCCGCCAAGACCTCTCTATCAGTGGGTTCATAAAATGGAAAAAAATACTGTTTACATTCAAAATAAGTTTAAAGACAATCCAAAAGACAGGGGGATCTGATGTTTAAACAAATTCAAAATTGGTTTGATGAAAGAATCGGTCTAACCAAAGTTATAGAAGAATTTAACGGCGAAAGGATACCGAGACGGGGAGGCTGGGCATATACATTTGGAAGCTTACTTGCTTTCCTTTTTGTTGTTCAGGTAGTAACAGGCATGTTTCTATTATTTTATTATGTACCTTATTTTCCGATAGCAAGAAATGCAACTTACTTTATAAAACATCATGTTATTTATGGAAATATATTGTTAGGCATACATCTTTGGGGCGCTTTTACAATGATATTTATTCTTCTTATTCATATGTCAAGGGTATATTTTTCCGGAGCTTATAAAAAACCTAGAGAAATGCAATGGATCGCGGGTATGGTTTTATTTTCCGTAGTCGTAGTTTTAGGTTTGACCGGATATATGTTAGTCGGAAATGAAAATTCATGGTGGACGATAAACGTTCTTACTAATGTTGCATCGCACACTCCATTTATTGGAGGTTACATAAGAGAAATCGCAAAAGGTGGAACCGAGACGAGTGTTTTGACAATGCAGCATATTTTTGCGGTCCATGTTTGGCTGCTGCCTATTGTAGTAATAATGTTTATACCGATACATTTATTCTTAATAAGAAAGACAGGTCATCAAGGTATGGCTTTAGAATATAAAAACAGCAAACTGAGCGATGATGATGAAAAAAAATGGCAGCATCCAGATGCAACGATACCGTTTTTCCCTGATCAATTTTATAAAGATATGATTGTTTCAATAGTTGTTTTTGCCATTGTATATCTTTTAGCGATTTATTTTGGCGCTCCTATCGGACCTATGTATAGACCATTAGCTCTTAATTTTGCTCCAGAAGCCGACTGGTATTTTCTTGCTAACGAGGAATTGTTAAAATATTTCCCGGGACATGGACTTATTATATTTTCAACATTTCTTGTTCCTTCAATCGGTTTTGCAATATTATTTGCTCTTCCGTTTATTGACAGAACAAAGGAAAGAAGTCCGCTTAAGAGACCTGCGGCAACTATTTTAGGAATAGTGTTTCTCCTTTTGTTAGTTTATTTAACATTAATCGGCGGAGAACCTAAGGCGCCGGCGACAGTTTAATGTTTTTATAGATAATATATTTGGGTTAATTGGAAAATAGATTAAATATTATTGATTTTATAAAAATTGCAATGATTATAAACTGCAATAATATAAAAAATAAACCTAATTTATTATTAAATATTAATTACGAAGTCGCCAATAACAATTATATATTTAAGAGGAGTAAATTAAAATGAACTTAGGAACTATAGATATATTTAATCTTTTTATAAATAGATTAGCCTTAGGATTTATGGCAATCGCATTTATATCTCATTATATAGGTATATTTAAAAAAGAGGACAGGTATTTTAGGCTGGCAAAACCTTTAATTCTTATTTCATTAATAATTGGAACAATTCAGACGATTATTTATTTTTATTTTTTAAGCCTATTAAGAAACGGCATACCAAACTTCTGGATATTGATAAATAAACTTCAGCCGGGAATTATCGGTTATTCTATGGATTCGCTCTTAATATTTTTAATTCTCGGAGCTTTATATTATATAGGATTTGATGCCAAAGCTAATAATAGACATCAAGGCTGGAATGTTTTTATCGGAATAATGGCATTTATCTTTGGGTTTTTGTCGGATATTTTTTATACAATAACGGAAAGCTATACGATGGGTCCGACTCCGCAGACTGCGATAAGAACTCCAATGTCAATTTTAATGGTTATTGAAAAAAATGTTCAGTTATTTGTTCTTGCAGGCGCTATGCTCGCAATTTATGCTGCCGTCAGATATATCGCGTCTTCAAAAAAAGAAGATAAAGAATTTTACGACTGGATGGGTTCTTTCGCAAGCATTATAACTGTTACGTTTCTTCTTATGTATCCAATAATATATTTTGGATGGTTTAAGCATTACAGAGCTACCGCCAGTACAGGATTTAATAGAATAATGCTCGGAAAATATCAATGGATAATGTATGACTTTTTAGAATCGTTTGGCGTCGCATTGATTTTAAATTTTATTTATATGCTGTGGAAATTAATAAATGGAAGAGACAAAAGCAAACCAACTATATCAGTGGGTTTGCTTGGATTTTTAATAATAGTGGCGATTATATCGTTAATATTTGGCGATTTACCTCTTTCGATGGGTGTTTTAGGTAATATGCAACCTGTAAAATATCTTGCGCTTGCGGGATTGTTTTTGACGGGGTTTATGGTTTTAGGATATTATCTTAAAGATTTAACGCCTAATTTTAAATTTGGAAATATTTCAAAAATACCTCAATTTTTTCTTATAATCGGCGGATTATGCGTTGCATTTAATGTGCCTTTAATGGGGTATATGAAAATAGCGGCAAGAGGTACAAATAGAATAATTTACCAGACAATGAATCTCAGCGGATCTAAATATGTTCCGCCAATAGTGTATCCGTGGCCGGTAAAGAAAGGATTCGGACTTTTGAATGATAAGTGCGTTATATGTCATACTTTAAACAGAGTTGAAAGATATAACGGGAAGGCTTACGGTCCATGGAAACATCTTGTTCTTAAACAAATGAAAGTAGTTAACGGATGCCCTATTACAACAGTAGAGGGGAAAGAAGTTGTTAAATATTTAGATTCTTTAAATATTATCGCTTATAATCAGCATCTTGCAAAGGAGCATATAAAATGGACTCCGCCCGTATCATTACCCTGGGGGAAACCTGCAGCTTCAAAAAGCGTTAAATCAAAAACAACAACAAAAATAAAATTAAAGCATAAAGTTGCTGTTAAAGTTGCTCCAGTTTCAAATAATGCAAATTTAAAAACTGCAGCAATGAAAGTAATTAATGCTCAAGGATGTTTAGCATGCCATACTATTAACGGAAAAGGAGGCGCTGTCGGACCTAATCTTTCACAAGAAGGAACTAAAGGTCATAGCATTCATTGGATTGAAGTTCAGATAAATACGCCTAAAGTTCATACTCCTTCAACTATGATGCCTAATCATAATTTGAATCCGTCGCAATTAAAAACAGTGGCAGAGTATTTAGATTCATTAAAATAAAATATAAATTGAATATAAATGATTTAGATTATTGATTGCAATTATTATGAATAACGAGATTTAAATTATTTAAATATTATCAATTAAAATTTTGCAGGTAAAATTTTGCAGGCATTTACTTTAATATAAGTAAATGCCTGTTTTGCAATAAGTTATCATTTAAAAAAATTTTCTATTAAAAACTTAATACAGTAATTAGTATAATAAATAAATAATAATTATAATTACCAGAAACTTTAAATAAAGAATATAAGTAATAAATAAAAACAGAATTGTAAAATAATTAATAATAATCTTAGTAAATTGTCAATAATTATAATAAAAAATAATTTAAAAATTTTTTAATTAAATTAATTTATACTATTAAATTTATAAAAATTATATAATTTAATTATTAATAAATGTTATATGGATAAAGAGTTTATAAAACAAATAACAAGAATGAGTTCTCTTGGTTTGAATGTTATAATTGCTTCTATCATAGGATTTATTATAGGATATTATTTAGATAAATATACGGGGTATATTTATCTTTTTGTGATTATTTTTACAATAATAGGATTTAGTGCGGGAATTTATGAAATTTATAAACAAGTTAAAAAAGAACTTAATACTAAAGTATGAAAATTATCAAAATATATCACCGCTTATTAATATTCCTTTTATAATCGGTCTAGCTATTTTTTTTATAGCAGGTTTATTTACGGCAATCGTTTTTAATAATATAAATTTTGCGTTAAATATATCTATCGGTTTTGTAATTGCTTTTGCTTTTTATATTAATATGAGTCTATACATTTCTAAACATATAAAAAATTTAAATCCTGTTTTAGCAATTTTTAATTTAATAAAAAACTTGCTCTTAACTACTTTTTTTTTTATAATAACATATAAATTAATTAGTTATAATTTTATCGGAGTTTCTATCGGTTTTACAATTATGCCTTTTTCAATTTTATGGGCATGGATATTTTGGCCTGATTTATTAATGAAATAATAATATTAATAATTATATATTATATGCATTAATTTTATATTATTAAATTTATATTTAGGATACTGTAAAGTTTTTGTTTAAATTGCGTATAAACGTTTAGTATTTAAATTTATATATTAAATAAATTATTATTATAATTAAAACATTAATTGTATAATCATTATTAAAATTTTTAAATTATATTAAATTTATGAGGTTTTGATATATGCTAAAAGCGCCGATATTAATTAATATTCCCGGGATTCCGATTTACTGGACTATGACTATTATTACGATGATAATAGTTCTTTCTCTTTCATTCATTATTGGAAAAAGTTTAAAAGTTGTTCCGGGTGCGGTTCAAAGTTTTGCCGAGCTTATTATAATAATGACGGAATATTTTCTTAAAGAAATAATTGGTGACGAAGGCGCAATATATTTGCCTTTAATTGCTTCTTTTGCTATCTTTATATTATTCTCTAATTTGATAGGGAGTATTCCGGGATTTACGTCTCCTACGGAAACAATTGATACAACCGCTGCATTAGCTTTGATTGTGTTTGTTTTATCTCATTTTATGGGGGTAAAAAAACATAAGGTTAAATATTTAAAGAAATTTTTAGGTCCGTTAATAGTATTGGCTCCGATAATGATAATAATAGAAGTTATGTCCGCGCTTTCAAGACCTTTTTCCCATGCATTGCGACTATTTGCAAATATATTTGCAGAAGGATTTATGGTAACGGTTTTATTGTTTTTGCTTCCTTGGGTTGTTCCGGCTATAATGATGTATATGCAAATTTTTACCGATTTTATGCAAGCTTTCGTTTTTTATCTTTTAGCTATCATTTATATTGCGCTTTCTCTTGAATCAGAAGAAATGGGAGAGGGAGAGAATGCGCTCTAAATTCAATAACAATAAAATTAATAGATAAGATAATAAATTAATTTTTAAAATAATATTATATTGGAGGGGAAATGTTTAAATTTTTTTCTTTTTTAGCAGCTTTCGCAATTATATTGTTTGAAAGCGCTAAAGTTTTTGCAGCAAATACAGCAACTAATAATATGGCTGGAACAGTACATACAATAGCTGCTTCGCATGCAGATATTATGTCTAAGAGCTTGTTCTTTGGACTTTCAGCACTTGGCGGCGGATTAGCTATCGGATTAGGTGTTATCGGTGCTGGTGTCGGCATGGGAAGTGCCGTCAGGGGCGCGTTGGAATCTATGGGTAGAAATCCCGCTATGGAAAAGAAACTTGTTGTATGGATGATTACAGGCATGGCAATTATGGAATCATTAGCATTGTATGCGCTATTAATTACATTTATTTTATTTTATGCAAATCCATTCAAAGCAATAATTTTAAAATAAATTTTAATATACCGTATATATAAGATTAAATGAACTTGAAGTAAAAATATTATACCGTTATTATGTATGATAGCTTAATTCTATTATAATGATGGTATAATATTTTTTATTTAATTTTAGAAAGTTATTAAAATTAATTCTAAATCAGCTGATTAATTTTTTCATTAATGGAAATTTTATGAAATCCAATATAACCATATAAATAAATGTTCCGATTAATAAGGTTAACATATCAATTAAAGAAATAGGCGTCATTAATATGCCAAAATATGCCATTAAATTTACAGCAATAAGATCAACTATCGTAGCAAGCAATAAATAAGTTCCAGGGCGGGATTTATAAAAATGCCTTCTTTCTCTAACAAGATATACAGTCGCCTGACCGCTGAATACTAACGCAAGGAATACTAAGGTCTGAATCTTTGCCAGAGATAAATTTAAAACATCAGCGCCTATAATATAAACTAAGAATGAATAAATAAGCCATGCGCCTGCAATAATTAACGATGCAGATACAATTAGTTTGATATGCCATTTATCCGGTTTATTTGAATACACGACATTATCTTCAGATAGTGACATAGTGACAAAATCGTTAGCAAAGATTAAAATTAGAATAAGAGTAGGGGTCGTTACAAACACTCCAAAAATTAATAATCCAAGACTGAGAAAAAAAGCAACCTGAAATGTTTTAGAAATTTTATTTAAAGTATACGTCAGCATTCTCTGATAAACCATTCTTCCGTCTTTAACGGCATCTACAATATTTTCTAACCCAGGTTTTGTCAAAATTAAGCTTGCCGATGCTTTTGCAACGTCTGTCGCATTTGAAACTGCAATGCCCACTTCTGCCTGTTTTAGTGCAGGAGAGTCGTTTACTCCGTCGCCCGTCATTCCTGTTATCCTTTTAAGTTTTTGTAAGCCTTGAACAAGATGAAATTTATCTTCGGGAAATACTCCGGCAAAAACATCGCAGTCTGCAGGGTTTTTAAAGCACTCACGCTGGCATATATGCTGACCCAATCCAATTTTGCCTGCAATTGTTTTTGCCGTTAATTCGGTATCCCCTGTAACCATTCTAACCCTAATGCCTAAATCTTTGAGTTCTTGCAATAATTGTTTTGAATCTTCGCGAGGCGGATCCGATAAACCTAAAAGACCGACGAGAGTTAATTTTTCATCATTTTCATTTCCCATAGCGACTGCTAGAACACGAAAACCTTTTGCCTCAAAATTAGTTGATTCTTTAGAAATTAAATCAGAATCGTAAGTGATTTGCGATATGACTATAGGCGAACCTTTTGCGATCCTGATTTTTTGCTTATCGTTAAATTTTTCAATAATAGATTCAGACCTCTTTGTTTGAGGGTCAAAAGGAATAAATTTTAATTTATTGCCAATTTCCGTAATATTAATTTTATTATTTTCTATGAAAGAAATTATAGATATATCAATAGGATCTTGGGAAGATTCGTCAGAGGCAAGTCTTGCATATAAAAAAAGTTCATTATCGCTAAAAGGTTTAAAAGATTTAAATGCGGAAAGCGAAATAATGTTAGTTGTCAAAGTTCCTGTTTTATCGCTGCATAATTCTTCCATTGAAGCAATATCTTCAATAGCAGAAAGATGAGTTACAAGAATACCTTTTTTGGATAGTTCTAATGATGCAAGAGCCGTGGCTAAAGTAAATGTAACAGGAAGGGCAACGGGAATAGACGCTACAAGCAAAATTAAAGCAAAAGGCAAAATTTCGCCAAAATTTAATTTGTGTATAAAGGCATAAATTAAAATTGCTCCTACTAAAATGCCGTCAATCATAATAAAATATTTTACTATTTTCATTATAAGTTCTTCTAAATGTCCTTTAGTTTTAGCAGATTTAATTAACTCTGCAGTTTTGCCGAAATAACTTGAAGCGCCTGTGGCAATAACCTTACAAGTTGCTTCTCCTCTTTTAATTACCGAACCGGAATAAACAGTTCCGCCGGGGTTTCGGTCAACAGGCTGGGATTCACCTGTTAAAGACGATTGGTCAACCATCACATCGCCCGATATAATTTCAGTGTCTGCAGGTACTAAATCACCCATTCTTATATGAATAGTATCTCCGGGGACTAATTCTTCGGCAGACAATTTTATCCATTTTTCGTCCCTTAAAACTCGAGTAATGATTTTAAGCTGCTGCTTTAATAATTCAAGAGCTTCATTTGCTTTGTGCTCCTGGGTAAAAGCAATAATTGCATTAAATAAAATTAAACCGATAATAATATAAGCTTCAGCGTATTTCTCAAGAATTAATTCAATAATAAAGGTAAATTCCAGCATCCAGGAAACAGGACCCCAGAATTTCGAAAGAAAAATAATTAAAGAACTTTTTTTTTGTTCTTTAATTGCATTTAATCCATACTGTTTTATTAATTTTTCAGCTTCCTCGGAAGTTAACCCTTTAATATCGCCATTTAAAAGATGAGGGGATATTTTAATATCAGCATCAATTTCTTTATTAGTATCATTCATTTATGCACCTTACAAAAATAATTATTAAATTATTATATTATTTGATTAATAACTTACTTAACTGCCATATAACTTATTTATTATAGATAAATAAGTTTAAAACAATAAGTTTTCGCATATTTATGACAGGTTTCCATATGCAGAAGCTAAATATGCTTATGTTAATATATTTAAAACAATAGTTTTTCGCGATAAAAAAATGTTTATTTGATTAAATTTATTTATTATTTATTTATTAAAGATAGTTAAGATAATAATCAACAATCGTAATAATCAAATGATTAAAAGATGTAATATTTGATTTTTTTATAAAATTATATCACAAATTAGTCTTTTTATCCTTCTAAAATTAGTACCTTAATCCTGCATTAAAAACTATTCAAACTTTATAATGTTAAAAATTTCTATTGCAGGATTAAGATAGTATTATTTGAAGAAATAATATTAAAATGATACAATAAAAATAAAGAGATACTAAATAATTTCAAATATTTCAAATAGCATCATATTGATTGTTCAATTTTATTTTTTTACATCAATTTAAATTTAAAAATAAATATATTCAATTAAGTACTATAATAAGTACTATAAGGAGATAATTTTATGTCTTTTAATTTTTTTAATCCTGTAAAAATTCATTTTGGGACAGATTCATTGCAGGATGCAGGTAAAATTGCAAAAAAATATGGCACGCATGCATTAATTGTAACGGGAAAATCATCAATGCAAAAATCCGGCGTGATTAGCAAACTGATTGATATTTTAGAAAAAGAAGGCGTAAATTCTATCATATTTTCCGATATTACGCCAAATCCGACAATAGATGAAATTGATACAGCGGCAAAACTTGCTAAAGAAAAAAATATTGATTTAATAATTGGTCTTGGAGGAGGAAGCCCTCTTGATTCAGCTAAGGCTATTGCCGTTGCGGCAAAAGACAATATACCTGTCTGGGATTATCTAAAAGTTGAGCCGAAAGATGCTTTGCCAGTTATAACTATCGTTTCTACATCAGGTACAGGATCAGAAGTTAATAGATTTTCAGTTATGACAAATACTAAAACAGGCGAGAAACCGGGGTTTGGATATGAATGTATGTATCCTAAGGAAGCTATTATCGACCCCGTTATTATGAAATCAATGCCTCAATATGTTACAGCAACGACAGGCTTTGATGTTTTTGTTCATGTTTTAGAAGCATATACGGGAAAAACAAGCAATCCAATCGCTGACAGTTATTGTGAAAAGACATTTGCTTTGCTAAGAGAAAGCTTTATTGTAGCCTACAATGAACCTGAAAATATTAAGGCAAGGTCAGATATGGCAATGGCTTCAGCGTTAGCAGGATTGGCGATTGATTCTGCAGGCGTCGGCATAATACATGCGCTTGAACATCCCATGTCGGGTAATTTTCCAAACATTGCTCATGGAGCAGGATTAGCGGTTTTGATTATTGAATCTATGAAACTAAATATTAAAGATAAAACTTGCAGAGAAAAATATGCTAAAGTCGCCAATATATTTGGAAAAATTAAAGGAAATAAAACTGAAGAAGATATGGCTTACGAATTAATAGAAACCGTTAAAAAAATGCTTTCGGATGTCAATTTAAATATAAAACTTAAAGACTTAGGAGTCAGCGAAGATAAATTAGAAAAAATTGAGAAAGAAGCTTTTACGACTATGAATTTTGCAGTTTTGAACAATCCGGTCGCAATAGGCGAAAAAGAGGCGTTTGAATTATTAAAAGATTCTTTTTAATTAACATTATATTATTTAATAAATAGGGATATCTGAATATAGGCGGCGCGGTTAATTATTATAAAATATGCGCTAATATATCTATATATAATATAGCCGGCTATTTTATAAATTTTTTATTAATATTTTAATATTTTAATATTTTAATATTTTAATATTTTAATATTTTAAACTTTTAAACTTTTAAACTTTTAAACTATGGAATACCCAAAACTTCAAAAATCATTTTTAAGCAGAGAAGATACATTGCAAGTAGCTAAAGAATTATTAGGGAAATATTTATTGACGGATATTGACGGAGAAGGTATAGCAGGCGGAAAAATAGTTGAAGTTGAAGCGTATCTCGGAGCTGAAGATAAAGCATCTCATGGTTACAATAATCGCAGAACCAAAAGAAATGAAAATTTATACAAAGAAGGCGGAAATGCTTATGTTTATTTTTGTTACGGAATGTATTATTTGTTTAATGTCATAACAGGTAAAGAAAATACGGCAAACGCCGTTCTAATAAGAGCTATAGAGCCAGAAATCGGCATTGATATAATGATGCAAAGAAAAATGAGGAGATTAAAATTAAAAAATAAAAATAAGAATGATGTTTTTTTTAAAAATGATTTTCCGATCCATAAAATAGGTAGCGTTAACGCGATATTAAATAGGATTACTTCAGGACCTGGTCTTTTAACAATAGCATTAGGAATTGATTTAAGGCATAACGGTATTGCGATATGCGAGAATGAATATAAAAATAAACTTGAAATATGGCTGGAAGACAGAAGTGTAAATATTTCTAATAAAGATATAATAGAAACGACAAGAATAGGCATTGACTATGCAGAAGAACATGTTTTCTTGCCGTGGAGATTTAAAATTAAAGGTAATACCTGGGTCAGCAAATAGCTATTAATGATGAAATATAATATTTTATTATTATAAATAAAAACTATAAATTAATTAAAGAAGTAATGTTAATTATTTTATATATATAATTATTAAATTAATATATGCTATAAATAATTATTTTATTATGCAAAAAATTAAAGTTAATTTTATTTGTTGACATTTTTTTATATATATTGTAAAATACAAACTGGTCGGTATTTATAACCAATAAATATAAAAAATTTAGATTATTTATTAAATATATAATATTTTTCAATATGAATTTTTAAATAAATAAAAACAAAAATTTTAACTCAGCTATTTAAATTAATTAAATTAAAAAGGAGATACTGCTATGTCGAAAGCAAAAGCATTGATTATTATTTTATCTGGAAACGATAATCCTGTCAAAGTTAAACTTGGTCTTAATGTTGCGTGGAGAACGAAAAACAGCGGAGCGTTTGAAGATGTTAAATTGATTTTTTTTGGACCGGGAGAAGATTTTATTGCTAAAACAGAAGATAAAGAAATCATAGAAGCTTATGAGCAAGTTTTAAACAACAATATAGTGCCGCAGGCATGTGTTGCAGTTGCCGAAGGTTATGGGATAAGTCAAGTTTTGATTGATAAAAAAGTTGAAATGGTTCACGCAGGTCAAGCTATAGCTCAATTTATGTCCGAAGGTTATCAGCCGTTAACTTTTTAACAATGCTGTAATATATCTATACATTCTATACATTTTTATACATATAGATATTGCATATCAGTCAACAATTTATATTTCACTTTTCAGCAAATAATATAGTATTAAAAACAAATACGAAATTTTATTTCAAATAACAATTTTAAATAAAGCTTTAAAAATATGTAATTTGAATATATTATTATATTATCGTATGTCAATATTGACTAAGAATTCACTAAAAATGGCAGTTAAAAATAAAGATTACAAAAGAATAGAAATAATAGATACAGCCTATGTCTTAATGCTTGAAAAAGGCTATGAAGGTACAGGTATACAGGATATTATAGATAATATTAATGCAACAAAGGGTTGTATCTATTATTATTTTAAATCAAAAAAAGATATTGCTATCGCAGTAATAGAAGAAATAATAAAGCCTTTTTTTGACAGTCAATGGTCGACTGTTCGCACGGCAGTTAATCCTATTGATGAAATATGTAAAATTATTGACGGCGTATATTTAAATAACGCCGATAATCTTGCCAAAACAGGATGTCCTTTAGGAAATTTAATTCTTGAATTATCCGCAAAAGACCCTATCCTTTCAAAATTAACTAATGAAATAATAATAATGTGGCACAACCATATAAAAAAAGCTTTACAAATATCAAAAACAAAAAAAATTATTAAACAAGAATTAGATGAAAATTTAGCTGCAAATTTTATAATCGCATCATTTGAAGGCTGCATTATGATTTCTAAATCTAATCATAGCAAAGAAGTGTTAAAAGGCTGTTTTTCTGTTTTAAAAGAATACCTGCTATTATTAAAAATATAGCCGGTAATTAAAATTATCTATTTTTATAGAGGCTATTATTCATTTGCATTATCTTTTTATAAAATTTATATATATGTTAATTAGATAATTTCCATAAAATAAATAAAAAATAGCAGCCATTGACAAAAATGGTCCAAACGGTATTTTTGACGATATAAAATTTTCATCGGTTTTATTTAATTCTAATTTTTCTAAATTTATTTTTGAATTGGAATTGCTAATGTCATCGCTATGATAGATGCTATTATAATTACTGTCGTTTTGAATTAATTTTTTTTTATTGCTCTGATTACTTATTATTTTTGCGCGGTCTTGTATATACAAATATAAACCGCCTAATATAAATCCTGATAATCCAAAAAAAGAGCCTGCAAATATTGTAAAAATAACGCCTTTAATGCCTACAAACGTTCCGATTCCGGCTATTAATTTTATATCGCCGCCGCCTAAGCCTTCTTTTTTTCTTATTAAATCATAAGAAACAGCTATTAAATAAAAAAATAATCCGCCCGTAATAAAACCGATAAAAGGAAATAAAAAACTTTTATGCAATAAAAAAATATTAAATAAAAATCCAGCTATAATTAGTATGATATTTAATAAATCGGGAATTATTCTATGAAAAAAATCTATAAAAGAAATTGGGATTAAAATAAATATAAAAAAACTATATGATATAAATAATAAAAAATTGTAGGTTAAATAATTTTTGAATAATGATAAATTATAAGGGGTTATATCAAAATAAAAAAATGCCCTGTAAAAAATTTTAACAAATAATAAATAAAATAAAACGGCTGTTAAAAATTCAATGATAGGATAAATTAATGATATTTTTTTACCGCAAGAACGGCATTTTCCTCTTAATAAAAGATAGCTGACAATAGGAATATTGTCATAGAATTTAATTTTTGTTTTACAATCGGGACATGACGAGGCGGGGAATAATAAAGACTTACCTTCCGGGAGTCTATAAATAACCACATTTAAAAAACTTCCGATAACTAAGCCAAAAATAAATACAAAAAAAGACAAAAAATAAAATAAGTTGTTTGTAAACAGCATTACATTAGTAGATTATAAAAAATAACTTTAAATTAATTTAAATTAAAATTAAATACATCGTATCGTTAATCTTATAAAGTTTTATATAGCAAATAAAACTGTTCTAATTTTTTTTATTTTTAACCGATAACAGAAGAATTGATTATATTATAAAAATTGACTTTATTAAAGTATATTTTATAATTTATATATTAAAAAAATAATAAATTGTTAGTAAATTAAAAATAAGGTAAAATAGTAAAATAAATAATATTTAAAGCTTAAATTTTTTATATAAAAAAACTGTAAATATAAATAAATACGGGCGAAGTATCATATACTATCCAAATTGACATTTTATCAAATAAATTATGGATATAAATAAAAATAAAAGGATATAAATATGGCAATTTATTACTCGGTCTGTCCGCACGATTGTCCTGATACATGCGCATTAAAAGCAGAAACGGTCATTGAAACAAAAGCAGAAATAGAATCAGAAATTAAAGCAGCGCCAACTGCTAAAATAGAGAGCGGAACAGAGGTAAAAAATCAAAAAATAATTTATAAGAAAATCGTCAAAGTATCAGGCGATTTATCTCACCCAATGACTAAAGGCATTATTTGCGAAAAAGTCCGCGCTTATCCCGAACGTATTTATAGTCCGTCAAGAATACTTTATCCTATGCACAGAATTGGAAAAAAAGATGGAACTCAAATTAAATCAGAAGCTGAAAATAATAATTTTGAACGCATCAGCTGGGAAGCTGCCATAGATGAAATAGTAAAAAAGTGGCGGGATTTAACAGTAAAATACGGACCTGAATGTATTTTGCCGTATTCTTACGGAGGAACAGAAGGCATAATTAATAAAGGCAGTATGGATAGGCGGCTTTTTAATAAAATCGGCGCTACAAGACTAGACAGGACTATATGTTCGACGGCAGGGGGCTTGGGCTATCAATTAGCCTACGGAGACTCTAAAAGCATAAATCCGACGGAAACAGTCAATTCAAAGCTTATAATATTTTGGGGCATTAATGTTTTGGAAACAAATATGCATCAAGCTATTTTAGCGGATAATGCGCGTAAAAACGGCGCTAAAATTATAGCGATAGATGTTCATCGCAATAAAACGGCAAAATGGGCAGATAATTTTTATTTAATTCTACCCGGTTCG
This sequence comes from bacterium, assembly GCA_021794255.1. Next base: position 4,534 of record JAJYRF010000019.1, on the reverse strand, counting down.
GACGGCGCTTTAGCTTTAGGTTTATCTTATATAATATTAAGGGATAACTTAGAGGATAAAGTATTTTTAGAAAAATACTCATACGGTTTTAATGAATTTTACGAACAGGCGATGCAATATCCTCCTGAGAGAGTTGCCGACCTTACAGGTTTAACATCAAAAACTATTGAAGAATTAGCTCATCTTTACGCAAAAACAAAATCAAGTTTTATTCGTATAGGTAATGGTCTTCAACATCACAACAACGGAGGTATAAATACATGGATTATTTCTTTGCTGCCCGCATTAATCGGAGCATGGCAATATAAAGGCGGCGGAGCATTAAAATCAAATTCAGGATATTTTCCGTTTAATAATGAAGCGATAGAAAGACCCGCCTTAAATAAAAAATATTCTGAAACTAGAATTATTAATATGGTGCAGCTTGGAAAAATATTATGCGGACTTAACTTGCCGACGCCGGCACCGATCCGTTCGCTGTATGTGTATAACAGCAATCCGGCGATTGTGGCTCCCAATCAAAATTTAGTCCTGAAAGGTTTAGCAAGAGAAGACCTTTTTACGGTAGTCCATGAACAGATAATGACGGATACGGCAAAATGGGCAGACATTATTCTTCCTGCAACCACAAGTTTTGAACATGCCGACCTTTACGCAAGCTATTGGCACACATCAATTCAATGGGCGGACCCTGTAATTTCTCCGATAGGTGAAGCTAAACCAAACATAGAAGTATTTAAGCTATTGGCAAAAAGGTTAGGATATACGGAACCATGTTTTTCAGATTGCGAAGAAGACATAGCCCGTCAAGCTTTAGATCTTCCTTACTGGCACGATAAAGGCATAACGCTTGAACGGCTTAAAAAAGAAAGATTTATAATGCTAAATATTCCTGAGCGTCCATTTGCCGACTTTAATTTCTTAACAGCTTCCGGAAAAATTGAATTTAAAAGCAAAAAGCTTGCAGAATTAGGCTTATTTGATATGCCAAATTATAAACCGATTATTAAAGCAGAAGAATACTTAAATGATAAAGAAAAAAGCCAAAAAAATGAAAATTACATTTCATGCAGCACTACAAATAATGATAATCACATCAATCATATTAAAAAGATCGTAAACGCGGAAGATTTAGATAATAAATCAAACAACTGTAAGAATCCTGACTTTCCTTTTACGCTTATAACTCCTCCAAATCATTTTTTTTTAAATTCTACTTTTGCAAATATATCTTCTCTTAAAATTAAAGCCAATGAGCCATTTTTAGAAATTAACCCTACAGATGCCAAGAAATTAGAAATAAACGACGAGGATATTGTTAAAATTGAAAATGAAAGGGGCTGCGTTTTAATAAAAGCTAAAATTATAGATTCTGTCTTACCGGGCGTTGTAGTTTCTGCAGGTTTATGGTGGAAAGAAGATTATAAAAACCAAAGCGGCGTAAATGCTTTAACGTCTGATGATTTATCGGATATCGGAGGAGGGGCGACTTTTTTCTCAACTTTTGTAAAGATTAATAAAATTATAGCTTGAGTTATTATTGTTTTGTTTTTTTATTATTACTTATTGTTTTTATCATTAATCCTGCGATATAAAATTTTTAATCGGTGTTAATAATATTATATAAATACTATCTGAAATAAATACCATAACTTTCATTAATATCAGTATTTATTAAGGTTTTAATAATTTTTTGCAATTTATATCTTATATCGCAAGATTAAGATTTATCTTAAGAATATCATTTTTCAAATTATTTTAAAGCGTTTAACACTTCTTCATAATTTGGTTCTTGCGTTATTTCAGGGACTAATTGCTTATATGTAATTTTACCTTCTTTATTTACAACGAAAACAGCTCTTGCCGTTAATCCTTTTAAGGCGCCTTCACCTATAATAACGCCGTATTTTCCCATATCTCTATTTCTAAAATCCGATGCTACGGTAATATTTTTTATATTAAAACTTTCACAAAATCTATTCTGAGCAAAAGGCAAATCCATTGATATAATATTAACATCAATATTTTCAAATTTTGACAACATTTCATTAAATTTTTTGGCTTCCGTTTCGCAAACAGGGGTATCAAGCGAAGGTACGGTAATTATTAATTGAACTTTTACATTTTCACCGCCTACCTCCTTTTCCTTTAAATCTTTAGCTACAACAATAACTTTAGGAGCTTTATCCCCTACATTTAATGTCGGCCCTGCCAATGATACCTTATTACCTTTTAAAGAAACTGTTTCAGACATTTTAATCCTCCTTACGTTAATTTAGTAGTTAATTTTAAAACCATATTTGATTATTTGCTTATTTATTTAAGATATATATTTAAGATATATGTTTAAGATATATGTTTAAGATATATAACAAAAATAAAACATAATTTTATTATCAATCTTATTGAATATATATATCATATTTTATTATTGTATGCAATATAATTATTAATATTATTTAATAATTATAAATCATCATAAAATTGAACGAATAAAATAATAGATATATATAAAACCCAAAATTGCCACCCAAAATTGCCGATAGATAATTTTATTCTGGCTTACCGCTTCGCCATAAACGGCGTGCATTTATATGGCTTAATAGCATCGCGAATAGAAACGGCGTACGTTTCTACTTTAGAACTTTCCCGCCTACGCGGCGGGAATGACTTTGCTAATATTTATCGTTTCACTCGCTATATGCAGTCATTCCCGCGCAAGCAGGTACGGTTTATAGCCGTCGGTATTTGGACGGCTCATCCAGTTTTACTAAAGCATTACTACACTTTTAATAATTTCTATCTACAATTTTAGGCATATAGAGCAGAGGATAGAACAGAAGGTAAAAAATATATCGGCGTTATTTAAATATATAAAAAATCCCAATAAATATTAATACTGCTATTAGCGTATAATTCAAATATTCTTCTTTGACATACTTTGATTTTAATACAATAGGACCTAAAAATGAACCCGCTATTATACCTGCTATTGAAATTAATAATAAAAAAGGCAAAACATGAACACCCATTGAAATATAATTTGTAACACTTGTCGAAGATGAAATAAGTATAGAAAAAATGCTTGTTCCTGCAACTATCATCATCGGAAGATTTAAAATTCCCGTCATAAAAGGAACGAGCAAAAAGCCTCCTCCTACTCCAAATACAGATGAAATTATAGCAACAATCATACCTGCTATGAATGCAAAAATCGGACTGAAGTTGTATTCCTGATTAAAATATCTTATTTTTACATTTCTAAAGTTAACCTCAAGTGTTTTTATGACATTGTCTTCTAATTTTAAATCATTTAAAGAAGAATTTAATTTTTGTTTTCTTTTTTTTAAAATAACTTTATATATAAGTAGTATAGCAATAAAAAGAGTGAGGTAGCCAAAAAAATATTTAAATGATTTAAGCTCATACAAATAATGTTTTGAAAACCATGACCCTAATATAGCTCCGACTATTCCGCCGGAAGCTATTATTGTACCGAGAATTAATGAAATCCTTTTTTGTCTTATAAACAAAGGAACGGCAATTAACGGAGTAACTATGGTTAAAATCTGACTCATAACCTTGATTGAATTTGCAGCTTTTACATGCAGTATTGTAATAAAACCGAAACTGGCAAATATTCCCCCGGCTGCGCCGATTGTAGAAAAGATTAGCCCCGTAAATAAAGCCCACGCAAATGCTATAAAATAAAAGAGGAAATGGGAGAATAAAATCATTTTTCCTCCCATTTATTAAATAAGGCAAATAAGGTTTGAATAAAACTAATGCAATTATTTTTGACAATATTTATATGTCTTGAGATTAAAATACTTCTTTTTTTAACCCAGCCCAACTGGCTGATTTTATAAATTAATCATTGCATAATAAATTAACCTCGTCATTTTGATATTGTGATTTATTATAAATGACTTTCACCCCATTCATGAATAGCATCTAAAATTGGTTTTAAACTTATTCCTAAATTTGTCAGCGAATATTCTACTTTGGGCGGAACAATGGCATACACTTTTCTATTAATAATTCCTTGATTTTCAAGATCTCTTAACTGCTGAATAAGCATTTTATGAGTTATACCGTTTACACATTTTTTAAGAACATTAAAGCGTTTAGTGCCTGTGAAAAGTTCGCTTAATATTCTTACCTTCCAGCTTCCTCCTATTATTTCAAGAGTTTTCTCAACAGGACATATTATTTTATCTGTTTTCATATTTATTTTTTTAAATTAATTTCTATTCATTATATTATTTTTTTTGTTTATTAAAAACAAAAAATTTATTTAATTAAATAATTAATAAAACAATAATTTGTTTAGATTATTATTATCTTATTATCTTATTATCTTATTATTTTATTGTCATATTATTATAATAATATTCATGTTAGATATATTTTAGGTATCTATATAACAATAAAGATAACAATAAAGATAACAATAAAGATAACAATAAAGATAACAATAAAGATAACAATAAAGATAACAATAAAGATAACAATAAAGATAACAATAAAGATA
>JAJYRF010000030.1 GCA_021794255.1 bacterium | reverse complement strand
CGCCGACTTGCTTAAAATGGCACAGCGAGGTAATTTCGGAAGACAATTTTAAAATGTTTTTAATTCCGGAAGGATTTGCACACGGTTTTCAGACGCTTGAAGATGATACGGAAATAATTTATTTTACTACCCAATATTACGATAAAGAAAGAGAAAGGGGGATTAGATATAACGATAAATTAATTAATATCAAATGGCCGCTAAAGCTGACCGAAATATCGGAAAAAGACGAAAACCACCTTTATCTGGATAATAATTGGAACGGCATTACCGTTATATAAGGTAGCGTTCAAAATTCTGCGTCTGTAGCCTAAATAAACTGTGTAAATCCCCCCCCCCGTTGTCATAGCTTGACCACTACCCATTTATTTGGTCCATTAGAACTAACGCCGTTTATATAAACAAATTGATACCACTTTGGTAATTCCGTTATAAGCCTGCTGGGGCCGGCCCAAATGGGAACGTCGTCAAATACAATAAAACCGCCTTTTGCAACATATGGAGACCATAATTCAAAATCTCTCCTAACATCGTCATACTCATGCGAAGCATCAATATGAAGGATGCCTATAGGTAAATCTATACGCCATTCCCGACTAATTTTTACGGTATCGCCCCTCAGCGGCACTATCACTTCGCTAAAACCGGCCTTTTCCATATTATTTAAAAATTCATTATACAGCTGGTCTTTATCATAATTCTTTAATAACTCGCGATGGGCTTCTTCGTTGTTGGAACCTTCCCATGTATCTACGGCATAAACGCGCCCCTGAGGATTGCTTTTATCTTTTATAGCGCTTGCAAGCCAAACCGTAGATGTTCCTTTCCATGAGCCTAATTCTACGATAGTATCGTTTGGCGTAAAATTAAGCGCAAGCATATAAAGCAATATACCCCCCCATTCCGTACACCAGCCTTGTATGCTTTTAGAGATTTTTATAATTTGTTCTATTCTGTCTTTATTAACTTCAATCATAAGACCCCTGTATTTTTAATTTATAAATTATTCGTCATACTATACTGCCGTTTAGGGAGAAATAGCAACTATATTAGTTAGCCTTCCTTCCGATTTTCCGTAAATAATATAATGGACTAGAGGGTTTAGTCCCGATTCTGGCACGTCGCTATATGTTTTTCTGCGTTTTTGATCATTTAGTTTACCCCTTTAAATTTGATTTTTTTTAAATTCCTTAATTTAAATTCTAACATATTTTTAAGTTACGGAATAAGAAATTTAAAAATTCTGTTCAGATATATAGGTTCATTATACTGATTCTATATTTTTTTCAAACATCCAACAATAAATAAGTCATTAATTTAATTTGTTAAATTATTTAATTCCCTATTAATAATAATTCTTGCATATTAGGCGAGGGAACTTGTCTATATTTTGTCTTACATAAGCAGGAAAAGAATCATCTATCGGAACACAAACCAGTTGAGAATTATCCCAGTATAGAATGCCTTGTTGCTGATATTTATAAATATCTTCAGCTTTATTAAGATGTTCTATATGAATAAAGGAATCTATTTTATTCTTAAAACGTTCCATCCCGCCAAGGGAGGAGAAATGCCATCCTCCATTTTCTATAAAATTGAGAAAATCAAATTGCTCTGGAACCGGATAGGGCGTATTTATCAAAATACGCAATGCTTGAGGAAGAGTTATATATTTATAATGGAGCATTATTGAACCATTCCACAGAACAGACGCTCCATTGGCATTGAAACTTAAATTTACCCTATTTTCGTAATTAAGATAAAAGTAATACATTTTTTGTTTAAAAATTTTGATGCCCGGCATATTTTTATACGCCAATATTTTCTCAGCTTTTGGAATCTCGTCTAAATCAGATATTATTACGACATCATCAGGATTGCAATTTAAACCATCCATAATCATATTTCTTTGATAATGTTCTCTCTTAAAAGCAAGCCTCTCTGTTCTGTCCTCGCTCATAATTTTCTTAATAAAATAATTGGAAAAGGTAAATAATCCCTTTAGTGTTAAAAATTGGGTTATTTTTTGAGCAGAAGTTAATTCTTCCTCATTTAAAGAATATATAATATTAAATAAATCTATAATATCATCACTAGGAAAATCAACTATAACATGAATAATCTTGTCTTTAAACTTCTCAAATCTATCTTTGTTTTCATTATAAAATAACGGCTTCTCTTTCCCTTGATGAGTTTTAGTAGCTTCAACCAAAACAAATTTATCAACTACCGGATTCAATTCGTTAAGCCTTATTTCTAGTAATTCAAATTCGTTAAAAAAAGTAAAGCAATCGTAAACTTTTGATGTATCATTTTTAGTATTTCTATCATAACTAACCATATCTATTAATAATAAACTTGTTAAAGTTTTAATATTAAATGCATTAATAATTGTTAATTCAAACAACAACACTTCTTAATTCTTTTTTATTTTTCACTTTTTCCCAATAATAAACGCATACTCATTAATTCCCGTTGGGATTCAGAATAAGCCGTCAAGATTTTGTCTAAAGCGTCTTGGAGTTCTTTTATCTCATTTTTGCTTTTAATCAATTCCGCTTTTAAAATATCAGTTTTAGTATTTGTATTTTCATCGCTTGGAACAACAAAATTAGAATGCTTTATTTCTATAATTTCACATTGTTTTTCGAACATTTTTTTATCTTCATCTTCATTTTTACCATTTTTACTTTCTTTATTATTCTGGCTGTTTATATCACTGCTATAACATACAATATTAATCCAATCGGGGGGGCGGCATATCTTATCCGTTTCCCAAATAACATCGCTAGCCCTAGTAAATCCGAGCCTTTCAAAATAATTCAAACAAGAATGATTTTTACCGGTCAATACAAGCTTCCCTTGAATAATAGAGTTGGAACTGTTAATGATTCGTGTTGCTTCATGCCCCATAACAATTTCTATATCCATTCCAAAAACGCGGCATGAAAGAACAACCTGCTCGATAATGTTAGATTCTAGTAATACAATCCCTATTAACCCGTTATCTACTAATTTATCTTTTGCGGTAAATCCTAAAATTTTACCGCCTGACTCAATAAATTGCTTTAATTCATTATATAACCAGCGTTTACCTGTTGTATTAAACTGGTTCGTTTTATTGATAAGCTCAAGTGCCCTCGTAAAATATTTATCGTCTTCGAAAATTATATGCAAAATTCCGATAGTAATGTTAAGAGATTTAAGCCAGTCTTGATTGGACATTGATTGTCTTTCTAATTCTCTTTGAACCTTTGCTTTTACAAGTTCCGTCCTATGACCTGACTCATTAGTTATAGTTTCGACTTGAAACTCAGGTCCGTTTAATATATATCCCCTCCATGCGTAAGGATTAAAGCCAAGATGCCGCAATCCGGAAAAGACGCCTGTCAGTTCTTCTATCTCTCGAGGATTATCATCAATCACAACAATATTTTGCGGCAAAATATTAGTTTCCTTAATTATCTCGCGTAGATTTTCGACTTTACTATTCCAATTAATTTTAATTGAGACAAAATCCCCTTTGGAAATTTTATCGCCATAAATTCTTTCAATGTTCTCAAAGGTTTGCTTTTCTTCATTTTTACTATTTATAGCCAGTAATCCCCCGCGTTTTTTAAAAAATAGCAATGCTTCCAAAAAACCCATCGGCCAACCTTCTATCCTTTCAATATTTTCCATATTATCTTCGGCCGCAATACCGCGCCATAGAGTGTCGTCAAGGTCAATAACAATTAATTTAACAGGCGATGTTTTTTTTATTACTATTAAGCTGTCAGAGAGCCTTTTAAAAATTAATTCAATATAATTCCCGCCCTTGGATGCTTCAAAAAAATTCAATGCAGGCATTGGAGCCACTATTCTTTTGCTTTTAACGTCTAACCCAATATCGAAGTTCGATAAAATACCTCCATGCGAACACATATATAAAACATCGTCTTGCAGTCTTTCTCTTCCTAACAACGACAAGCATTCATTTAAATCAAAATAATGAAACCAAGAATATTTAGAAATGGTTAATTCAAGATGTTTATTCAATTCTCTAATAAAATAGGCTATATTTTCAAAAGAATGCTTTTTTTGCAATAAACCCAATGGATTAAACGACGGTTCGACAAATGAAAAAACAAATACAGGTATTTCCGGTAATAAATTTGCCATCGTCGAAATTTGCTCATTTATAATATTTACCGCTTTGTCAAACGCTATTTTAAAATCTTGTTCGCTTAAGTTTCTTGTATGCCAAAAATATCCTTTTTCGGAATAACAATCTTCCAAAATAGAACGAAGGGTAATGGCAACAACCACAAAATCATAAATATTGCCTACATTCGCTGGAAGTTGGGGAGCATGCCGCCCGTCATATAGATAATGGTCAGCATTATAGCCAAATCTTTTTGCTATTCCAGGAAGACCCTCGACGTTACACGTTCCCAGCAGCAAAGCATTTAAATGCTGCGCTTTATTATTAAAATAGATATTATTATTCATTATAAATTTAATTAATTCGTTGTTATGACCTTATCACTATAATGTTTATTATTGATTATCCTATATTTTTCTGCCGCTTTCAAACAATGGTTTTAAACTCTCAATCATTGATTGTTTCGAAAAATGGGTTTGAGCATATTTTTGACCTTTTTTGGCATAATTTTCCCACAAATCATCGTATTTTAGCAACTTAATTACGCTATCGGCAAATTGTTCCGGCACATCTACCACAAACGCAGCAGTATTCAAATCGTTAAGACCCTGGGCACCTATAGAAGTGGTAACAAGCGGAATCCCATGCCGTAATGCTTCGGTTACTTTCGACTTTACTCCTGCGCCGAATCTTAGCGGCACTACCGCAACCCTAGCATTTCGATAAAATTCCGCAAGATTTTCGTCAGTCACATAACCCGTAACGATAACATCGTTACTTTCTAATTCTTGCACCTTTTCTGTGGGATTGGAACCTACGAGAAATAATCTAACATCCGCCAGAATAGATTTAATAATAGGAAATATATCTTTGACAAACCATAATGCCGCATCTTCGTTAGGCGAATGGGCAAATCCAGCTACAAATAATATATCTTTACGTTTTTTTAATAAATTAACATCTACTTGTGAAAAATTATCATAATAGTATAACTGCACCTGTTTAACATTAACTTTATCGTTTTTCAATTTTACGGCATTCACTTCCTCCATAGACGGGTAAAGGACAAGATCGCTTTTGGACCATAATTCCTCTTCTATTGTTTGAAAAATACCGGCTGTTTCCAGTATTTTGGGTTCCTTTTTTATCTCATACTCCATCATAAATCTTTTATAATGCAAATCGTGGCCGTAAAATACGGACATCGCCTTGCTATAGTTCTTAACGTCGTTTATATAGCTTATGGCGATATTCGGACGGCTTAATAATATTACATCGGCATCGTTTTCTTTAATGTAATCCGGAAATTTTCCTATCCATTTAGGACCGTAAAATACCTCTACGCCTATATCCTGCAATTGCCTTACATATTTTT
>JAJYRF010000039.1 GCA_021794255.1 bacterium | reverse complement strand
AGTGGAAAGGTAATAATAAATTAATGATTTTAATATATAATATAAAAAAGAATATCGTCTAATATCAATATCTAATGCGTATTAGCGTTATCCAGAAAAAGGGTACTATTTAGGTAGATATATTAAAAATTTTTATATTTTGTAATCATAATGGCAAGAAGTAGAAAAATAGGCTCAATAAAAAACGAACTAATTCATAAGTCGAAAGAATCAATGTTGTCTGCTGTTCAAATTTTTAATAATCCAAATATGCAATTTAAATCAGAGTCCTTTATTGTTCTCAGTGGACTTCGTCGGACACCCGTAGCGGTTTTTGCCGGAGACCGTTCAATTTTCTGTGTCAGTTTAGTATAGAGTAGGAAATGATTATAAAAGCAAAATCCATAAAAAAATCTGGTAGTAAAACGGTAGTAAAATTTTCTAAAAACTGCTATAAACCGCCACAAAATATCATAAATCAAAATTGCTTAAAATCAAGATAATAAGCGTAGATGCTCGGTTTTAAGTTAATGTTATGCCCGCATTCGTAATCAGCTGGTCGTAGGTTCGATTCCTATCGCCGGCTCCATTGTTTGTATATTTGTAATGGTTTCAGGTTTCCGCTATTTTCCATTTTAAACTATTTTTACCTTTTTATCGCAATTTAAGTAACTATTCAATAAATCAGATATCTTCATCAAACCTGAAATAAATAAATCAGACCCCTTTAATAATCAGACCCCTTTATCGACCTTTTACCTCTTTTCTCGTAGAACAAAAATTACAAGCTTTGTAAACTATCCCCATCGATTTTATTTCTTTAAATAATTTGTTTAAAAAATCAAATTCGGATGTCTCGTTGGATATTATATCCAGCCATTTAGTCCCATTGCCGTCAAAAATAAGGATTATTTCATTTCCTGATACTTTAATTTCTTTTGAGTATATCATGGCATGTCTTATTTTTGCAACAGATTCTTTAAGTTCGGTTCCCTCAAGAACTATAATTGCTATTTTTGCCATATAAAGACTCCTGTTTTTATAATATATTTTATATTATATTACCGGATATTACTGACTGTTCTAAGAGACTTATTCCTATGTTTTGATTTGACTCAAGCTTCTTATCTTTAATCCTGCAATAGAAAAAATTACACCTTCCGTTTGGAAATCCTTTATTTTTTAATTTTTTTCAGCGGTCAATAAAAAAGTTACATAAGGACAAAGTTTAACAACTTTTATATTTTTAAAACCTTTGTTTTTTATTATGTTTATTAATCTTTGCTCGTCAAACGAATGTATGCTGTTAATCAGAAATGAATAAGCATCTTTATCCACTAAAGAATCTTCTAAAATCATAATTTTAGCATATAAATTAAAAAACAGCTTAGAAAACTTGCCTTTTGGATTTGACATATCCATAAGTATAATCTTTGCGCTTTTTTTTAATACTCTCTTTGCCTCTTGAATGAATTTTTCTAAATCGTCAAAATCTCTTAACGCAAATGAGCTTGTAAGCATATCAAAACTGTCGGCAGGGAAATCAATTGCCAGAGCATCGCCGATTTTAAAGTGTATAGGTAAATTCATCTTTTTTGCTTTATGTATAGCTATATTAAGCATATCGCTGTTTGAATCAATAGCATACACATCTATATTGTTACTTTTTTTGATGGAAGTATTTTTAATTACTATTGCAAGCTCTCCTGTTCCTGAAGCGACATCAAGCAATTTATAACTTTTATAACTCTTTAAACCTTTTATAGTTTCCTTTACCGCTTTTTTTCTCCAAAAAATATCTATATTGCAGCTTAAAATATGATCCATGAAATCATATTTTTTATATATCCTTGAAAACATCTCATTTATCTTTTCACTCACTATACGCACCAATTTGTCAATGCAATTTTTTTTTAAATTACTTTTATATTTTTATCGCATATTTAATGTTTTATTAAACCGCACTAATTGTTTGAATTGATTTTATAGTTTTACGACTTTTAATTCTTATAGCCTTATAGCTTTATAGCCAATTTTTCATTAAATTTATACCGTGAGAACTTAAATAATAATAAATCATAGTATAACAAACAGTACTTACTATTAACGGCACATAGAAAAACAAAACGTCATTTTTTCTATTTTCTACTAATCCTAAAATCAAAGATACAAATAAAGTACCGATAAAAAATTGTCCTGCAAAAAAACCGATATAAGCACCATTTTTAACCCATTTGTCATTAACTTTATTTAATTTTTTCTTAAAAAAATTAAATTTTCTTAAATATTGGGCAAAATAAAAAATTAAAATACATACGATAACTTCAGAAATTATTATAGTCAAAATAGATAAAAAAGGATTTAACTTTGCAATAGTTATATAAGAAACAGCCAGGAACTTACCGCCAAAAATCGGATTAATATTAATAAATATTAATATAAAGTAATTCAGCATAATTTAATTTTTATAATTTTATCCTATATCAAATTATTTTATTTAAAAAACATTTTTTTAGTTATTATTGTAACAAACGGCATATTACTTGCTTAGCTTATATATTTTATTATATATTTTATTGTATATTTTATATAATATTATTTATTATACATATAAAATAAAATTATATAAAGCAATTAATTATTATTTAATTTTAAGTTATTCATATTTGCTTTTTTATTATTTTTTTTTAAAAAAATATGGTTTAATATTAATTAAATATTAATTAATATTATTTAAAAAATATACTGACGCAAAAATTAAACATGCATTTATAATTAGGTAATATTTTACAATGCCTACATATAAAAAAGCCCTTAAAATATTTGAGAACATTAAAAGATTAAGGCAAATACTTTATGTTGCCTCAAAATATGGATTTAATGATCTGATAGAGAGATTAAGCCTGCAGCAATATATCCCGCTTCATGAACGTATTATAATTAAGATAATAATAGGCAATAAAAAGAAAAAAATAGACGAACCCGTTGAAAAACGGCTTAGGCTTGCATTTGAGGAACTCGGCACTACCTTTATAAAATTGGGACAAATCCTATCTTCAAGACCGGATCTGGTTACCCCCGAGTTTGCAAAAGAATTTTTTAAACTTCATGATGAGATGACCTCTATTGATTATAACACTATAAAAGAGGTAGTAACGCAAGAATTAGGGAAAGATATAGAGAGCATCTTTGAAAAATTTAACAAAGTTCCGCATGCCGTAGCTTCAATTGCTCAGGTTCATAAAGCTGTTTTAAAGAATGGCAAAGAGGTTGTAGTAAAAATAAGAAAACCTGGCATTGGTCGAATTATAGAATCCGATATTTCGATTCTTTCCTTCCTTGCTCCGTTGATTGAAAAATTTATTCCAGAATCAAGGATGTTTAATCCAGTTGGTATAGTGAATGAATTTTCAAAAACTATACGTAAAGAACTTGATTTTAATATAGAGGCTTATAACTGCATAACTTTTAGAGAACATTTTAGAAATAGCAGCGATGTGCGTATTCCAAAAATTTATCAGGAATATACGACAAGAAAAATATTAGTTATTGAACTCTTAGACGGTAAAAGAATTAACGACGTAGATTTACAAAAACTGCCCCTTGCTTTCAAAAAGTTGACGGCAGAAAAAATAGCTAATGCATATTTTAAGCAGATACTTGAAGACGGGTTTTTTCATGCCGACCCGCATCCAGCCAATATACTCATAATGGATGACGGTAAAATAGCATTTCTTGACTTCGGCATAGTGGGAAAAATTGACAAAACAGCTATTACAAGCGTAATAGCTACATTTGAAGGACTTATGACGAAAGATTTTAGAAAATTGGCAAATCAGTATGTAAATCTCGGGTTTTTTGATTCCAATATTGGAGATTTTAACGAGTTTAAAGAAGAATTTACTAAACAATTAAGCGATTTTTTAAGCCCATATTATGACAAATCTTTAAAAGAAATAGATTTAAGCGCTTACATTACCAAAGTTTCAGAGATATTCGGCAAATTTAAAGTTAAAATTCCGCCGGATTTATTTCTTATAAATAAGACGCTAATTCTTTTGGAAGCATTAATAAGAGAACTTGACCCGGATTTCAAGATGATTGACGCAGGTCTAAAATATTCAAAAAATGCTGCTAAAAAACAGTTATTGGAAACATTTAGATTAAAGCGATTTAAAGAAATTTATTACGACTTTTGGGAACTTGTTAATATTTTTCCTAAACAATTAAAAAATATCCTTGACAAGTTAGCTCGAGATTTAATTAGAATTGAGGTAAAGACGCCTGATATTGAAACGCTTTCAAACAGTTTAAATAAAACCTCAAGCAGAATTTCTTTTAGCCTGATTATTGCTGCGTTAATAGTAGGTTCATCCTATTTGATGAATTCTGCCGCGACAAGTAATGGCTCCATTATTCAAACACTGGGGATTATTGGCTATATTGTGGCTGTAATATTAGGATTGTGGCTCGTTATTAATATAATTATGTCAGGTAAATATTGATTATCTCAAATTGGAAAATATAATTTTTTTAAATACCCATATTTTAAGGTATTATTTTATTGGTATAATAATTTAATTTATTAATTAAATATTTGATATATCTTTAATTATACCGAATTATACCGATTATGCCGGTCTTTCCGCATAATAATTATTTTTAGTATAATATAATCAATGAATTATACAAAATAAATCAATATTATATAATATATAAGTTCCATTTTTTTATTTATTTTAATAAATGACTGAATTGAAAAATATTGAAAATAATAACAAAAAAAATAAAAACAAATCTAATAATAAAATAGTTCAACCTGTTAAAATATTTTTTACAGGAGGTATATCTTCAGGAAAATCAAAATATGCCGAGGACCAAGCTTTATCTATTTTAAATAATAATTTGAATTTAAATAAAATAAATTTAAATAGAATCGGCTTAAATGAAATAAACATAAGAACCTGCAATTATCAAAATATTGAATATATAAAATCTGTTAAAAATTTAAATATATTGCATTTTGTTGCTACCGCAAATTCTTTATTGTCGGATAACGAAATGAAAGTAAAAATTGCAGAACATAAAGCAAAACGCTCCAATCTCTTTATAATTCATGAAGACTTTGATGATTTAAAATTTGAAATTGATAAAATATATAATTCAATTTCAGTTTTACCTTCTAATAACAGTATAATATTAATTGATTCTATGACAGCATGGCTTTTCGGAATTTTTACGGATTTAACAAAATATAATATTGCTTTATCTGCGCTAAATACCCTTTTTGATTTCATCGGCAGATTAGATTGTTCTTTTGTTTTTGTAAGCGATAATTTAAGTTTTAATCTGGTTCCTCAAGATAAATATGTTAGGAAATTTATAAATTTAAATGGATTAATGGAACAAAAAATTTCTTCAATATCTGATTTTGTTTATTTAGTAGTTGCGGGAAATATTTTAAAAATAAAATAAAATAAAATAATAAAAATAATCGCTATTTTAAAGTTGTATTTTAAAAATGCAGTAAAAGATATGCTTAAAAA
>JAJYRF010000021.1 GCA_021794255.1 bacterium | reverse complement strand
TATAACAAAAATTTATTTTGTTTTTTACCGAAATGTTATACAATTTACACTTATGCGTTATTTTTTTATTATAAAATAATATAATTAAAATTAACAAGATAAATATTAGAAAATTAGCTAATTAAAATTAGCAGAATTAATTAATTGTCGCAAATTTTAAAATCAAAATAAATTTAAACTTTTATTATTTATTATTAAATTCATAATATTTTCATGAATCAGAGAATTCCTTCTCACATTAGAAACGAGATTTTAAAAATAAAATCAAGAAAAGATATATATTCTACTTCTAAAATAATTAAAGAAAAAAGTTTGAATACCGTATGTTCATCATCAAGGTGTCCTAATTTAAACCTTTGTTTTTCTAATAAAACCGCCACTTTTCTTTTGCTTGGCGATAAATGTACGAGGAAATGCCCTTTTTGCAATATAGGATATAATGAAAAACCGTATGTTGATTTATCGGAACCTGCAAAGATAGCATATGCAGTTAAATCTTTAAAGTTAAACCATGCTGTTATAACGATGGTTACAAGAGATGACCTTGAGGATGGCGGAGCTTCTATAATTGCTACAACTGTTAAGGAAATTAAATCTAACACTGATTGCGGTATTGTTGAAGTATTGACTTCAGATTTTAAAGGCAGTAAAAAATCAATTCACACTGTGCTGGATGCTGGAGCAGATATATTTGGACACAACATTGAAACTGTTGAAAGATTTTATAAAACTGTCAGACCTGAAAGCTCTTACAAACTATCGCTTAATATTCTCAATTTTGTAAAAAAAGAATATCCGCATATTCAGACAAAATCAGGTATAATGGTCGGGCTTGGAGAAGACAAGGAAGATGTTTTTAAAACAATTAATGATATAGCTTTAACAAATGTAGATTTTATGACTATAGGGCAATATATGCGTCCTTCTATTGACAATATTGAAGTTAAAGAGTATGTTTCTCTTAAAACATTTATTGAATATAGAAAATATGCTAAAAGCAGAGGTATAAAAAATGTATTTTCGGCTCCGCTTGTCAGAAGCTCATTTGGGGCGGAAAAATTTTATAACAATAGCACAAAATTAAAGTAAAATAAATTTTGATAAATATAGATAATTGATTAAATAATTAAAAAATATAGTATAAAGTTAAATTAAGTTAAATTAAATTAAAATGAATTAAGTTAAAGTAAATAAAAATAATTCAGATAATTAATTCATCATTAGTATTAAATAGTATTAAATAAAATAAAATAAATACAATGAAATTAAAATTAATTATCTAATTAATAATAATTAAAAAATTAGGTAAATCTAAATTATGACCGAAGATTTTGAAACAATAAAAAGACTGCCTCCTTATGTTTTTGCGGAGGTTAATAAGATTAAAGCGGAAGCGAGAAAAAAAGGGGAAGATATAATAGACCTCGGCATGGGAAATCCCGATTCGCCTACGCCTATGTATATAATTGAAAAATTGATAGAGGCATCTAAGAATCCGAAGAATCATCGGTATTCGGTGTCTAAGGGTATATATAAACTGAGAGTTGCTATATGTAATATGTATAAAAGAAATTACGATGTTGATTTAGATCCCGACAGTGAAGCTATTGTTACTATGGGTATCAAAGAAGGTTTAAGCCATTTGATGCTTGCAACTATTAATAAAGGCGATGTAGCGTTTGTGCCTAACCCGTCATACCCTATACATGCTTATTCCGTTATTATCGCAGGTGGTGACATCAGAAGTATACCGCTTGTTCCCGGAGAAGATTTTTTTGAAAATCTGATGACTGCCTTAAAACAAACATGGCCAAAACCTAAAATGATTATATTGAGTTTTCCTCATAATCCTACAACTATAACCATTGATATATATTTTTTTGAAAAACTTGTAGATTTTGCTAAAGATAACGGCATTTATATTATACATGACCATGCATATGCGGATCTTACCTTTGACGGATATAAATCTCCTAGTTTTCTCTCGGTAAAAGGAGCAAAAGATGTTGGAGTAGAATTTTTTACAATGTCAAAAAGTTATAGTATGGCAGGATTTAGAGTGGGGTATGCCTTAGGCAATCAAACATTGATTAATGCTTTATCAAGAATAAAAAGCTATCTTGATTACGGTATGTTTCAGCCTATTCAAATAGCCTCTATTATTGCTTTAAATGAAGAATATAAATACAACGCGATAAATCAAATGGTTGAGCATTATAAAAAAAGGAGAGATGTTTTAATTGAAAGTTTCAATAATGCAGGGTGGCATATTGAAAAGCCGAAGGCTACAATGTTTGTCTGGGCTAAGATTCCGGAACATTTTTTAAGCGCAGGCATAGGTTCGCTAGAATTTTCTAAAATGCTATTAGAAAAAGGAAAGGTTGCAGTATCTCCCGGTATCGGCTTTGGGGAATACGGCGATCAATATGTCAGATTTGCTCTGGTAGAAAATGAAATGCGGATAAAACAGGCGGCTAAAGGTGTAAAACATTTTTTGAACAGCCAATTGATATAAATAATATTTAAATCAAATTAAATCAAATATTAAACTCAGCTGAATGAAACTAAATACTAAGAGCCGACGCGAGCTGAATGAAATAATAAGCTAAGATATACTAAGATATTATAAACTAAATTAGTATTAAGATAAGCTGAGCACAATTAAATATGATTAAATAGAAACTATATAAAAATAAAATAAAACATAATAAGCTAAATTAATCATTTATATATAAAAAATAAATTATGGAAAATAATAAAATTAATATAGGGCTTTTAGGTTTTGGAACGGTAGGCGGCAGTTTTTATAGAATATTGGATATCCGCAAAAAAGAAATTGAAACAATGCTTTCTGCCGACGTTAATATAAAAAAAATATTTACAAGAGGAAACAGAAATCCTTCGGCAGAAAACGCCGGGAATTTAATAGTTAATAACATAGACGATATTTTAAACGATAAAAGTATAGATGTAATAGTTGAACTTATAGGAGGAATTAATCCTGCAAAAGACTATATTGAAAAAGCTATTAAAAACGGAAAAAGCGTTATAACCGCAAATAAAGCACTGCTTGCAGAGCACGGGGAAGAAATTTTTAAATTATGTAAGAAACATAATGCGCATATAGGATTTGAAGCTGCCGTAGGAGGCGGTATTCCGATTTTAAGGTCTATAAAAAACGGTCTTGCCGGAGATTCTATTACGTCGGTATTTTCTATAATAAACGGAACATCTAACTATATTCTGTCAAAGATGACAAATGAAGGCGGAAAATTTAAAGATATTCTTAAAAAAGCTCAGGAAAAAGGTTACGCTGAAGCCGACCCGTCATTTGACATAAATGGAACCGACAGCGCTCATAAATTAGTTATATTAGGCAGATTGGCGTTTTCGGCAAGCATATCTTTAAGCGATATTATAATTGAAGGAATAAAAGATATAAACGATATAGATATTTGTTTTGCTAAAGACCTCGGATATAAAATAAAACTTCTCGGTATCCTTAAGGATGATGATTCAAAAATAGAAATAAGAGTGCATCCTACCTTAATTCCTTTAGACAGCCTATTGTCAAAGGTGGACGGAGTGTTTAACGCATTTTTTTTGAATGCCAAATTTGCAGGTCCTATAAGTCTTACAGGTTATGGCGCGGGAGGTATGGCGACGGCAAGTGCGGTCATGGGAGATTTTATTGAAATAGCAGGGAAAATATTAAATAACGAAAAACATCAGGATATTTTTCTAAATGAAAGTTTAAATAAAATTCATATAAAAAGAAAAAAAGATATAATATCAAGATACTATTTAAGATTTTCCGCTATGGACAGACCGGGTGTTCTTGCTAAAATTTCTAAGATTTTAGGAGATAATTTGATCAGCATAAGCTCAATGATTCAGCAAGGCAGAAAAATAGGCAGTGCCGTTCCTATTGTTATAACAACCCATGAAGCAAATGAAGAAGAGCTGTTTAAAAGCATAGAATTATGCGATAAATTAGACATTATTCTTGCAAAAACTATGGTTTTAAGAATTGAAGACAATGTGAATTAATATAATTATAATATTAATAATATAAAATTTAAATTAATTTAATCGGGGGTCAAACTTGCAATTGCAAAAATATGAAGGGGTTATTAAAAGATATCGCGAATTCTTGCCTCAGATAGACGATAAATTTATTATAAGCATACTTGAAGGAAATACTTCGCTTATCAAATCAAGGAATGTTTATAAAACGATAAATCCCGATATTGAAATTTATTTTAAATATGAAGGATTAAACCCTACAGGCTCTTTTAAGGACAGAGGGATGACTATGGCTGTTTCAAAAGCTGTTGCAGACGGATCTAAAGCAATAATATGCGCTTCTACAGGCAATACTTCTGCCGCTGCGGCAGCTTATGCCGCCAGAGCAGACATAAAATCATTCGTGCTTATTCCGGAAGGCAAAATTGCAATGGGGAAGCTTTCCCAGGCACTTATGCACGGTTCTATCGTTATGCAAATTCAAGGAAATTTTGACGAAGCTCTTGTTATAGCGAAGGAAATATCGGACGAGTTTGAAGTGACATTAGTTAATTCAGTTAATCCTTACCGAATAGAAGGTCAGAAAACAGCAAGTTTTGAAATCGCCGACGAACTTGGAAAAGCTCCTGATTATCATATACTTCCTGTAGGCAATGCAGGCAATATCACTGCTTATTGGAACGGATACAAAGAATATTATCAAGCCGGAAAAATTAAAAATTTGCCTAAAATGCTCGGTTTTCAGGCTATAGGCGCTGCGCCTATAGTATTAAATCACATAGTGAAAGAACCTCATACTATTGCTACCGCTATAAGAATAGGAAATCCTGCAAGCTGGCAAAAGGCTGTTAAAGCAAAAGAAGAGTCGGGAGGATTGATTGAAGCCGTAACAGATGAAGACCTTCTTGATGCATACGCTTTATTGGCAAGGACCGAAGGAATATTTTGCGAACCGGCTTCAGCTATAACATTAGCCGGTTTAATCCAGTTGAATAAACGTGGATTTTTTAAAAAAGGCGATATTTGTGTTTTGACTTTGACTGGACACGGACTAAAAGATCCCCAAAATGCTATAAAAATTTCAAAAGAACCTGTCATTGTTCCATGTGATAAAAAATCTGTTTTAAAAGCAATGGAACTTATATAATCTTATAAATTATAATTTAAAATAATTTTATCGTAATCAATTGGTAATATAAATTAAATGGAACTTATATAATCTTATAAATTATAATTTAAAATAATTTTATCGTAATCAATTGGTAATATAAATTAATATGAATAATTAATTTAATTTAATTTAATTTAACTAATATTAATATTTATTAATATTATTAATATTATTAATATTATTAATATTATAGATGTATATTTTTTACAATTGCCAAAAAAATATCAACGGCTATATAATAAAATAGTCAATAAGCGTAAATATATATAAATAATTTTAAATATAAAATTAATAAAATATAAAAAATAAAGATTAAAATAAAGATATATATATATAA
>JAJYRF010000022.1 GCA_021794255.1 bacterium | reverse complement strand
GGTGCTTTATTGTGCTCGGCAGGCTGTGTTTTTTGCGTATAACGTCGGCTTTAATAGTATCCGCTATGTTCTGGGCAAGTTTTTTATCGCCTGTTTTGGTAGATCCCCTATAGCGTTTGTTATCTACCATAAAGTCGTAATAATAGGTATCGCCTCTTTTCCTTATGTTATCAGACATTTTTAACCTCTTTCGATTGTGACAAATTTGGGACAAAAAACATTAAAATTTTAATAAATTCTATGGAAATTATTGTCAAGCGGAAAAAGGCTTATTTATTATGGTGCCGAAGGGGGGAATCGAACCCCCATGGGATTGCTCCCGCCGGATTTTGAGTCCGGTGCGTCTACCAATTCCACCACTTCGGCTTTTTGGTATTATTAATTTTATAATATAAATTAATTTTATTCAATAAAAATTAAATATTTGTCGTTAATTTTTATTTTTGCCTATTGAAATTAATTTTTAATTTATTATTATATTCAATCTGTTGTCATAATTATATGATTAAAACATAAGTTAACAGCATAAAAATTAAATATTTTGTTTTTTGTTTTTTAAAGAATTAAAATATTGTTTGCATTATATTTTAATTTATATTAGATTAATTATAAGTAATAAATATAGGTCTTTACAATTAATATATTGTCAATATATTAATTGTAAAGATATTAAAAAATTGTAAATTTGCAATTATATTATATTATATTATATTATATTATATTATATTATAAGAGTTACGAAAATTATATCTTATTTAAAAATTTAAAAATATTTAAGTATATGAATTTAATATTTATTAATATCTATTAATAATAATAATTAGTATATATCTATCATGAGCCATGAGCGATTTTAAAAATGATGATTTTCATAAAATTATTGACGATACTTATGGGAATGACGACATTGATATGTTAAATGATATGTTAAATAAAAACGATTATTTTAATGAAATAAATAATAATAAAATCAATAATAATAGAAAAAATAAAAATCAGCATAAAATAATAATTTTATTATATATTTTTGTTTTAATTGTAATATGGTTTGCTTTCTTTATTAATTATGCCGCAGGCGCTAAAATAATTGCCAAATATAATAAAGAATTATCCTTATTAAGCATTAATATAAAAAATAATTCTGTTTTTTTGGATAAATTAAAAAATAATTTGCATTTTTTTAAAAATATTAAATATAATCAAATTAATATTTCAAATCTTTTGTATGCAATTTCCATTCATAAATTTCCTAAAAGCAAACTTAGTTCAATTATTGTAAAAGACGGAAAAGTATATTTGCAATTAATTGTTTATAAAAAGAATTTTTTAAATAGTCTTAATAACTTAATGAGTTATAAAGTTTATTTAAATATGAATAAAAATAAAATATTTACAGGCAGATTTAAAATAGATTATTTAATTAGGGTCGGAAAGAATAAATTTAAAGCTTTGCTTGTAAGCAAAAAATAATAAATAAAATAATAAATAAAAAATTAAAAATTTAAAAAGCAATTGTAATAATTTTTGCTATTATAATTGCTTAAGAATTAAAAATATAAGAATTAAAAATATAAGAATTAAAATATATAAAATATATAAAATATAGAAATATATTAGAATTATATAATATAAATTATTATTATTGCGCAGCTTACATATACAAACTAAAATAATTTAATTTGTCATTTTTAAAAGTTATTAGTTATTCTATAAAACCTTCTTTTTTTAAATCGTCTATTGCATGTTTTATTACAGAAGCAGATTCGTTTAATCCTTTAATTTCTTCTTCCGTTAATTCAGGTTTAATGACTTTTTCTACTCCGTTTTTTGATAAGATAGCAGGGACGCCTGTATATATATCGTTTATTCCGTAATAATCTTCAAGATAAACCGAAAGGGGCATAATTTGCCGTCTATCTTTAACCATTGACTCTATAATTTCCGACATAACTACCGCAGGAGCGAAAATTGTTCCGCCTTTTAGCGCAATTACTTCCGCAGCGCATGTTCTTGAATATTCGGCTATTTCTTTGAGTTCTTTTATATTGTATCCCGGTATATCTCTTAAAGGAATACTGTTAATACTTGCAAGAGAAAAAATAGGCGTCATAGTATCTCCGTGCTCTCCAAGAAACATTATATCTACATCTTCGGGATTAAGATCAAAATAAGAACCTATCGCCGAACGAAGTCGAGTTGTATCAAGCATTGTACCCATTCCGAAAACCTTTTTTCTTTCAAATCCTGATGTTTTATAAGCAACATAAGTCATTATATCTACAGGGTTGGAAACTACAAATAATATACAATTTGTATTATATTTTATAATATTTTCCACGATTTGTTTTAATATATGAACATTTTTTTTGTTTAAATCAAGTCTTGATTCGCCTGGCTTTCTTGGTATGCCTGCAGTTATAACAACTATGTCGGCATCTTTTACGGATTCATAATCGGCAGTTTTTACTTTTGTGTGCCCTGTCAAGGAAACGCAGTGAGATATATCAAGCATTTCTCCTTTAGACAAGTCTTTGTTAATATCTATTAATGTTACCTCTTTGATAATATCCTTAAGCGTTAATGTATATGCAAGAGTAGCTCCTAATCTACCGGCTCCGATAATACTGACTTTCATTAAATGGACCCCCTATTTTTATTTTTTTAAATTTAGAGATTTTTATTTATATAACAATATTATATAAATAATTATTATATAAATAATTATATAAATAAAAATTATTAAATACTAAATTTATATAATGATAAAAAATTAACAAAAGAGAAAATTATAATATTAATATTTATAGTTAATATCTATTGTTAAAAATATTATTAAATGATGATTATGATATAAAATATAAAAATTGAGTTTTAATTATATATTATCAAGTATTTTAAATCAAGAATATTTATTAAACTATTATTTATTTTTCTATTCCGAATCTTGATAAAACATTATTATTATAATAATGTTTTATTTCTTTCATTTCAGTTACGAGGTCTGCCGCGTCTATTATTTCCTGTGAAGCATATCTTCCTGTAAGTATCAGCTCTATATCCTTTCTTTTATTTCTTATTAAATTCAAAATTTCATCTATTTTTATAATTCCTATGTTAGCCGCAACATTAATTTCGTCTAATACCAATATATGAATATCATTTTGCTGCGTGGCGATTTCAAACGCTAATTTAAAACCGTTTCTGTTTAATTTTAAATCTTCCTCCCTGATGCAATTTTTATTTATAAAATAAGGATTTCCAAATTGATATATTTTAAAATACGGCTGAAGTTTTTTTTGAATTTTAAATTCGCCGGTGTAAGAACCGCCCTTGAGAAATTGTATAATAACCGATTTCAGGTTATGCCCGCTGGCTCTTAATGCCTGTCCTATTGCAGCCGTAGTTTTGCCTTTTCCGTTTCCTGTATAAACTTGAACTAAACCTAATTCAAATCCGGAATTTGACGTATCATTAAAAAACCAGTTATTGTATATAGATAAATCGTTTTTTTTTATATTTTTAGCCATATAATTAAATAATATAGTATATTTAAATTAATTACTTTTTTGCTATTAATATTTGATTAGATAAATATTTAATTGCTTTATTAAATAATTTTCTTGCAGAAGTATAATCTTGTTTTGATATTTTATATCCGTTGACATTAAAAATACTATGAAAAAATATTTGATTGTTTTTAACCTTATAGTCTGCGGAAAAAGAGCTTATTTTATTGGAATAGTTAATATACGGCGGTTTGAAAACTATCTTATATCCGTTTGGAATATTTAATTTTATTATATTAGTTTCCGAAAAATTATATCCCAATTTTAGAGGATATTTTCTGTTTTTTAAAATAACAATTTTAGAGAGTATTGTTCTTATTCTGATAGGAAGCTTGATAAGAAAGAATTTTTTATTTTCTGCCGCATATTTTTTAGCTTTAAATGTAATATTTTCAATAAAAGGCTTATCCATGCTGTTTGCATTTTTTATAGAATAATGGAGCAATATTGCTTTAGGAGTAATAGAATTAATATTTTTTAATATCTTGTTTAGTTTTTGTCTTTTAGAAATTGAAGTAAAAACATATCTTTTATACATATCATATGCGCCTGTGTATACCGCATTTGTTTTTGAAGTCAGTATGCCGTTTTTGTTTATTGAAGCGTTTTCTCTAAATATTATATTGTTATATGCAGGAGGAAATATCGGTGTTTTTGCAATCAATCCTTTATTATGCATTACTATAAGAACATTTCTTCCTTGATCCATAGGGGGTAAATCTCCGAATGTGGTAACGTTAGAAGTCGTATCGGCAAACAGGAAAAAATTGTTATTAACTTTTACAATAGGAGAAAAATATTTATTGTTAAATAAAATTTTAGATGTGCCGGAGTGTATTAATTTATTAATAATTTTATTAGCATCGCCGTTAATTTTTATTGCGGTTATTTCATGGTCAAATACAAATGGAGTAGGCAATGCAGGATTCATATCGGGAATCATAACTGTCGGAATTAAAATAGGATAAGCTTTTATTCCTATTGAACGTAGCATTGACATAAATAGTGTTGCATGGTCTTTACAGTCTCCAAGCCTATTTTTAAATATTTTATTAACATTGCTGGGTTTATATCCGTTAATGCCAAATTCATAGCCGACGTATCTAATTTTTTTTGCTACAAAGTTATAAATAGCTTTTATTTTGTATGATTTGCTTCTTTTTGAATATGTTAATTTTTTAATGAAATTTTTAAGTTTTTTATCTGGCATTATTTGATTATTTGTAAGTGTTGAATACCATTTTGCAACATCATTCCATGATTTAACGGAAGAAACCATAACATGCGGCACTATAAATGATTCGCCGGGACCAAAATTTTCAGGAGTTATTTTTTTTCTATTTACTGCTGTCCATTTTAAGGTAACGGTTTTATTTGTTTTTTTAATTTCAGGTTTACCGTGCAGTCCATATTCAGCGTATTTGTAATAAACTCCTGCAGGTATTGTCAATAGATAAACAGATTTTTTAACAGGAGACAAACCTCCAAAATAATCTTCCGTAAAAAAATTATTTTTCATATAAGGTTTAATGGTAGTTGTCTTAAATTTATAGTCTATAATAGAGTTTTTTGAAATATTTGGAAGGTGGATAGTTTTTAATAATCGATTTGAAAACATTGGGTCATTCATATTAAATGGAGCCGTGACTGTTTTTAAATCTTTTAAATTAATATATATTGTTTTTCCGGTCGGTTTTATTATTTTAATAAAATAAATTTTTAATTTTTGATTTTTAAGAGAAAATGGAAAACTAAGTTCGGAATATTTCTTTATTCCTTTTTTTGTGATAACTTTAATTTTTTCATGCTGAGTAAGAATATCTTCAAATGTAGGAGTAATTTTTTCGTTTGTATTATCTAATAATGTAATTGACGAAGAAGCTATTTTAATATTTTTTGGCTTAATAATTTTTGTTTGGACGTTTGTTTGGGCTGTTCTATAAGAAAACGCTTTTTTTGGCAAAAATATATTAAAAAATATTAAAGATATAAAAATAAATAAAATAAATATTTTGATGTCTATTTTTTTATTTTTTTTATTTATTAATTTTAGTTGCGGATAGTTTAAAATAAAATTGACAAAACGATTTTTAAAGCCGATATTCATTGTAAATACCTCAAAATTAATATTTATGGTTGGATTTATTATTAAAGAGAATGTTTACTCTATATTATATAAAAATTATATAAAATTATATTATATCTATCTAAGCTAAGCCTAAGCTAAGCCTAAGCTAAAACAACCTAATTTAAGACAACCTAATCTAAAACAACCTAAGGCAACAAATAAATCTTTAATTATATTTTTAATTTGCCGATGTAAATTTCTATATAAGTTCCCGCTAAAGCGGGTTGGGACATATAAATTGATTACCCCCCAATTTTTAGAATATCATATATCTAACAATATTATTTAATTATTTATATTTAATTATAAATAATTAAATATAAATAAATGGTGCCGGAAGGGGGAATCGAACCCCCACAAGATAAATCTTACACGGCCCTGAACCGTGCGCGTCTACCAGTTCCGCCATTCCGGCAGGTTTTTATGTTAAAGTTTAATGTTTCTTTTATTATTTAATTCTTTTAATTTTCAGTGATTTTTATTATACTAATTTATTATATTTATTATATTTATTATATTTATTATATTTATTATATTTATTATAACCAAATTAAGCTTAATTTGGAATAATTATTTATAAATATTTTAATTATGATAAAATAATTAATATTTAATTTAATTTAATTGCTTAATTGTAAATTGCATTATGCATCATATTCATTTACATTCGCATGTAGATACAAATAAATACAATAAATATTGTAATGAAAAATTTCATTAAAAATAATAAAGATATATCTAAAGAAGAAATTTCCAATATTTTTTTTGAAGAACAATCTATACCTTTATCTCTTTTAGACATTAAACATAAATTAAATATCAGTTCGCCGGGGAAGCTTGGGAAAGTTAAAGAAATTTTAGATTTAATGGTAAAAAACGGGGATATTATATTCACTAAAGGAGAAAAATATGCATTACCTCAAAAACTTAATTTAATTGAAGGCGAAGTAGTTTCAAAAAAAGATAATTTTTCATTTGTAAGAAATAGTGCAGGCGGGTCTGATATTTATGTTAAAAATTCTGATTTAGCCGGAGCGCTGCTGAAAGATATTGTTTTGTTAAGAGTAATTCCTGACAGTCCGCATTATTTAAAAAATATTTCAAAATCAAATAAAAAAATCAGGGGCAGCGTCGTCAGAATTATTAAAAGACAATTAGGAAGTTTCATGGCAATGGTAAAATTAGATAAAAATATAGCCACGCTGAAACCTGTTTCATCTAATTTTGCGGATTTATTTTATTTTGATTTGCACGGATTTAAAGATAAAAAACAAATTGAAGACGGGATTATTGTTAAAGCTAAATTAATTAACCCCGAAAATTTTTCTTCCAGAACTGTATCGGTGGAAAAAATATTAGGCGATATAGACGGTAGCGGTATAGAAGAAGAAATTATAATTAATAAATACAATTTATATAAAGATTTTGACGAAGAAACCTTAAAAGAATCAGATTTAATTCCTGCAAATTTTAAAGAGAGCAATTTGTATGATGAGGAAAATAAGGCAAGAAGGATTGATTTAACGCGGCTTCCTTTTATTACCATAGACGGAGAAGATGCTAAGGATTTTGACGACGCTATTTATCTGGAATTAATTAGTAAAAAGGGCAATGCAGGCGTCAAATACAAATTATATGTCGCTATAGCCGATGTTTCTTATTTTGTTCAATATGGGAGCAAAATTGATATTGCAGCATATAAAAGAGGCAATTCAACTTATTTTCCAGGGAAAGTCTACCCTATGCTTCCAGAAAGACTATCAAACAATTTATGCAGTCTTCTTCCTAAAACAAAAAGATTTGTCATGGTTTGCGAAATGCTTATAGACAAGTACGGCAAATTGCTTGAAAAAAAAGTATATGAAGGTATTATAAAAACTTTCGGCAGATTAACTTATAACGAAGTTTTTGAATTTATGTCAGGTTTAGACAATGAAGCTGAAATAGAAGATAATGTTTGTTTAAAACTTAATCCTATCAAAGATATGCTTCTGCAAATGAAAGAATTGTCTAATATTTTAAGAATAAAAAGATTTAAAAACGGCAGTCTTAATTTTGATCCCGTGTCAAGCAAAGTTATTATTGATGAATCAGGAGATGTTCAAAAAATAGTGCAGGAAGAAAGAAATTTTGTAAATGATTTAATAGAAGATTTTATGATAACCGCCAATTGCGCTGTATCGGAATTAATTGAAAGTAAAACAATACCTTCTTTATATAGAGTCCACGAAAAACCTGATGAAGAAAAAATAAATGAATTTTTAAAAACTATAAAACCGTTTGGTTTTAATTTTTCTTCAAAATTATTGAACTCAAGCATAGATTATCAGAAAATGCTTGATTCGCTAAAAGGCAAGCCAATATCTCCTTTTCTTGAGCAGGCATTCTT
This sequence comes from bacterium, assembly GCA_021794255.1. The sequence continues at coordinate 16,995 of JAJYRF010000022.1, read as the reverse complement.
AAAATCAATGAAGATAGCCGTATATTCTAATATAAATATTCATCATTTTGGTTTAGCTCTCAAATCGTATACTCATTTTACATCGCCTATACGAAGATATGCCGATTTAATTGTTCACAGGATTCTAAAGATTATTATATATTCAGAATCAGATGATAATGTTAAAAATAATAATTCTTCATTGTGGAACAATGAGTATTTAAAATCAGCCAGCGGTTTTATATCTCAAAGAGAAAGGTTTTCAACCGAGGCTGAAAGAGAGTATGCCGAATTTAAAAAAATGCAGTTTTTAAAAAAAAATGCGGCGGAAATTTATAGCGGCTATATTACAAGTGTTACTAATTTTGGCTTTTTTGTTCAAATTACGGGATATTTTATTGCAGGTTTTGTACATGTATCTACAATAGCCGATGATTATTATGAATATAATTATAATACCAAAATATTAAGAGGAAGGCATTCCCACAAAATATTTAAAATAGGCGATGAAGTTGAAGTCGGTATATTTTCTATTGATCTTTTAAAAAGAGAAATAGATTTAAGACTTATAGAAAGTAACTTGCCGCAAAAAAGCCGCCAAAATAAAAAAATAAAAATAAAAACAAAAAAACAAAACAAGGCAAAAAAGTAATAAATGCTTAAATGCCGGCATAATCTATTTTGATAAATGTAATAAAATAATAATTATTTGCAATAAATGCTATACAAAACAATAATGCCATAAATTATATCAATTATTTGCATTACATAAAATATGAAAATATTAGAAGTTTTTAAGTTTTTTAAAGCAGTAAAAAGAATTAGGGAAGTTTCATTTATTTTTATTAAGCACGGGTTTTATCAGTTTGTTATATCTATCGGTCTTTCAAGGTATTTTATTTTTAAAAAGTATTTAAACAGAGCGTATTATATTTCAGATACGGGAGAAGTGCCTCCTGAAGTGAGATTGAGATTTGTATTAGAAGAATTAGGACCTACTTTTATAAAACTTGGACAGATGGCTTCTCAGGAAATTTCGATGTTGCCCCCCCAATATATAAATGAACTTAAAAACCTTCAAGATAATGTTCGGTTAAATTACGCTGAAAATTTTCAGATTAAAGAACTTATCAAAAAAAGTTTAAATAAAAATATTGAGGATATTTTTCTTGAATTCAATGAAATTCCAATTGCCTCAGCTTCCATTGCGCAGGTGCATAAAGCCGTTCTTAAAGACGGAACGAAAGTGGCTGTTAAAATTAAAAAACCTTTTGCAGCTAAAATCATAAAAGAAGATTTGAACGTTATTTATTTTATAATAAAAATCATAAGAAAACAGGTTAAGGAACTTTTTTATATAGACAATATAGATGAATTATATAATGAATTTTCTAAAAACATTAAAACGGAATTGAATTTCTTACAGGAAGCAGGATATACCGACAAAATCAGAAACTCAAATATTAATAAAGAAACCGTCGCTATACCTAAAATATTCAGGGAGTATTCTACTGAATCTATTTTAGTAGAAGAATTTATAGAAGGGATTAAAATTTCTGATAAAAATGAGTTAGTAAATAAAGGATATGATTTAAAAAAAATTCTTGATATTTTTTTGGAATATTTTTTTAATCAGATTTTTTTAATAGGTTCTTTTAATGCGGACCCTCATCCCGGAAATATTTTTGTTATTAATAACTCTACGATTGGCGTTATAGACCATGGACTTATAGGAAACTTAACTAAGAATATAAGGCAAAAAGCTCTTAACTATCTTATAAATTTTTTAAAAGAAGATTATGAACTTGCAGCTAATGATTTTATAGAAATATGTTTGGCTGAATTAAGCGAGAAAGAAGAACAAAATTTTAAACATGATTTAATGGAATTTATAGATAGCGTGTCGGGTACACCTTTTAAAGAATTATATAGTTCCGAATTACTCTTAGAAATATTAAAAATTGCAAGAAGACATCGCATAACTGTTCCTTCAGAGCTTTCATTGCTGTTTAAAGCGCTTCTTTCAATTGAATCTATTGCTAAAATTTTAGATCCTTATTTTACATTTAACGGATTAAATTTTTATGATTTTGTAGAAGGAAAAATTTCAAATGAAGAAAAAGTTAAATCTATAAAAGGATCATTTTTTGAAAAATTAAAAGATTACGGCGATTTTATCACTGATTTTCCAAAAAAAGGCGAAAAAATATTACGTAAAATGTCCGAGGATAATTTTTCAATAGAATTTATTCATAAAGGGCTTGAGGGACTTATTAATGAGATGGAAAAAGCCAGTAAACGGCTTGTGCTTGGACTTTTACTTGTTGCTCTAATAATTTCTTCTACCATTTTAATGTTTTTAGGAAGCTTGACAACAATGGGGTGGATGGAAACAATGGGAACCGTCGGATGGATTGTAGGTATGCTGTACTTACTTATATTACTGCTAAAAGGGTTGAGATAAAACATATAATATATTACTAAAAAATAATAAATAGTATTATTAAAAAGCTTTAAAATAAATACAGTTATAAATGAAATAGATGAATATAATGATTATATAACATTGATATAAAACAAGAAACCATAAAATCTTTTATCAAAATAAATAAAAAAGAAGAATACTATAAACATATAGCGGTATTTATATTTTTTAAAATCTTTTATTATTTTATTATGAAAATATATAATATTAATGATTTAAATTCCAATTTTAAAAATTCTGTTTTGACTATTGGAAGTTTTGACGGAATCCATTTAGGTCATGTCAAATTAATAGAACTTACTAAAGAATCAGCCGAAAAATTAAATTCAAAGTCTATCGTGCTTACTTTTCATCCTCATCCGATGAAAACATTAATGCCTGATAGGAAAATCCATTTAATCACTACTTTTGAAAAAAAAGTTGAATTAATTGCAAAATTAGGCATTGATTATTTAATATATATTTCTTTCAATATTGAATTTGCAAAAATGTCACCGGAAACTTTTATTAAAGAAATTATATATGAAAAGCTTAAACCTTTAAAAATAATTATAGGACAAGATTTTGGTTTCGGGAACGGTAAAGCAGGAGATATTGCGCTACTTGACAGGTATTCTAAAGTATTTGGTTTTGAGCTGACGGTTGTAAGTCCCGTAAAAATAGGAGATAATATTATATCAAGTACTCTTATCAGGCAACTAATACTTAAAGGAGAAATTTCCAAAGTTAAAACATATCTCGGAAGATATTATTCTGTACACGGAAAAGTTGTTAAATGCAACAGCAGAGGTAAATCAATAGGTTTCCCCACGGCAAATATTATACCTGAAGAAGAGTTGTTTCCTAAAGACGGAGTATATGCATCATTTGTTAAAATTAACGGCGTAAACTATAAAGCTATTACCAACATTGGTTCAAATCCTACTTTTAATGATGATTTGCGCAGAATAGAATCTCTTATATTTAATTTTGCCAGCGACATTTATGATAACGAAATTGAAGTTTATTTTGTAGAAAGGTTGAGAGACGAAATTAAATTTGATTCGGTTAACGCTTTGCAGGAAAAAATAAAAGAAGATATAAAACTTACAGAATATATATTTCAACCTGAAAAACAGGAAATTTTTAAGTAAATATTATATTTTTAAGCCGAAAAGCTTTATTTTTTAGAAAAATTGTATTATAATTAAATTGTATTATAATTAAATTAATAATTATATTTGTTATATTTATTTAATTTTGTTTATTTTTTCTATTTTATTTATTTTGTTTCGTAATATAAAAATTATAATATAATATAATATAATATAATAATATTTAAATAAATGATAATAACAAAATATAATTGAGTTGAGCTATGTTGAAGTTTATGTTGAAGTTAAAGTCAAATAAATTTTTTTTTAAAGGAAAATTATTATCAGGCAGCCGTATCTTTGGCTCTATAAATTTTTTATCAAAGAAAAAAAATTTTAAGATTTCTGTTCTCAGCGGTTTAATTTTCAGTCTATTTTTAATTATCGGTTTTCTTTCGTATTCAGTTTATTTAATTTTTAATTTTGCAGATACTCAAAAAATTTCTTCTTCGATGTATTCGTTTAACCAGTCTTCTGCCATATATTATAATAACGGCAATAATTTGTACGGCAGCAGATTTTCTCCTTATATTTTCGGCAGTTTTCAGCATAGCAGTTTTTTCACTTTTTTTGTAATTGCCGCAGTATTATCTTTTATTATAGTATCATTAATGTTTTTATTTTTTTACAAGCTGATAATTAAGCAGGATAATTTGGAACTAAGTTTGAGTTCAATTGAAAAAAATGCTCTTGAGGTGCCGTCTCTTATTTTTCATGAAATTAAAAACAATATAAATGCGTTATCTATTAATTCTAAATTGTTAAATTCTAAACTAAACAATTTAGATAATGATAATAATGCAGATAATTTTGAAAATATATCGGAAATTAAGTCTGTCTTTGTCAAAATTGGTAATATGATTGAATCTGAAACGGATAAAATAAATTTAACAATGGAAAATATAATAAAATTTTCTAAATCTTTTAAACCTGATTTGGAATATGTTTGTTTAGATTCTCTAATTAATGAATGTATAAACGATATTGATTTAAATTATTTTAATAATAATAATATTGATATTAATTTAAATATAGATAAACAAATTATATTAAAATTGGACCCATCTCTTATGAAACAGGTTTTTCTGAATTTAATATCAAATTCAATTAATTCTTATAACGGAATGCCGGGTTCAGTTTATATATATTCATCTTATTATTTTTCTAAAGCAATGATAGTAATTGAAGATAAAGGAGTCGGAATTAGCAAAAATAATTTAAAGAAAATATTTGAACCTTTTTTTACGACAAGAGAAAACGGTACAGGATTAGGTCTTGCATTTGTTAAAAAAGTTATTGATTCGCATGGATTTTCTATTGACATTGATTCACAGCAGGATAAAGGAACTAAAGTATCCATTATTTTGAGCTGCGTTCTTAATTAATATAAATGAGTTTAATATTGAATATACTTATAGTTGAAGATAATGAAGCATCTCTTTTTGCGCTTTCAAATTATCTTAGAACAGAAGGATACAATATAACTGAAGCTAAAGATTTTAAATCCGCATTTAAACTTTTAGACGATATCAAAAAAATTAATTTTATAGATGTAATAATAACCGACCTCAAATTACCGGATGGTTCCGGCATTGAAATCCTTAAAATAGTAAAATTAAAAAATTATGATATAGATGTGCTGATAACAACAGGTTTCAGCTCTGTCAAAACAGCTGTTGAGGCAATTAAATCAGGAGCTTATGATTACATAACAAAGCCTATTAATCTTGAAGAATTAGATATTATATTAAAAAGGATTGTTTCTAAACGCAGTTTACTAAGCGAAATAAATGAATTAAAAATACGGCTTGAAGATAAATTTAGTTTTGGAAATTTAATAACTAAATCAAAAAAAATGATGGAAATTATAAATATCGCTATTGCCGTATCTAATACAAATTCTACCGTATTGATAGAGGGAGAATCCGGAACGGGCAAAGAACTTCTTGCAAACATTATTGTTAATAGTAGCGAAAGAAAAAATAAACCGTTTATAAAATTAAATTGTGCGGCGCTTTCCGAAACTATTTTAGAAAACGAACTTTTCGGGCATGAAAAAGGATCGTTTACAGGCGCCGACTCTCTTCATAAAGGCAGATTTGAGGTTTCCGACGGAGGAACAATTTTTCTGGATGAAATAGGCGAAATTCCTCTTAAGACTCAGGCTAAAATTTTAAGAGTTCTTCAAGAAAAAGAATTTGAGCGTGTCGGCGGTAATAAAACAATCAAAGTTGATATTAGAATAATAGCCGCGTCTCAAGATATAGCGGATAAAGTTAAAAAAGGGGAGTTCAGGCAAGATTTATATTACAGGCTTAATGTGATAAATTTGAAAATTACTCCTCTTCGCGAAAGAAAAGAAGATATACCTTTGCTTGTTAATAAATTTACGGAAGATTTTTCTAAAGAAATGGGAAAAAATATTAAAGGTGTAAATGAAAAAGTTTTAAACATCTTGTTAGATTATAATTATCCTGGAAATATAAGAGAACTTAAAAATATAATTGAATTTATGGTTGCAGTTTCTTCCGACGGCGATATTATTGATGGTTCTATTTTACCTGCTTATTTAAAAGATTTAAGACATGAAAATAATTTACCTAATAATAAAAACGAAGAATATAACAATAATATAAATGGCGGCGGAGAAGACTTTATAAAAATTCCTATTAATATGCATCTTGAAGACGCGGACAATTTAATTATATTAAAAACTCTTTTAAATAATTCAAATGATAAGGTAAAAACCGCAAAAGCTTTAAATATAGGACTTAAGACGCTGTATAGAAAATTAGAAACTATTAAAAATTTAAAAGCTTAATTATCTTTAATTATCCTTTATTGTATTTTTTAATTTTTTTAAATATTTTAATGTCTCATTAGATTTTTTTATTTTTTCGGATAATTTTAAATATTTTTTAGCTTCTGCATAATTTTTCAGCATTAAATAATCCACTCCCGTATGTCTCAATACGACGCTTGAATTATTTAATTTTTTTAACGCGCGTTTAAAATAAAGCAAAGCTTTTTTATATTCTTTCAGCCTTAAATAAACGAATCCCATGCTATCCATAATATAAGGAGAATTAGGTTTTATAGACAGCGCTTTTTTGATTAATTTTTTTGCTTTGATTATATTTTTCTTATGAGTCGCAAGATAGTATCCTTTAAAATTTAATGCATTGGCGCTCATCGGATTAATTGCCAGCACTTTGTTCATTATTTTTATTGATTTTTTGTTATTATGTAAAAAATGGCAGTCTAAGCCTAATTGATAAAGCAATGCCGTGTTTTTAGGAAAATATTTCAATCCTTTATTTAGAATATTATTAGCTTTTTTATATCGTTTGATTTCTACTAATGAAATTGCGGAAAAATAATACACTTTTAATTTTTTTTCTAATTTTTTATTGTGTATTAGTTTATTAATGATGTAGTTAATTTTTGCATCATATTTTTTATGATTTTTTGTTTTATTATTAAGAGCCAAATATATTTCAATTTTCTGAAACCTTGAGTCTACATAATGCTGACCGTATTTAACCATTGAAAGATACTTAATGCTTTTAGGATAATTATTTTGAAAATAATAAGAAGCTCCGATGAAGAAATATGCATTATTTCTAAGGTTAATTTTTCCGATAGAAATTGAATGAAGCAATTTTAAAAAATATTTTCTGCTTAATTTATAATTTTTAACTGCATAATTTATGAGTCCGGATTGATATAATGCAAAGCTGTTATGCGGATTATATTTTAAATATTTTTTGAGAATATTTAAGGCTTGTTTTTCTTTCCCGATTACCGTGTAAATTGCGGTTAGTTGAAAATAGCTTTCTTTAAAGTAAGGATTTAATTTAATAACTTCTTTTAAATTTTTTATTGCTTTTGCCGGGTTATTTTCTTCAATATAAATCTTTGATAATTCATAATAAGAATATATATCGTCAGGATAATATAATTTAAGCAGATTTAAATAGTATGAAGCCTCCACAAATTTTTTTTGAAATTTATAAATACCTGCGATTAACAATAATGCATGTTTATTGGATGGGTCTTTTTTTAAAATAAAATTTAAAGTATCTAAAGATTTTTTAATTTTGTTTTCATTTAGATAGATTTTAGTTTTTAAAATATAGTAATTAGTCTTATTTTTTTTATGACTGATTTTAATTGTTTTATCAATGTAGTATTTTGCTTTTTTAAAATTTTTGTTTTTTAAGTATAATTTTGCAAGATAATAATATCCGATAGCGCTATCTGATTTTTTTAATATATTTTTAGAGGTTTCTAAATATTTATTGTAATTTCCGTAATTTTCATAAATAAAGCCTTTAATTATTTTTTGGATATCCGATGAACTGTAAGCATATAAAGATGATGTAGAAGTTAATAAAAAAAATACCGATAATGTATTAATAAATAATATTAATATAAAAAATGACCGCACAAATTGTGTTATTATTGATACTGTGTTTATACCGCAGTTTTTAGAAGTTTTACAAGTTTTACAAGATGGATAAAAAACTCCGTATTGCCTTTTTTCCCTTTTATGCACGATTTTTTGACTCCCAAACTTATAAGATTTATTGTTTTTGAAAATTCTATTATATCAGATATTATATTTTCATAAATCTTTTCATCTTTAACGATACCTTTTTTAAGGAATTTTTTACTGCCTGTCTCAAATTGCGGTTTTATTAAGGCAAGTATTAAACCGTCATCTTGTAAAAATTTTACCGCATACGGAAGCACTTTTTTTAACGATATAAAAGATGCGTCAATTACGCAAATATTAACTTTTTCTTTTATTTTATCAAATCCGAGATCTTTAATATTAGTTTTCTCATAATTTATTACTTTTTCATTATTTCTTAAATTATAATCTAACTGTCCATAACCTACATCCACGCAATAGACTAATTCGCATCCTTCTTTTAGCAGACAGTCGGTAAATCCGCCAGTAGAAGCTCCGATATCTAAAGCTATACAGCCTTTAACGTTTACGCTAAAGTCATTCAAAGCATTTTTGAGTTTTATACCGCCCCTTGATACATATGGATTAGCGGATTCAATAATCTCAATATCGCTTTCAATATTTATTAATGTGCCGGGCTTAGAACATATTTTTCCATTTACCGCGACTTTGCATTCAATTATTAAAGACGATGCCTTACTTCTAGTCAATGTTTGCCCGGCTGTGCTTTTTTCAGACAGCAGAATATCTAACCTTACTTTTTCCACTTTATTTTATATTTATACAAGATATAGCAAAGCTATGAAATAAAAGTTATGAAATAATTTAATAAAAATATTATGATTATTATGATTGTGCTGAATATCTAATATTAACTAATTTATTTTCAGAAAAGAAAAATTCATTAATCATTATTTTAAAACCTTGTTCTGAAAATCCCAATAAATTAAGTATTTCTTTTCTGGAACCGTGCTCAATAAAATTATTTCCTAAAGATACTATTTTATATTTAAAATTTAATACATCATTTGATAAATTATCGGATAATAGCGTAATAATTTTTGATCCGAATCCTGAAAATTCAACATTTTCTTCAACAGTCATTATTTTTTTTGCATATTTTATTTTGTTTATAAAGTTTTCCGATATAGGCGAAACGAATCTGGCATTAATAAGACCTATAGGTTTTATACCGCTGCCGTTCTTATTATCTTTGTTAATTTCGTTTAATATTTTTTCAAGCATAGTGGTGTGTATTCCTATACTTATAATAATATATTCAAAATGAGCAATTAAAGTTTCAAATTCACCTTCTTGAATTATCGCTATATTGTCAGGTTCAGGCATTTCAAAATAAGGTATTTCACTTTTAGGGTATCTTATTGCAACAGGTTTATTGTAAGAAATAGAGCTTTTAATCATTCTTATTAGTTCATCTGCGTTTTTAGGACACATTATAACTAAATTAGGAATATAGCCCAAGAAAGATAAATCAAATATTCCCTGGTGAGTGGCACCATCTTCTCCTGCAATTCCCGCTCTGTCAATGCAAAAAACTACTGGTAAATTCTGCAAACATACATCGTGAATTATCTGGTCAAGTGATCTTTGAAGAAATGTAGAATATATAAAGAAAAAAGGTTTGAGTCCGTTTGCAGCAGCTCCTGCGGAAAATGTAACAGCATGTTCTTCCTGTATTCCGACATCAAAGAATCTGTCCGGAAATAATTTGGCAAAATTGGAAAGACCTGTTCCCTCAGTCATAGCGGCGGTTATTGCTATAATATTTTTATTGTCTTTAGCTAATTTAATCAGAAAATTGCTTGCAGTTTCTCCCAATGTAATATTGCCTGTTTTTTTAAGCATTATACCAGTGCTTTCATCAAAAGCAGAAATGCCATGAAATAATGACGGGTTCTTTTCCGACGGTTTATAGCCTTTGCCTTTTTGAGTAATTATATGAAGCAAAATAGGTTTTTTTATTTTTTTAATGTTTTCAAAAGTATCTAATAAATATTCAATATTATGTCCGTCTATTGGTCCTATATAAGTAAAACCCAGTTCTTCAAATATTATGCCGGGACCTATCATATTTTTAAATAGTTCTTCAGTTTTAGAAGCTAATTTTGCAAATTGCAAACCAAATAAAGGTATAGATTTTAAAAATTTTTCAGTTTCATTTCTAAATTTTATATAAATTTCACCCGTTAGAATTTTATTCAGATAATTTGAAAAAGCTCCTACGCTTTTTGATATTGACATTTCATTATCGTTAAGAATTACTATAATGTCTTTTTTCATTGCGCCTGCGTGATTTAGACCTTCTAATGCAAGTCCGTTAGAAATAGAAGCGTCTCCTATCACGGCAATAATTCTTCCATCGCCGTCGGGGGTTTTTTTTATTATATCGTCTGCAACAGCCATTCCTAAGGCTGCGGATATGGAAGTTCCGGCGTGACCGGTTCCAAAAAAATCATATTTGCTTTCATTGATAGACGGAAAACCCGATATGCCCCCTAATTTTCTTATTGAATTAAATTTATCGCGTCTTCCCGTAAGAAGTTTGTATGCATAGGATTGATGTCCTACGTCCCAGATAATTTTATCATTTTTTTCTATATCAAATGATTTTAACATCGCAATAGTCAATTCAACGACGCCTAAACTTGAAGCAAGATGTCCTCCGTTTTTTGAGCATACCGAAATAATTTCTTTGCGAATTTCTTTTGCCAATAAATTAAGCTCTTCCGGGTTTATTTTCTTTATATCTCTGACATCATTTATATTATCTAGTATCATTATTTTATTTTATTTATATATTTGTATGTTTATTTGTATATTTTATATTTTTATAGATATATTATTATTTATTATTTATTATTTATTATTTATTATTTATTATTTATTATTTATTATTTATTATTTATTATTTATTATTTATTATTTACAAAAATTTTTAATTTACTCTTTTTGTTAAATAATATGAAAAATCTTTAAGCATATTAAAATTTATGTTTGTTTCATCAAGATAAGATAGACCGGTTTCGGTATATTCTTTAATTAATTTTTTAGTTTTATCAATTCCGAGTATTGACGCAATGTTGGATTTTTTATTGTTTTCGTCAATGCCGGCGGTTTTCCCAGTAATTTGACTGTTTCCGGTGATATCTAATAAATCGTCTAATGCTTGAAAGGCAAGCCCTATATAAGTCCCGTAATTTTTTAAAGAGGCTGTCAGACTTTCGTCCGCTCCTCCGAGAATTCCGCCCATAGCACAGGCAGCTTTAATCAGAGCAGCTGTTTTTTTATCATGTATTTCCGTCAGTTTTTCATTGCTGACAGACAGCCCTGAATTTATTATGTCAAGAAATTGTCCACCGACTAAGCCTCCGGCGCCTGATAAAAAAGATAATTCTTGAATTATTTTTAATATATTATCGCATTTAAAATGTTTTATATATTCGCTTTCGGAAATCATTACAAAAGCTTCTGAAAGCAATGCGTCTCCGGCAAGAATTGCGGCAGCCTCACCGAAAACTATATGATTTGTAGGCTTTCCCCTTCTTAAATTATCATTGTCCATTGCAGGTAAATCATCATGTATTAAGGAATATGAGTGGATAAGTTCGATAGAGCATGCAAACGGAAGTAATTGTAATTTATTTTTAAATCCGAGACATTCTGCCGTTATAAGCAAAAAAATAGGGCGAATTCTTTTACCCCCGAGAGATACGGTATAATACATCGCATCATTTATTGAAAATATTGAAAAATTTTTATTAATTTTAGATATTTCGTTTGAAATATTTTTTTTTAATAAGTTGTCGTAATTATCATTATAATTTTTTTGAAAATATTTATATAAAAAATTATTTATAATTTTTTTGTTTTCTTCTATACAATTTTCTATTGAAAACATAATAAAATTAAATTTTAAAATGGAGGTTCATCAAATACATTATTATTATTCATGGCATTGTTGCTGCCTATTGTATTTTCGGCATTTTTAAGAGTTTCAGCGTCTATAATATCTATATTATCATTATCATTATCTAAAGGTTTTATTTTTATCCGACCGTTTTTATCCGACATTAATTCTTCAACTTTTTTTTCTGCGGCGTCTAATTTATCAATACAATATTTAGAATATACAACTCCTTCTTCATAAATTTTAAGCGATTCTTCAAGACCGAGGTCTCCTTTTTCAAGGTTAGAAACATTTTCTTCAAGCTTTTTTAAAGCTTCTTCAAAACTTAATTTATTTAAATCTTTAATATTTATAATCATAACATAATATTATAATCTATTATTTATTAAATTAAAAGCGTCAAATTACAATTTTTAGTTTTTGTTTAAGTTAATTAATATTTTTTAATTAATATTTTAATTAATATATTGTATTATATTGTAGAATGTTATTTTGAAATATTGAATAGCGTAATAATAAAATAAAAAAAATTAAAAATTAAATAATAATTTATTGCATAAAATTTATTTTATATGTAATATAATATATAAAAACAGTATAAATAATAAAGAAATAAATAATAAAGAAATAAATAATAAAGAAATAAATAATAAAGAAATAAATAAAGAATTAAAGAAAGTTAATTTTATATTTTATTTTGATAAATTTTAAATATAATATATAATATTATAGTATATAATATTTCTGCAATAAATTATAATAAATAATTTAATATTAAGTTTGGAGGATTTTAGGGTGGAATCATTAAACTTATTAAATTTTAAAAGTTTGTTTTATATTTTTATATTATTTGGAGCTATAATAATGCTGGTCAATATGATTATTGCTTCTTCTCTAAAGAAAAGAGTTCCCGGAGGTTTTGTAGGAAAATGGCTTGCTATTATGATTGTGTTTATGATGTTTTTCTTTATAGCGGAAGCAGGAAGTTTCTTTTTTATTTCATATTTGACTAACATGGAACTGTCTTATTTTCTTATAGCTTTAGTTTTATTTTTTGGTTCCATATTTGTAGCCGTCGTTAATAGATTTATATTTCACTTAATTCAAGAATTAGAGGTTCGCAAATAAATATTATGGATGTTAAAGGAAATATAACAAATTTAGAACTCTTTGATGTATTAAAATTTCTAGATATATCAAAAAAAACAGGCGTTTTAAATCTTCGCTTTGATGATTTTGCGGCTAAGCTTTTTATAAAAGAAGGATTGCTTAATTTTCTGTCTATTTCGGAAAATTCTATTCTTGAAAAATTTATAATGAAATTTTTAGATATCAGCAAAGAAGATTATTTTCAAATGCTCGAAAAATACAGAACTTATTATAAAACTACAGCAGGATTTGATATATATTTTTTTAAATTAGGCGTTGTTCCTAAAGATAAAGAAAATGATTTTATTTCCAATTATATACTTGAAACTATTAATTATATTCTGTTTTTATCCAACGGCGAATTTTCTTTTGATGAAAAACCTCTTCCCGAAGTTATAAATTTTGCATCTCCGATAAACCTCATCCCTGTTCTTTCAGAAACCAAAAAAAGGAGAGACGAATTGGCTGTTATTTCTAAAATAATACCTTCAAAACAATATATACCGTCTGTTATTACTAACAGGACGGGAGACTCAAGACCATTAAGTCTTTCTCCTGCAATATGGAATGTTTTATCTCTTATTGACGGGAAAAGAACAGTTAGCCAGATTATTGCTCTTTCTATTGAAAATGATTTTTTTATTCTAAAAACTTTGTATAATCTTTTGCAAAGCGGATATATTCGCCTTGAACCTCCTCAAAGCCTTAAGAACGCTAACATTGATATTGTAGATTCTATTAAAAAAATATTAAATGAACAATTAGGAAAAAAAGCCGAAAAAATACCGGTAGATTTCAGTCATGTCAAAACCGATAAACAATCCCTTACTAAACTTGTCAATGAAATAGAAAGATATGTATATATGTTTATTGACGATAAAAAGGCTGCTAAAATAGATTATCTTCTTAAACAGCTGTTAATGGTTTGATTTAAATAATTTAAAAATAAATAAAAAAATAAGATAAAATAAGGTTTAATGGATTTTATTGTTTCTGAAAACTTTAACAATCAATATGTTTGCCCTTTGGTTTTAGGCATATTCGGACATAATATATTGTATTCTATATCTCCCCTTATTCATAATAAACTTGGAAATATTTTAAAATTAAATCTTTGCTATAAGAAATTTGATGTAAATCCTGATTGTTTTGCAGAGGCTTTTAACGGTTTTAAATCTCTAAAACTAGATGGCGCTAATATCACAAAACCCTATAAAATAGAGGTTATGAAATATTTAGATAAATTTAGCAAAGAAGCGGAAATTATAGGAGCGGTAAATACCGTAAAATTAGACGATAATATTTATAAAGGCTATAATACCGATAGCTACGGTTTTATTAAAAGCGTCAAATATGAATTTAATTTTAATTTAAATAATGCAAAAATTATTATTCTTGGGGCAGGAGGCGCTTCAAAAGCGGTTTTATATTCTTTGTTAAAAGAAGGGGCTTCCGGCATACATTTAATAAATAGAGATATAGAAAAGGCTGCGCAATTAGTTGAGGCAGCCTCTGAATGGAATAAATATAATAAATGGAATATTAAATCATTATCGTATTCTAATTTTATATCCGATATAATTAAAAATAAAAATGTATTTAATGAGTGCGATTTAATTGTAAATACCGTAACACCTTCGGAAGAATCTGCCAAAACAATATTATCGCTGCCTTTTACCGAATTAAATAAGAATTCTTATGCAATAGATATTTCATATAATCCTCCTGAAACCCCGTTTATGTCAATTATGAGAAAAAATAAAATAAAAACTGCCAATGGATTTTCAATGCTGCTTTTTCAAGCTATTGAGAGTTTTTATATATGGACCGGCAAAAAACCGAGTTTTGATTTTGTCTTAGATGCTATAAAATTATAAATAAAAATTATAAAATTATATATTTGCCTGCTTGATTTATCTTTAATTTATATTATAAAATAGATAAAGAAAATTAAATTAATTTTAGTTTAGATATCTAACAAAATTACAAAATTACAAAATTACAAAATTACAAAATTACAAAATTACAAAATTACAAAATTAATATTTTAATATTTTTATTATTATGGAATCTCAAAAACTTGGCGAAATTTTAATAAAACATGGCGCCGTAAAGAAAGACGATGTAAATAATGCTTTATTAATACAGGAAAAGATAAGAAGCAGATTAAAAAAAGGTCAGCAGTTACAGGATATTAAGCTGGGAGAAATACTTGTAAAAAATGATATAATTACTGCAAGCCAATTAGAACAAGCACTTGAAGAGCAGGGGCAGTCAGGAGGCAGTATCGGCAAACAATTGTCAAAGCTTGGATTTGTTAAAGATTCCGAGCTTGTTTCATTTTTATCAAAAGAATTTGGCGCAGCGACCGTTAATCTTCTTTCTTCAGAAATACCTTCAGATGTTATTAAGCTGATTCCTCCAGAAACTGCATTAAAGTATCACGTTATTCCTTATAAACGGCAAGGCAACACTTTATATTTAGCAGTTTCCGATCCTACAAAAGTGACCGTTCTTGAAGATATTAAATTTTATACCGGACTCAATGTAGAAGTAGTGCTATCCCCTGAATCTGAAATAAATCAAGCATTATCTACATATTACAATGCTTCTACTATTTTGACGGAACATAAAGATTATATAGATTCTATTTCTATTGAAGATACCAATGAGGAAATTGATATTTCAGAGCTGCAAAGATCTTCTTCGGAAAAACCTATAATTCAATTTGTCAATAAGGTTTTATCTGACGGGATTAGAAGAGGCGCAAGCGATTTGCATTTTGAACCTTACGAAAATAATATAAGAGTGAGATTCAGAATAGACGGAAAATTAAATGAAATTATGACGGTTCCGGGACAATTAAAAAATGCTATAAGTTCAAGAATTAAAATTATGTCTCAAATGGATATAGCGGAAAGACGAATGCCCCAAGACGGCAGGATAAAAGTTAAAGTCGAAAATAAAGAAGTAGATATTAGGGTATCGTGTCTTCCAACATTATACGGAGAGAAAATTGTGATGAGAATATTAGATAAATCCTCTCTTGAGCTTAACATGAAAAAATTAGGATTTTCAGAAAATCAATTAAATGATTTTCAAACCGCTATATATAAACCATATGGTATGATACTTGTTACAGGTCCTACAGGCTCAGGCAAAACGACTACTTTATACAGCGCATTAAGCGATTTAAATAAAAAAACAGTAAATATTTCCACTGCGGAGGATCCTGTAGAATATAATATTTACGGTATTAATCAGGTTCAAATTAACGAAGATATAGGTTTAACATTCGCTCAAGCATTGCGTTCTTTTTTAAGGCAGGATCCAGACATAATCATGGTAGGCGAAATAAGAGACCTTGAAACTGCAGAAATTTCTATTAAGGCTGCTTTAACAGGTCATTTAGTTCTTTCAACTATTCATACAAATAATGCCGCATCAACTATTTCCCGTTTAATTAATGTCGGAGTGGAATCATTTCTTGTGGCATCCAGCCTTAACCTTGTAATAGCGCAGAGACTTGTAAGAAAATTATGCAATGAATGTAAAGAACCTTATAAACCTGATAATATACTTCTTAAAGGTTTTGGATTTAAAGACAGCATTGCCTCACTCAATTTATTTTACAAACCGAAAGGATGTTCCGCCTGTATGAATACAGGATACAAAGGCAGAATTGCGATATATGAAGTACTTATCGTAACCGATGATATTAAAGATTTAATCTATAAAAATGCTAATGAATTTGAAATTGAAAATTTAGCCGTTAAAAATCATAAAATGATTACTTTAAGCGAATCGGCAAAAGAGAAATTTATTTCAGGCATAACTTCTTTAG
>JAJYRF010000003.1 GCA_021794255.1 bacterium | reverse complement strand
AAACAATTCAAGTTTAAACAATTCAAGTTTAAACAATTCAAGTTTAAACAATTCAAGTTTAAACAATTCAAGTTTAAACAATTCAAGTTTAAACAATTCAAGTTTAAACAATTCAAGTTTAAACAATTCAAGTTTAAACAATGGCGGAGATAATTTACTGCAAAATTCATTATCATCGGCAAATATTGTCAGCCCTGCCGATTCTGAATTTAATAATATGCTGAATAATTTTAATTCGTCATTAGAAAATTATAATAATAGCTTTTCAAGTATTACTTCTAATAATTCTTCGGCTAACGATAGTTTTCGGCAGGAAAGTTTGTCGGAAAATAGCGGCAGCAATAATACTGTGAATACTGCATATACGGGCAGCGTTTCATATTCTGTTTCATATTCGAACGGTTCATTAAATGCCGGACAAGTTTCAGTAGCTTCTAATTATAATAATAATTATAATAATTATAGCAGAGCCGGTCTTATTTCAAAAAAACAGGCAAATAATTTAAGTAATTCTGTTCAAAATAATGCCGACGCGGCTCATTTAGGAGAGCAGGCGCGATCTTCAAGCGCTTTAGATTCTACTTTGCATTCCTCCCCACCCGGCTTAAGTAGAATCGCAGAAAATAATGATAAACCTGCACATCATAAGCTTAATACAAATGATACGCATGCCGCTGTTTTGAATAATAATAATTTACATAGTAAAATTATAGAAATATCAAAGTCTTACAGCAGTAAAACTAAAGCAGAACATCAATTTACAGGTAAAAACGGTAATAATTCTAAAAACGATATTAATGCCAAAAATAGTGCAGATATTAATATAAATACCTTAAACGCCGATAATAGCAAAATAAGCGGAAATAAAATTACCGATAGCAATAGCAATAATACGGATAATGGAATAAATGCTGCCAATAATGGTAACGGCAATGGCAGCGATAGCGGAAATAAAATTAGCAAAACAGACGTAAATAATCTAACGGCTATTAACGGCAACAACAATAATAATAATGCCGAATCTGCCGATAGCAGCTCTTCCGATAAGTCGCCACATAAAAAAATTAATAATACCAATGACGCTGTTAAAAATGAAAGCGGAAATATTAATAGTAACGATAACAAAAATAAAAATAATAGTAATAGCCATAGTGATATAAATGCGGATGCATCAAATAACACTGCTGCTTCAAATACCGACGCCGCACATAAAAACAAAATAAATGACATCAAAAACACTAACGGCGGGAATATTACAAATATAAATTCAAATTCTGGATTATCTTCTAAATCACAGCTTAATAATGTAGAATTATCGGCTTTCGCCGATAATATTTACGAAAAAGGCAACAAAATAGAATCAAATAAATTAAACGGCGCCGAAAATAAAACAAATAAAATAAATTTATTAAATGATAAAAATTCAGAAATTAATATATTGAACAGCGGACTGTCGCAGTCCGAATCTTCAAACAGTAACGGCAGCGCAGGGGGGTCAGGTTCTAATTTTTCAAATGATATTCATAATGCCGTTACCGGCAGTTCAACACCGGAGTTTATTACGACAAGCGCTCTGTCGGTTATGCTCAGGAAAAATATGCAGTCTGCTGTTATAATGCTAAAACCTGCTTCTCTCGGCAGCATTAAAATAAATCTTGTGATTACATTAAACAAATTAATTACAGTTAATATTTTAACGCAGACTAATGAAGCAAAAACTATTTTGCAGTCTTCTGCCGCTAATTTAACCGACGGACTTAAAAATCAAGGATTTACGGGTGTTAATTTAAATATCAGTTCAGGATTTAATAATAGCGGTAGAGATAATGCAAATGCCGAAAATTCAAAAAATAGCGGCAAAAATTATGTTTCCACTTCAAACGGCGGAAATACAGGCACATTGGCAGGCGATGTAATAAATAACGGCATATTGCCAATGCTACGCGCAAATTCTATTATTGATTATTTTGTTTAAGTTTTAGATTTAAATATAATTAGAGATTTAAACTATCTTTAAACTAAAAGAAACTAAAAGGTTTGAAAATAATGCCATTTAAATTTAATAACATTTTAGAGTACAGAAAATTAATAGAAGATAAATCCTATATTGAATTTTCAAAAGTTCAAAAAGAATATATTAAAATTAATTTACATATAAATAATATTAACAATAAGATAGAAGACTATAAATTAAATTATTCAAAGAATGCTTCAGCTATTTCATCTATAAATGATTTTTTAATTTTAGAAAGCGGATATCAGGGATTAATAAATAGTTTAAATACAGCGCTTAAAGAAAAGGATATTATTGAAAAAGAACTGGAAAAAAGAAGATTAATTCTGCTGGAATCCAAAATAGAATTTGAAAAAATAAAAAAATTGAAAGATAAATATCTTGCTATTGATAAATTGAATTTAATTAAAAAAGAAGAAATGATTATAAATGATTTAACGTCAAATAAATATAACGCTGAACAAAATTAAAATATTTATATTCTAATTATAAATTATAAAAAATTGATACAGAATAATATCCTTTAATTTATATTATATATGATGCTTTTGACTTAAATATAATTTAAATATATAATTAATATAAAATATCTTAACAAATAAAATTAATTACACTAACTATATGTCCTGTAGTTTTAATAAAGAATATAAATATATATTTTTTTCTTTTTCAATTTTTTTCTTTTTTTTAATTCTTTTATTATTTCAATTTTATTTAACTGACAGAAATGTTTATGCGTCAAAGTTAACATCAAAGACAACATCAAAGTTAACTACGGAACAATCTAAAATTCAAATTTTAAAAAAACAGATAACAACCGAGTTAAACGAACTAAAAAAAATAGAAACTAAAATAAGTATTATAAAAGCTTCGCAGAAAGCTAAAGTTAAAAGTCTTATTATTATTTATTCATCTATGAGTCCTAAAAAAGCAGCTGCAATATTGCCCCATATAAACAAACAGTTGGCTGTTTATATACTTTCCCATATGAATCCTAAATCTGCTTCGTCTATAATCTCGCGTATGAAAACAAAATCCGCCGTTTTTTTTACAAACAGCATTGCAGGAAAATAATTGTTGTTAAAAATAAAGATTAAAGGAGATTAAAAGGGAGCAGATTTAAATATGTTCCCTTTTAATCTACGTATATTTATAGGATTAATAACTCGTTATATCAAGGCGGAAATATAAATTAATATATTTTAATATTATTATATCTTTTATATTATATAATAATATAAAAGATATAATAATTGTCAAAAATATGACATTATACATCTATTATTTTAATATCTTTTTAATATTCAGATTAAAAGGGACAGATTTAAATTTGTGTCCCTTTTAATTTCCTTTAATTTATCAACAATATTAAATACATTACGTCAATGGCATAATTGTTGCAAATATATTGAAAGATTATTATTATAATGGTTGTAGTCAGATTTATTTGACGACTGCATATTATAATTTATTATATATTAAAAATATTTATCGTATATTTATCGTATATTTATAATATGCAGTAAATTTGTGAATATTATTTTGCATTAAAATTTTGAAATAAACTGGAGGATTTATATAATGGCAAGTGAAAAGCCAAACGGCAATAAAGAAATGGGCAGAGACGACAGCGAATTGTCTTCGGTAGCAGAATTAGATTCTAAAAAAATTAAAAATAAATTAGGATTAAAAAAAATTATTTTTATAATTGTTCCTATATTAATATTGCTTGGTGGCGGTTTTGCGGTATATCATTTTATTTTATCTAAACCTGCCGGCAAGGCTGCGCCCAGCGCAATAAACGTTAGAAAAAATATTACGCCGGGAAACATGATAGAACTTAAACCGTTTTTGACAAATCTTGCAAATAAAAATTCTTCAAGCTACGTTAAAGTTTCTATAACAGTAGAACTTAAACCGGGAGACAATGCCGGACTTTTTAAACAGCTTACTCCTCAAATAAGAAACAGTATAATTATGATATTAAGTTCAAAAACATCCCATGAAATTAACACTCCTGCTGGGATAACTGCTTTGAGACATCAAATAGCAAGAAGTCTTAATATGATTTTAGGACGAGGGCAGGTTGTTAGTGTTTATTTTAATAATTATTTAGTGCAGTAATTTTAATTATTTAATAATTTAATTTATTTTTGTAAAGTTTGTTATTTTAAAATTAATTTAATATTATGGCTGATGTTTTATCTCAAGAAGAAGTAAATGCGCTGCTAAGAGGCATATCTTCAGGCGCTATAGAAGCTGAAAAAAAACCTGAACAAACAGGCGGGGTAAGGTCTTATGATTTAACATCTCAGGACAGAATAGTCCGCGGCAGAATGCCTACATTAGAAATTATCAACGAAAGATTTGCTAGACTTTTAAGAAATGATTTAACTTCAACATTGAGAAAAGTTGCCGAAGTAACGTGGACTTCCGTCGATATGCAAAAATTCGGCGAATTTCTAAAAAATATACCGCTTCCGACAAGCCTTACAATTTTTAAAATGCCCCCACTTCGCGGATTCGGTATATTTGTTCTTGATGCGCGGCTTGTTTATAATCTTATAGATATTTTTTTTGGCGGCAATACTGACCTTCATGTTAAAGTTGAAGGCAGAGATTTTTCGCCGATAGAAAATAAGTTGATAAAAAAAGTCATTGATATGGCATTTGCCGATATTAAAGAGGCATGGAAACCTGTCAGTCCCGTTGAATTAGAATTTCAGAGAAGCGAAATTAACCCGCAATTTGCCACTATTGTCACTCCTACCGAAGTAGTTATAGTAAATAGATTTGAAGTTGATATTGAAGGAGCTGTTTCAAGGTTTATGATTTGCCTGCCTTATTCTATGATTGAGCCTGTTAAGGAAAAATTATACAGCGGTTTTCAAAGCGAGCAATTAGAAGTAGATTCAAGATGGATACAAAGGTTTAAAGAAAGACTGAAAGAATCTGATTTAAATATGAGAGTTGAGCTTGGCAGAACTGAAATAAAGACAAGGGACTTTTTAAATATAAAAAAAGGCGATGTTCTTATTCTTGATAAACAGGTTGTAGAACCTTTAGTTGTTAGAGTCGAAAATATACCGAAATACTTAGCTTATCCGGGTAAAATGCAAAATCAGCTTGCGGTAAAATTAATTTCATCTATTCCATTAGAAAAAGAGGGGTATTACGATGAGTCAAACTGAGCAGCAGGAAGAAGAAAAAAATAAAAAAACCGATGAAGTATCTAAACCTACTATTAAACCATCTTCAATAAATGCTTCAATAAATGAAAATAAAGGTAAAGATGCAGACGATAACATTTCCTGGGATGATGCATTTAAAGAAGAAGCAAAAGCCGGCGGTAATAACAATGGAAACGGCAAAGATGATAATAAGAAAGATAAAGAAATCAGCGGTTTTGATGCAGATACCGCCGTCAATAATGAAGGGGACGCAGAACAGAACAAAAAAAAAGAAGCCGAATCTATAGACGATATTTCATGGAACGATGCATTTGAAGAAGCAAAAGTCAATAATCCCGATAATTCTCAGGATAGGCACGATAGCACAGAACCTGTCGGTCAAAATGATGAAAATAAAGTATCGGATGAAAAAGAAAAAACCGCTGCGACTTC
>JAJYRF010000104.1 GCA_021794255.1 bacterium | reverse complement strand
TACGGCGAAACAAACATTAATTAAAAACAAAGACATTATTAAAGTTGTCCACAACAGGTTTTTTAACGGATAATTTGACAGCAAAAAGCCGCTATCAAATTATCCTAAACCTGTCGACCAAGAATTTAACAGGTTTAATCAACAGGCTAAAGCCTGACGCTAACGCTTTGATAAACCTATTAAATTCTTTTGGGCAACTTTTCGGACGGCGGTCTAAATCTTTTTTTTAAAAAAGGCAAATTTTATATTTTTTTTTGGTATAATCTGGTATAATATATAATAAATATTTAAGGGGGTTTATTTTATGACTACGGAATCTTTCATTAAAAGCCTTGAGCGGTTCTTAACGCCGCAGTTAAACGAGATTAAGGGCGAGTTAAAGGCGATAAATACAAGAATCGATGCTCTTGACGAAAAAATCGATACCGTTAGGAATGAACTTAAAGCCGATATTAACCGTCTTGACAATAAAATAGACTCTCTTAACGAAAAAATGGATATTAAAATAACCGCCCTTTCCGAAAAAGTGGACTACATGAATAAGTTTAACGAAAGATTATTTAACCTTATACATCCTGCCGGGCAAAAATAACCTTATAAACACAATTTTAGGCACAAGCGATTTTAAATAGTGAAAATTACTTAATAAAATAAATAAGTTATATTACTACATATTCACCTTCACACGGTGGAAGCCGGCGGTTCGAGACCGTCCGCGCCTACCATATTAATTAATTAACTTTTCAGCCTTCATAAAAATCAATTTTTAAAACTATGGGTGATTTTTTGGGTAGGTCTTTAAATGTTAAAATAAAAATAAATAAAATATCCTTAACTTAACTTCATATCTAAAAAAATATTGCAATTCGAATATGTTGCCCCTGTTGTCAATGCAAATTTTTAATTAGTTTTTTTAATTAGTTTAAGGTATAATCAATTTAATTTTTAGCTTCTAAACACTATATTTATATTTATTAAAAATAAATATATTTAATCTTTTAAACCATAGTTGTAAAAAGTTGTAAAAATATATATTTTATTATAATATAAATAATATTTAAGGGTTTGTTTTAATTTTTAATTATGAAGATTATAAAGATTATGAAACTTTAATTAATTTATTATAATTTAATTATGTAGAATTGCCGAAATTTTGAAAAACTTTAATATTTATTGTAATAAATAATGGAAAAGTTACTTTATTTCATTATAATATACACAATATATTGATAAAATGAAATTATTAATGCTATAAAGGAGGCTAAACAATGAACATAGGATTTATAGGATTAGGTATAATGGGAAATTTTATGGCGTTAAATTTATTGAAAAACGGCGTAGCGCTAAATGTTTATAATAGAACTAAAGAAAAGGCTAAAGAGCATATAAACAAAGGAGCATTATTTTTAGATTCGCTAAAGGAAGTCGCAAAAAAAAGCGATATTATAATGCTTATGTTATCAGACTCTAAAGCAGTCACTGATATAACAGACGGCGATGACGGATTATTGGAAGGTTTAGACGGCGAAAAAATAATAATAAATATGAGCACGATAGAACCCGATTATTCAACTATACTTTATAAAAAAATCAAGCTTAAATCTCCGTCGTCCCTTTTTTTGGAAGCTCCAGTTATCGGAAGCAAAATCCCAGCAAAAGACGGAGCTCTTATAATTTTAGCCGCAGGGGACAAAAAGGCATTTGACGTTTCTGTAGATTATTTTAATATGATAGGTAAAAGGGTTATTTATCTCGGCGATATTCCTAAAGCTTCGTATTTGAAAGTTATAAATAATCAAATTATGGGAATTACAATGGGCGCCTTAGCAGAAGGGCTAAATTTATCTAAAAAAATAGGTTTGGACGAAAATGTAGTTTATGATATCGTTAATTCCGGAGCATTTGCCAATCCGATGTTTCAGCTAAAAGGAAAAAATATTTTAGAGAATAATTATGAATCTAATTTTCCATACAAACATATGCAAAAGGATTTAGATTTTGCGGTTCAACTTTCAGGAGAATTTAAGGTATTTTCTCCTTTAACATCCGCAATAAATAATTCCTATATTTTAGGATACGACAAATTTAAAGATGAAGATATGTGCGCAATATATAAAAGTCTGAATTTTGGTTAGCATAAAGTTTTATAAAATAATAAAATTTTATAATATTGTATAAGATTTTTAAGCCTTATGTAATTTACAAATAGGGCAGGAATTGCCTGAATATATGCCTGAGGATATGCTGCGTCGGGTACCTAGTATCAGATATAGTTGTCGTCATACGTTGAAAAAGGTATTGTTTGTAGTAGCCTTTAGGCTGCTCACCTCATATCAATTTATTGACAGGCAGTTCATATAAAATATCATATATCTTGATTTGTTAATATTTTTTAAATTTTTATTTGCAATTTTAAAAAATATTTTATATAATTAACTTTCTTGCTTGTTGTTTTATGTCCCTATCGTCTAGACGGCCCAGGACATCGCCCTTTCACGGCGGCAACGCGGGTTCGAATCCCGCTGGGGACGCCATAAAACATTTTGTAATTATTTTAACCTGATGCTTTTTCCCAAGACCTACAGAATCGCTTAAATAAAGATAGAGGTATAAAAAGGTAGCTTTTTAGAACTTCTTTTTGCGTTTTTTTATCTAGTTTCGAGATTTCAAGCGCCGTAACAGAATTTATGACTAAGACATCCTCGCAACCGTTGCGAATTCAATTTTTTTGTTTTTAACATTCGGGTTCCGGTGTTTTAAGTTTTAAAAAAGCCCACTGATGAAAAGCAGGCTTTAATGTTTTTGGTTTTTGGTTCTAAGTTTTACCCGCCCGTAGTAAATCTCCATATATAAGGTTTTGCAAGATGCTGCTTTAGGTTTCCCATAATTCAGGTAGTGAGTTCGGCCGTGTATTCGGTATTAGGTTTTAGGGGTTCCGCCGGCGTAAAAGTAGCTATGTAGTTGGTTAAGGAATTTGTTTTGCAATACACATTGGGTTGTAATAAACGGTCCCTTTAACTTTCTCTTCTCGAGGACCGATTAATAAAAACGTGCTGCGGTTAAACGATAGGGCGTTAAGCGCTTCGTTAAAAGAAACTTTAACGACGATGTTTCTGGAAACGCCGGTTGCGGCGGAAGCAGGCGACGTCAAAGTAACGGTCACGGGGGAGGGGGGGGGAGGATACGCTTCCTATTGAATCCCCTACGCTCGCGCAGCCGGATAAAGCTGGCATAACGGCAATAATAAAAATAGAAACTAATAAAAAATAAAGTTTTTTGCTTTTTTTCATAAAACCTCCTTAATTATTTTTTTTTACTTTATATTTATCGTGTTTATTTTGCTAAATAATTATTTTTGATTTTAGGCTGCCTATTATTGTAATAGTTTTGTATTTTTATCTTGCAAAATATAATTTAATAA
Source organism: bacterium (assembly GCA_021794255.1). The sequence goes on along the minus strand of JAJYRF010000104.1, from coordinate 2,218 downwards.
TAATATAATAAATAATATAATAAATAATATAATAAATAATATAATAAATAATATAATAAATAATATAATAAATAATATAATAAATAATATAATAAAAAAGTTGTTTCAAAATAAAATTTATTTAATTTATCTTGTGTATTTCATATTTATAGGTTTATTATGATATTAGAAGACATTAGATATCAATTAGATCAGTTTTCTGTTTTTGACGACATTAAACTTTCAATTGAAATAAACAATAAAAAGGGTGTAATATATTATAATGCAGGCATGATTATCGGCGCATCTTTTGATGATAAAAAAAATATTGATGTTTTTAGGGAATTAAAAGATTTAGAAGGACAGATTAGCATTAATGTCAGCATTGGAGAGCCTATGCCTGATGGTATTGATGAATATAAAATTAACAATAAATCTTTGGATGAAATTTTAGAAATAATTAATAACCCTGAAACGGTTGAATCTGACGATAATAATATTGATTATAATCTAAATAAAAATTTACCGGACGATTTAATATCTTTTAATTATGAAGTTTCCAATGAGGCTATTGCTGTAATAGGAGAAAACTTATCGCAGATAATAGGCGTTGAAGGAGTTATTGCCTTAAATTTTTCTGGAGAAGCTATTTATTCTAAAGGTATAGAAGATATTGATTTTGAATCTGCAGATACATTATTTTTATTCAATCAAAGTAAAAAATTAGGCGGTATATTCAGTTTTCAGGATCTAAATAGTGTTATATGCGAAGCTAATAATAATTATAGAAAAATAATTATAAATAATAAAAATATAATTTATAGTCTTATTGTTTCTTCTTCCGTTCAGGCTCTTAAAACACAAACAGAAGCGGTAAAGCTTTTGGAAAGCTAAAAATAATATTTATAGATGAAACTGACAGATGAAACACTATGTTTTATTAATTTAGTATGTATTATAATATAATAATATGTTAATGTAAGAATTATCTTATTATTATAAAATTATAAAAATATTTTTTATTTATTTCGTTATGGACAATAAGGATAAAAGTATAATTGAAAAATTATTATCTATTTCAGGAGTGGAAGCTTGCGCAATATCATCGTTAGACGGCGATGTTTTACAGTTTAGTTCTAATAATGAAGATTTAAAGGAATCTGATATTAAAAGAGCTTCGGCAGAAATCAGCAAGTTATTTTCGTCTTATTCAATATCTTCAATTGAAATTTCTTCTTTATTTTTAAGTTTTAAATCCCATAATGTCATTTTGCACAGTTTTGGAAGCGGATTTATTTTTATTGCAAGCAAAAAAAATTCCAATGTAAATTTAGTTAAAATGGAGACTTCATATCTTGAGAGCGAGTTTATAAAAATAGTCAATCAATCCCTTGGCGATTTATCATCTAAATCTTCATTTTTTAAAAATAATACACAGGAAACTGCAGGTTATGATATAGATCAAACTTTTCCATCTTTTGATGATAATTTGCCTCAATATAATATATCATCTAATACGCCTCTCCCAAATAATTTCAATAATGAAGATAGTAAAAGCAATATCATTATTCCTATAAATGTTATTACAGCTGTTAAAGATTTATTTACAAATAGCCTTGGACCTATATCGCCTATAATATTTGAATCAAAAATGAAAGAATTAAATCAGACTGTTAATAATTTTAATTATAAAAATATACAAGAGTTTATAAAGTTATTATCTAAAGAAATAGAAGATGAAAATGACAGAATATTATTTGTTAAGAATGTTAAAAATATTTTAAAAACAGTTTAATAAATCCGATTATTTTATTTTAGTTATATTAAAATTACGTTAAAATTACGTAAATATAAATAAAGACAATACTGAAAAAATATGTAAAGTCAAAATGTTTAAAAACTTATAAATTCAGATTGTATCCTATAAAATAATAAACTTTTATAATAAATATATGCCGGCGTGGCTCAGTGGTAGAGCAGCTGATTCGTAATCAGCTGGTCGTAGGTTCGATTCCTATCGCCGGCTCCATTTAAAAACACTTAATCTCGCACTTCCGCTAAGCCTTTCGTTAAAAAGTTTCTCTTGACAAAAAAATGTATAAAATGTGTAATAATATGACCTGTTAAACTAATAAATAATTTTTTGAGGAATAAAAATTGGAAACGGACGCTATCTTTATCAGAACGCCCGATATGGACTGGACTCCCGCAAGCTCCATTTACGGCGAAAGCGTATTGT
>JAJYRF010000110.1 GCA_021794255.1 bacterium | reverse complement strand
GCTGGAGCCGAAATCATTTAAGTTGAGGTAAAGTATATAGAAATATTTTAATTATATTAAGACGATAAGCAAAAGATACAGAGATTTTATAACAATATGAAACTAAAATGCAAGCATAAATTACTTTTGGAGCATTACAAAAAATGTAAGGCACAATAAATAATTAGATTATAATTTTTAATTTTTTCCTGATTTTACCACATCCCTGAAAAATTATCACTTCAAAAAATAACTGGATTATGACAATAATTATTTAGACTGGCCTGCCATTTACAAAAGTGAATAATACTGCAATGCCAATTTAAATATTATTATTCAGGAAAAAAATAAAAGGAATTAAAATTTAATTGCAGTAAAATAAGGAACTTTTAAGTTATTGAGGTGGTAAAAAAGTGCATACACGTTAAAGTAAGTTTTGTAAGCGCCATTAATTTCTTCTTGATGCTCCTTTATATAATTATATATTTCAGCTTCAACATTATTATTACATTTTTGACACAGGAAAATTCGGTCTTCTTCATTTATCTGCGGAGCGTATTTTTTAACGCCCCAGGAATTTTTTAGCATAGGATTGTCTTGGAGCTCCGATATTGTAAGTTTTTTTGCTATTTTGTATTTGCTCATTATTTCTTCTTCAGAATCAGTTTCAAAATCAATAATTTCGGATATTGTAAAATTATTATCCAGAGGACACGACTCTGTAGGATGCGGGTTCTTTAATGTAAGGAAAAATTTTTCATTACACTTTTTGCAGAGAAGAATATATCCTCCCGAATCGTTGACCCCTCCTATATTTCTAATTTCACTTGCCCTGCCTTTTTGAGACTTGCAGTACGGACACTCAAAATAAACTTCGCTATATTCACTCATAATATTAAATATTTGGTATGTCATTGCGTTTATTACGTTAAATTATGGCTAACTTCTTTAGATTTTCTGGATTCTTATGCTTTCAAATATTCCAGTAAAATAACCTGAACTTTGCTATTGCTACAATTTGTCATTAAAATAATTCATTTCATATCTATCCAAAATATCATTTAAAATTCTTATATAAAAATTTATTTGTCTTCTAAGGTCTTCTTCTTCGGTGATATTGCTTGTTGTAAATGCGCAAACGGCGGCCTCATTAATAAAATAATCACTTATTATAACCGAAATATTTTTTAGCTTATTATCCGTCGTTCCAAACAATCCATTTCTCTTATTTCTGATTTGTTCTATATTTCTTATGGAGTCAATATTACGACTATTTAATTCATTTAATAAAACCGCCCAGCCATTAATTAATTCGGCTATAATCTGTACGGCATCTTGCTTATTCACTTTCTTCTCCTATTTAAGTTTCTATATTTTGTCTAAGTTCTTTTATCTTATCTTTTTCTCATTTTTAACATACCCTTCCGAAATTAATTCTGAACTACCTGCCTTTTTGATTCGGTTTCCTGGCCAAATGTTTTTTCCGTTTTCTATTCATTGCCGGATTACTGGCATAGGTTAGTTTTACAACCTCCTCCTGTAAACCAGATTTAGTTTTATCATCACTTTGTTTTTTCCCATTATTATTCTTTATTAATTTGTCTAATTGTTCAATGCTCTCTTTTCCAAAATCCATTAACGCTTTAGTTATTTCTAATATGGATTTGTGAATTATTTCGTTTGCATCTACATAAAACAATGCATTAAAATCTATTGCGAAATTATACAGGTTATCTATAATTTGCCCGCGAGTTCCTATCCAAAATTTTGAATCCACAAACTCATTAAATTTTCTATTTTCCTCAACGTCCAATATAAGAGCATTAGCAATATTGTAAAACTTTATAACAGGTTCAGCCGATTCCTCTATTAATCCGATACTATCCTTTAAGGATTTTTTTACATAAAATGTGTCCTCGTTTACAGTAAAGACAAAACGCTTCAGATAATTAGTTCCTAACTCTCCGATTATTTGTTTACGAAGAGCTTCTGGATTGCCGACAACATAAAATTCATTTAATTTTTCACGGGCAGAATCCGCTGTTTTGATAAAATTCTCAAGCATGCCTATGAAATTCCTTTTTTCAATAATATCCAACAAAGCGCTTATCTCCCCTTTAAAGGCATAAGCTGTGGCAAGTTTCTTTTTCACATGCCGATAATGTTCTATATAAAGAGAGATGGCGCCGGTAAATAATGCACCGAAAATCAAGCCGGCTACGCCAAGTAGTGGAGCCAACCAATAGTTATGCCCATTAATTAACGAAATATGTATATTTGAAGGAATATGCATTTTGGGCTACCGAATTAATTAAATTAATGCTTTATTTTCTACCCCAGATTTAGGAAATTTGTTATTTCTTTAATTATCCTTTCCTGTCTTTCAGTTACTTCTTTCTCTTTCCATTCACCTTTTTCTAAATATGTAATGATTTCTTGCGCCAATATAAATGCAGATTCGCCATCTTGTAAATAAACTTTTGCCTTTTCTAAGGGAGGTCTGTTTTTTTGAATTATATTTTTTTTACCCGAAAGAAGGGTTAGATTTCCAATTTTATTTAATAATATATTTGCATTATTGTTTTTCCAATCTAATTTTTTCCATTCATCAATAGATTCCCAACCGATTGGCAAGATATGGTCAACATGTAATTTGTTATTTCTTTCTATAAAAGCTGGTTTAGAATTATCAGTTTTATTATATTCCAACAAAATTAATAGAGGTGTTATCCAAGGCTTACCATATACATCCTCATTTAGATTGTTTTTAACCAATGCAATAACACCATCGGCTTTTATTTTATCTTCAATTTTTTTTTCAATTTCTATTAAATCTTTTTCATCTTTTAATAATTTAATAATCTCGAATATTAAATATTTAATTTTGGATGTATAATATCCTGCTATCCAATATAAATAAAACATTCTTCTTAATTTATCGCATAATTCATCAAAATAAACAATATTTTTAAATTTAGCAGTAGCAAGTAATACTTTCCAATAAGTTTGGTCTGGTAAATATCTAAAGGAATAAAATAGTTTGGATTCTGATTCGTAAACTTCTTCATAATTTTCAATAATCTTTTTAATTTCATATAATACGAGACCCATATCTCCTTTTCTTTCAAATTGATTCACTAATTCTTCATACAATAATTTTTTTGGATTAGCAGCTAATAAATAATATTCGTAAATAGTTAATAGCCCATCCATATCCTCATTAACATCCTTGGCAATTTTTTCCAGTACAGTCCAATCGCTAATAAATGCATTTTTTTTATCATTATCAAATTTATTATACAAATAACTCTTTACCAAATCAGAATTTGATAAATCAAGGCCCCTGTCATTTAAGGTTTGGAAAAGTCTAATTGCATATGATTGATTATTACATGTTATGGCAATCATATGTATATTGGAAAAAATAAAATTAGAAAATTCATTGATTATAGATAGGTCTCCTATGTTATCCAATTTTTCTTTGAACAAAAAAGCAGTATTGATAAACCTATTTTTCTTTTTCTTATCTTTATCTTCTATCAGGTCTTTTCTAATACCGTTTAATATTTCTTGCTCAAAATTATTCTGCTCTTGAAAATGCGTTTTAAATCTTAAGCGATATTCTTTTTTTACCAAACTTTTTATTGAATTTTTAATTTTATCATCATCCTTTAAAAAAAAATCCCTTAACACACAAAACAAGATAATTAGCGTGGTTAATCTCTGCTGTCCATCAACTACTTCTAGTCCATTTTCTGTTGTTGATATTAAAATAATTGAACCTAAAAAATAATCTGTCCGCTCGCCGTCTTTATAATCTTTAAATGCTCCATACACATCGTCAAACAACTCATCAATATGTATATTATTCCAACTATATTGTCTCTGATAGTCAGGAATTGTATAAAAATTTGTTGAACCGTCAAATATTTCTTCTATTGTTTGGTTTAATGGACTAAATGTTATATTGTTGGTTGCCATAATATCACCTTCTTTTTTTATTATTTTTTAAAAAATACACTATATTAATATTATCAAATTATAAATCTCTATATATTGTATGTAAAGTTATTTTTTTGGTTAAAATTAACTTTACATACAAATCCTTTCCCCACGCCTTAAAACTCTTATCCTTATCACCCTTGTCCGGGTGCTTCTTCCTGAATATTTTTATCCCGCGGACATCAAACGACGATTCGATTATGTCGAGCCGCACGTTCGACGCGTACTGCTTCAGGAAGTACTTTATTAGATATTTTCCCTTTTTTCCTTAAAAAACCTTTCAAACAACAATGCACTGTCGGCCCTTTCTTTTAATCTGAAAATATCTCCCCTCAGATCGACCACGGTTTCCTTTACCGAACCACCGAAATTACGCCGGACTATTAGCTTGTCGTAATTAAATATCGGTGTTTCGAGCCTTAAAATGTCGTAAACAACCATAACCTTTCTTTGCTTTATGACAAGGCCGTCCACGAGCATTTTCACGGTCCTGTCGAACGGGGGTATTATCTTTAGCGGAACGCCGCCGTCAAGATTGCCGCCAGGGCCTCCGGCAGCCTTATATTCGGCATACATGCTGTTTCTTAAGGCGTGCAACGTACGGCTTGCATAACTGTCCGTAGCGTAAAAATAAACATACGCGACGTCCTTACGGCATACGTTGCTTTTTAGCGTTATGTAAGGCAATCCTTTCTTTTCGTCAAATCCGGTATCGTAATAAAATTTCTCAATATGGGTGTCAAATACTGTCTCTGCCATGGACTCGGACGTGAAATAGAACGCCGCACCTATTACGTGGCAGGGGATTACAACCAAATAGCCGCCATTCTCGAAAACAATGGCATGCTGATTGTCCAAAAGAGGTGTAGGGTATGGAACGGGATATATGCCCTGATAGCCATGTATCGTAGCAGGGATATCCTTTATCCTGACTATATCTATTCTCCCTTCGGGCAGAGTGATGTGAAATTGCCTGCGGTTGCTGACCCTGTTTTTAAGCAAACCGCGCTGGTATATATTCCCGATTACGCTATGCTTTAAATATATTGGTAAAATTCAGTCGGTTATGATAAAATCTTCCCTAAGCCCGATACTCTGAAATTCAGCGTAAAAACGGTTTGCGCCTGGCCCGACTGAAACGCCACCTACCCAGCATAAGAGGAATTGGATGTTTTTATATTCGGAGTAGAGTAGGGGGGATAAATATATTTCAAATGGCATTCAAAGATAACTCCGATTTTTGCAGAATAAATTAGTATGTTTTACTTATATGGAACCTAAATTAATTCTGTATAATCTAAATTATTTTTATATCTTAAAGTAAAGCTAATTTTTATATAGCAAAATTTACTTTTTATCCTACAGTGAGATGTCCTTTATTTTGACAGTCCTGCCCTTACCATCGGTCAGCGCAACCTCGAACTGCCTCCGGCCGCTTATTTTTCCGATAAGCCCGCCTTCCTGGTATATATTGCCGATTACGTAATGCCTGAGGAGTTCTGGTGGAATTTCTTCGGTTATGTTAAAATTATTTCGGGCATTTATGCTGCGGAATTTTGCGTAATAGAAGTTTTTGCCAGGGGCGGTGGAAATGCCTCCTATCCAGTGGAGGTGGAACCTGACATCGGCATACTTCGGACTGCCGAGTTTGTTAAGCCTTAAGTCGCTTGCCCTTATCATACGGCATCAAGGCCGGCTCCGACTTCGGCGGAATAGTTAGTCTGATTTACTTATGTGCAGTCTAATTTAATTTTGTTCAGTCTAAATTACTTTTGCGTCTTACAAAAAACTTAAAACCCCGCGGAATTTTGCTGGTGTGTCCGGCGGGATTCGAACCCGCCGCCTCAGGAGTCGGAGTCCTGCGCTCTATCCGAATGAGCTACGGACACGCAAATAATACAAATAATAGGATTAAACTATTGTATTA
>JAJYRF010000059.1:433-6035 GCA_021794255.1 bacterium | reverse complement strand
TCTCTAATACTAATACTATTGCTATTGGTATTGGTATTGGTATTGGTATTGGTATTGGTATTGGTATTGGTATTGGTATTGGTATTGGTATTGGTATTGGTATTGGTATTATTTTCATCAGACCGATTTATATTGATATCAATATCTTTATCAATGCTGTTAAAGATGCCCTGATTAATATTGTAGATGTTAGTATTGCCGATAAAGTTGTCATATATATTATCATTATCGCTATATTGAGCAGTATTTTGAATGCAGCAGATTTTGTTTTTAAAATTATACCCAAGATAAAAGAAAGATACAGGTTTTTTTTTTATATAGGATGCGCTGTTATTATTTAAAAAATTATTATTACTATTTAAATAATTACTATTATTTAAATAATTATTAAAATATCTTTTAATTATCTCCATTTCGCTTTTTGAAATTGTTAAAATACCGTCTGATAACTTGATGAATTTATTTAACATTTTTCTAAATCTTAAAGTTAAATCTTTCTCAAAAAACTCAGAATTTGTTAAAACAATAATATCATAAACCACCATAAAAATTATACCATTTTTTTTCTTCATCTTTTTGCAAAAAAATTTAAAATAATAATTATTATAATAGTAATTCCAAAAGCTGTCTATGAGAAGCAGCATATCGTTTTCTTCCGGAAAAATAATATCATCGCTAATAATAAACGGATTAAGCATAAGTAATCGCCACAATGAATTAGACATCTGTTTTAAACTTATAAAAAAGTATTTAAGTCTTTCAAGCCATTGCCATATTACTTTTAAAATTTTATAAATGTTTTTAGTTTTATCAATATTCAATCTTTCTCTTAAAATTATTTTTACTTTTTCTTTTAAATTTATTTTAACCTTAGATTTATTATTATAGTGATTATTAACATTGTTGCCATCGCTAACAGCGCCGGCATCGCTGCTTATGTTATTTTTCCCGCTTAAAAATGTTTTTAAACTGACGTAGCCTTTAGCGCTTAAAACAATAGGGATAACAGGAACATTTAATTTTTCAGATATTCTTTCCGAACGTTCGACTATATTGCGAACAACACGCTGAATTCCCGTGTTTAAATTATTATTGTATGTTTCTGAACAATCAATTAGAATTCTGTTAATTTTTTTCATATATTATAAATTTATTATATTTTATTGAATTTAGTTTTAATTTAGTTTTAATTTAGTTTTAATTTAGTTTTAATTTAGTTTTAATTTAGTTTTAATTTAGTTTTAATTTAGTTTGATAATTTTTTTATTATTATATTTTATAGATATACAATAAAAAAAATAATATAAAATAATATAAAATAATATAAAATAAAATAAAATAATATAAAATAATATAAAATAATATAAAATAATATAAAATAAAATGCTATAAAATAAAATAAAATAAAATAAAATGCTATAAAATTTTATTATTAAAGAAATATTTCCAATAAAACATAATTAAATATTATTTCAAGCAATTATCAATGAGCCGCCAAAGCGGCTGGAATTTTCTTGAGATGTTTAAGATAATAAGATTAAGATGTTTATTGCATAATATCATAATATAATTAAGATAAATAATATATAATCGTTAGTTTAAATAATAATTAAGTTATTTTTAAGTTATTTATCGTATGAATTTATTTTATTGCTTTATCGCTGCTATCTCAATTTATATTAAAATTATATTAAAATTATATTAAAATTTAAATTATAACATTAATATAACATAAAAATAAAACCGCTTTGCTATTAAATAAATTATCCAACAAACAAAGATTTATAAGAAATTTTTCGCTATTGCTAAGCTCTCGCGTTATAAGCGCCGTATTAATGCTTCTCGTTAATATTTTGCTTATTAAGAGATTGGATACTTCTATCTACGGCGAATTTGCATTTACTCTTACTTTAAGCGGATATTTTGTTGCAATTTCCGATACGGGTTTATCGCCGTTTGGAGAAACGGAGGCTGCAAAAAATAAAAATAATATCGCAAAAATTGTCAACGATATAACGTCGGCAAAATTTTTGCTTTCTTTTATATCAACTATTATAATTATTTTTATCGGAATATTTTTGTTTAAAGATGATATAAAACAAAAAATTATGCTTATAACTATTGCTTTTTTACCTTTAATATATTCTTTTAATTTCTCTTGGGCATTAAGGGGAATTGAAAAAAACCACGTAATTCTGACAACCAATCTTATAGGAGGATTAGTTTATTTTCTTGGCGTACTATTAATCGTAAAAAATTCAAAATGGTATTTAGCCGCCGTTTTATTATTTCTGGCGGGCAGTATTATAACTTCCGCTTTTCAATTCGGCTATATCAAAAACTTAATAAAAAAAATAATGGTTAGCTTTTCATACGGTTCGTTTAAAAAAACGGTTAAAGATTCCATGCCTTTCGGAATTTTTGTATGGTTCAGCGTTTTATATATAAGCTACCCTATTGTTTTTCTAAAAATTTTCAGCGATAATAAAAATATCGGACTCTACTATATAACGTACAAGCTAATGGCGTTTATCTTCGTTATATTTAATTTAACCGGCAACGCTTTCATTCCCGTTATATCGGACGCTATAAAAGCAAAAGATAATGAAAAAGAATTAAAAATTTTAAGCGAGTTAATTAAATTTACATATACTTTTTCAATTCCTGTATGCTTCGGCGGTTTTGTTATCAGCCATAATTTGATTGCCGAGTTGTTCGGGTTAAAAATTATTGAAAGCGCAATGCTTTTAAGAATGATGGTCTGGGCTATTATTCCGGTAGGGATAAGCTCTGCGCTGATATCTTATCTTATGGCAAAAAATGCGAAAAAGTCTCTTGTAAAATCCGCCATGTTTGCGTCTATAATTGGGTTTATGTTTTCGATATTCTTTATTAAGTATTTTGGGTTAAAAGGCGCGATATATTCGTTAAATTTTATTGAACTTTTAATGGTAAGCAGTTTAATATATTTTACATATAAAATTATAAAAATTAAATTTGATATAATAAATTTTATAAAAGTTTTATCGGCATCTATGATTATGGCGTATATAGTTATACTGGCTCATCAGAGATTAATTTTAAGCATTATCATAGGAATGGCGGTTTACGCTATATTATCGCTGATTTTAAAGATAATTACCAAAAAAGATATTAAAGAGTTTAGAGGGTTAATAGTAAATTGAATTAACCAAAGAGTTTAGAGGGTTAATAGTAAATTGAATTAACCGCCTATTTCTGCATATATACAATAATGATAATGAATCCATATTTTAACCCAACTTCACCATTTTCATTATTTCACAATTATAACTCACTGATATTATTACATTTTATTTTTTATTTTGTAGTCCCCTATAACAATATCAACATGTTGCCGACAATTATGGTGAAGTATTGAACTTCTCTAATTGCATTGCAAAAATCTGTTAAAATTAAAATTTATTTTTGATGACTTTTAATAATTCTAAATATAATCAATAATTGTCCTGACAAATTTTTGCCGCTGCCGTATTATGCTGCATTTTAGAAGACATCACAGCGGAAAGCGTCCACCTTAATTATATTCATATAAACTTCATATAGTTTTTACTATTAATTAGAAAACACTTTGCATGCGGATAGGCATCAAGAAACGGTTTAGGCACCCTTAGTCTGTCTTCTTTCCATTTTATTTCAAAACCGTAAATACTTCCTGCTTCTTCTTCTATATAATCCACTTCCTGTTTGCTGAGGGATCTCCAGAAATAATTTCGCCTATCTATACCGCTATTTTTAAGAAATTTTATTCTTTCGCTTATTATATAATTTTCCCACAAAGCACCTGTATCCTGCCTCAAATTCAAGGGATTTAAATTGTTAATCAAAGCGTTTCTTATTCCCGTATCGTAAAAATAGATTTTTCTAAGCCTTTTTAATTCGTTCCGCATATTTGTATTAAACGACGTGAGTCTGAAAATTATAAATGCTTTTTCTAATATTTGAACATAGTTTTCAACCGTTTTCTTGTCTATACCCAGCAAATTTGATAACTCATTATAGGAGACCTCGTTTCCCGCCTGAAGCGCTAATGCCTGGAGCAATTTTATTAATGCGTCATGATTTCTTATATTCTGATAAGTCAAAACGTCTTTATAAGAATAGCTTCTTGCCAACTCTTTTAAATAGGCATCTCTGTTGTCTCCGTCTAAAACTATTCCGGGATACATTCCGTAAATAATTAAATTTTCTAATAGCCTGTTTATTTCCAAATCTGAATAAACGGTCTTCAACTCCTCTATAGATAACGGGTAAAGATAAAATTCTAATTTCCTGCCAGTAAGCGGCTCTATTATGCTATTTGACAGCTCAAATGATGATGAACCTGTTGCTATTATCTGCATATCAGGGAAATTATCAGTTAACAGTTTAAGCGTAAGACCAATATTTTTAACCCTTTGAGCTTCGTCTATTATAACAAGTTTATGGTTGCCTATGAAATATTTCAATTCCGTTGATGTTTTATCGGTCAAAGCGTCTTTTATATCAGGTTCATCGCAGTTTAAATATATAGAACCGGTAAGGCTGGAAGAACTTTTAGATTTGGCAGAATTTAAAAATTCATCGTCTAAACCGTCATTTAATCTATTATATAAACTTTTTACAAGAGTAGTCTTTCCTGTCTGTCTTGCGCCGTAAAGTATTATTACTTTTCCTTTAAATAGATTTTTTTCTATTTTTTCTTCTAATATCCTTTTTATTATCATAATATCTTACTTTTTAAATTATATGCGGTAAGTGGGTATTCTCCCCAATTTATATATAAATTAGATGAGTATATTCACTTTTATTTTATATTATTATAATTTTAAAGGATTTTCACCAGATTGTCAATAAAAATAAGTTCAATGTTAATAACTATTAAAATGTCTATTATAAAATAACCATATTTTTATGCAAAAAGCAGTGCTTTTAAAGCGCATAAAAATATATATTTTGTCTATTCCTTAACAAAAAATAATAAGAGGGTATATTTAAATCTGCCCTCCACCCCCTCCCCCTCCCTCTCCTCCTCCCAATTAATAGTCCCCATTAACAAATAATGGTATCTAACAAATAACGGTATCCAAATAATGGTATCCAACAAATAACGGTATCTGATTTATTTATTAACAAATAATCAAAAACAAATAATGGTATCCAAATAATGGTATCTGATTTATAAATAAAATAATGGTATCTGATTTATTTATTACTTCATTCCTGCCTGAATTTGCAGGTATTTTATATTTTAAAAATAATGGTATCTCAAATAATGGTATCCAAATAATGGTATCTGATTTATTTAACAAATAATTATCTCAAATAAAAATAATGGTATCTGATTTATTGATTTATTTAACAAATAATTATCTCAAATAAAAATAATGGTATCTGATTTATTGATTTATTTAACAAATAATGGTATCTCAAATAATGGTATCAAATAATGGTATCTGATTTATTTAACAAATAATTATCTCAAATAAAAATAATGGTATCTGATTTATTGATTTATTTAACAAATAATGGTATCTCAAATAATGGTATCAAATAATGGTATCTGATTTATTTAACAAATAAT
>JAJYRF010000059.1:0-423 GCA_021794255.1 bacterium | reverse complement strand
TGATTTATTTAACAAATAATTATCTCAAATAAAAATAATGGTATCTGATTTATTGATTTATTTAACAAATAATGGTATCTCAAATAATGGTATCAAATAATGGTATCTGATTTATTTAACAAATAATTATCTCAAATAATGGTATCTGATTTATTTATGGTATCTCAAATAATCAAATAATGGTATCTGATTTATTTATATTTATTACTTCATTCCTGCCTGAATTTGCAGGTATTTTAAAATCAAATTGTTATAATAAATATAAAATTGTTATAATAAATTATTACAATTATAATAAGAAGTTGTCAACCACCCGCCGCTTATAGAAGCGGGGGCTTGAAAAAGCCGGTTGATAAGCAGGGATTAAATTATGTTTAATCAGCAGTTATCTAAGAGAACCTTTAAGGCACGCACATTAGGATA
>JAJYRF010000027.1:2642-6205 GCA_021794255.1 bacterium | reverse complement strand
TATCGTTATCGTTATCGTTATCGTTAAAAAATAAATTTATTAATTTATTTTTATGATTACCTATTTTAGGCGGTATTAATATATAAAGTTCTTTTTCCGCTCTTGTTAAAGTTACATAAAAAAGATTTAATTCATCTATAAAATTTAATGATTTTTGCCGTATATATGAAATAACAGATTCAATAACCGTTTTATTTTCTCCCGATATTGGTTTTAAATCTGATTCTTTATCTAAATTAACATTTAAATTTAAATTTGATTCTTTATTTTTAATAATATCTTTAATAATACTGAATAAAAAATCCTGACTTATTTTATCGGCATAATCAAGTTCAATACCATCACTATTAATATTAATATAACTGCCGGTATTATTGTAACCGTTATTATAGCTATTGCTATCATTATTATTATTATAATAAGAATCATCATTAATATTTTTATTATAATCATGCTGATTATAATCTGCGTATTCATTGCCGGCGCAAATTGATTTTGAACACTCAATAATTATCTCATTGGGACTATCTATTTTTATACCTGCGTAAGGAATAATGACGGCAGGAAACTGTAAACCTTTAGATTTATGCATAGTCAAAACATTTACGGCATCTTTGACAGAATTAAGCTTAACTAAAAATAGTTTTTCTTCATATTTGCTATTTTCAAAAAAATATAAAAATGATTCAAAGCTATTTTCTCCTTCCTGTTCCCTATTTTTTAAAAGTTCAAGCAAATGCATAAAAAATCCCAAATCATTTTTAAAAAATTCATAAATATTAAATTTTTGATAAAACATACATACGATGTCGTAAGGCGGATAATAACCCACACTATTCATTAAAGGCTCAAAATAATAATTCCATATATTGTCTGTATTTGTATCATCATTATTATTATTATTATTATTATTATTATTGTCGTTATTGTTATTGTTGTTATTATTATTATTGTTGTTGTTATTTTCTAGTATTTTTTGAATCCATTTTTTAAAATATAAATAAATAAATTCTTTTTTTCCATTTTGCGCAGCAAAATTATTTAACTCATTTTTTAAAATACTAGAAAAATCAGATTGATTAAATTGCTCGGATTGACGTATTTCAGGGATTTTCCCCATTAATTCGTTTGGCTTATTGAATATAGAAGCAAATATTGCGCCGCTTATAAAATTCAAAAAAGAAAGATTGTCTGCCGGTTTATTAAGAAACTTAATAAAACTAATAACTTCTTTAATCAGAACATTATTTCTTATATCGGCATTTTGTTCTGATTCGGCAGGGATTTTTTCACGTTTAAGTCTGAGGACTATATCGCTTGATTCTTGATTTGTGCGGGTTAAAATTGCAATATCTTTATAGTTGTAATTGCGGCTTTTAATATCTTTAATTATATCTATAGTTTTATCTAAACATATTCCTTTAATCTCCAGTGAATTAATAGCAGCTGGCGCATTGTCTTCATTATTGCTATAATTATCAATATTATTATTGATGCTACTATCATCATCATTGGCAACATTATTGTTCTTAATATCGTTAATATCTTTATTATTTTTTGTTTCATCTGTTTCTTCTTTGTTATTTTTTTTACATTCATCTTTATTTTCTAAAATTCGTTCAATATAAACATATCCTTTAAAATTTTTTCCGCTGTTATTTAAACTTTCTCCCTCATGCTTTTCTTTTTTAGAGAACGTATCATTATTACTATTATTGCTATTTTCAATATATTCAATGTCTATATTCCGGTCATTATTTTGTTCATTTAATCCGCTATTTTTATTTTTATAATTGTCGTTCGGCGATTCCTGAATATGGTCTCTATATACTTTGTTTATAAGATATATAATATTTTTATTCACTAAGCCGTCAATTGAATCGGTTAAACTAATCAAATTTAATGCGTCCTGTTGTTTGTTAAAAATATTTTCGTTTAATAAATTTAAAATTAAATTTTCAGGATTAAACGTATTATTAAAAAAATATATAAGTTCTTTTTCAGATCTAAAGTTATAAAAAAGTTTTTCTTCATAAAAATTGTTTTCATAAATAATATTTTCATTGCGAAAATCATCTATAACCGAATCGAATAAATCCGCATCGCTGCCTTTAAATCTATATATAGATTGTTTTTTATCTCCGACATAAAAAAATGTGCCTCCGTTTGCAATGCTATTTTCAACTAATGCTTTTATATTTTCCCATTGTAGCCTGTCTGTATCTTGAAATTCATCTATAAGATAATGATAAATTTTTTCTCCGATATTAAAATAAATATCGGGAACTCTATTATCTCTAATCAGCTCATTTACTTTTATTTTTAATTCATCTATAAATATATTTCCGTCGTTTTTTGATTTTACGGCTATGATTTTTTTAATTTCTTTTAATATTTTTATATAAGAATAAAATTTTACGCTGTTGACCGTTAATATAATATTTTTAATATTTGCTCTTATGCTATCCCATATTTGCTGAAGTTTATTTAAAATTTCTATATTTTCTAAAATTTCTAAACTTTTAGCATTTGTAATAATTTCTTTTACGTTATTTTTAAGCAAATATGCGGAACTAAAATTCATTCCTGTAATTTTTGCCAATCCTTTTAAAGCATTCTTATTTAATGCTATTTCTTTAGATTTAGAGCCTGTTTTTGTTTTATTAAATGATTCAGCGGAACTAGAGTTATTATAATTTCCGTGAGAGTTTTTATTATTACCGCCGCCTCTGAAATTAGCCGATGTATTATTGTAATCGTCTATTAAATTTGCTAATTCTTGTAATTTGCCTCCGCAATTACATAAAGTTTCTAAAGTGACTACTCCAAAAGGTTTTTTATATATATTTTTAATGTTTTTTTCTATATATTTATGTGCTTTAATCAGATAATCTTTATCATCCGAAACTTTAAAATATTTACCTTTAGTATTTTCAATATTTCTTAATTCTTTTACAATGTCTATAATTGCCGAACGCGGATTAAAATTATTTTTGCCTTCTATTGCGGTATAATTTTTAACAAATTCAATGAATATATTTGTAATTTCTTTATCTTTATTTACATTTGCATTTAAAAGCAATTTATCTAAAGCAGATTCTATATAAGCCGTTGAATCCATAATTATACTGAATCCCGGTCTTATATCCATTTCTAATAAAGATGCTTTAATTATATCGATTAAAAAACTATCTATTGTTCTAATATTAAAATCCGAGTAATTTTTAATTATATTATCTACAAGAGCGGAAGCTTTTTTTTTAAGCACTGATTCAATATTTGCCGTTAATTTAGGTATTTTATTTTTATCAAGTGCCGACGTTTTTAAACCATTTATAAATTCAATTTTATTATTTTCATTAAATAAAAATAATCCGCCGGCATTATTTATGGAAGAAATTTCTTTTTTTGGCGAATTGCCGTCATTTGTATTATTATTTGTATTATTATTTGTATTATTATTTGTATTATTATTTGTATTATTATTTGTATTATTATTTGTATTATTATTTGTATTATTATTTGTATTATTATTTGTATTATTATTTGTATTATTATTTGTA
>JAJYRF010000027.1:0-2632 GCA_021794255.1 bacterium | reverse complement strand
ATTTGTATTATTATTTGTATTATTATTTGTATTATTATTTGTATTATTATTTGTATTATTATTTGTATTATTATTTGTATTATTATTTGTATTATTATTTGTATTATTATTTGTATTATTATTTGTATTATTATTGCTGTCTTTGCTAAAATAAATTACCTGTTCTATTTGTTCTAATGCTTGTTTATCTCCGATAGCAATAGATTTTAGCAGCTTTAAGATACGTTCTTTCATTTCATTAGCAGCTTTGTTTGTAAATGTAATAGCTATAATATTATTTAAATTGTTTGTTTTTATATTATTTGATTTTATATTGGAAGATAGAAGAAATTGGACATATCTTAAGGAAAGATTATGGGTTTTGCCGCTTCCCGCCGATGCCGATAATTGAAAAATATGCGGAAACTCAAGTTCCTTGTCGGTTTTTAAAATATTATTATACATATTTATATTTACATTTAATTTTATTCTTCAATTTATAAATTATTTATACATGATTATGTTATATATTAGTTTAAGTTCGGTTATTTTTTTGTTGTATTTGCATTTAATTATAATCAAATTAAGTTATAATCCGTTGCCGTAAACATTTTTAATTAAAATCATAATTAATTATCAAATTATATCATTAAGTTATAATCCGTTACTATAAGCAACTCCGTATAAATCGTAATTTTTTTGTTTGGTGATTTTCACCTGCAAAAAATCTGTTTTACCAATTCTATTAATAACATCAATCCTATTATTATTGTTATTATTACCGATACCTTTGCCGTCATTATTTTCTAAGTATATATAGGTAGAGCCGTCTATATCAGGCGCCTGAAAATAAGTTCTTGCCTTAATAATATTAGAGCCGTTATTTTCATTATCTATTACAGCATCATAATTTTTTCCGATATATTTTAAAAATATTTCAGGCAGCAATGAGTTTTGCAGCTCCATTAGCGCTTTATATCTTTCATTTTTTAATTTTACATTTATTTTATTATCTAACTTAAAAGAAGCGGCTTCGCGCTCATCAGAATATTTAAACACTCCAAGATTATCAAATTTTGTTTCTTTAATAAAAGACAGCAGTTCGCTAAAATCATCTTCTGTTTCTCCGGGAAAACTGGCGATTAGCGATGTTCTTAATGCAATATCTGGAACTTCGGCTTTAAATTTTTCTATCAGCCCTAAAATAGTTTTCTTATCCGTTGACCTTTTCATAAGTTTTAATACATTGTCGCTTATATGCTGAACAGGCATATCTATATATTTAAGAATTTTTTCTTCCCCCTTAATAAGCGATATTAAATTATCCGTTATTAAGGCAGGATAAAGATACATAAGCCTAATCCATTTTATTTTTTTGACTTTTATTAATTCTTTTAATAAAATATAAAGCCCATCTTTAATATTATTATCAACTCCGTAATATGAAGTATCCTGCGATATCAGTATTAATTCTTTAACCCCGTTTTCAGACAGATATAATGCCTCTTTTTTTAAATCTTCAACGCTCTTAGATTTATACTGTCCTCTTATAGAAGGTATAATGCAAAATGAGCATTGCCTGCCACATCCTTCAGAAATCTTTAAATAAGCCGTTCTTTTTAAATTAAAATGTTCTCTCTCAATTAAACCGCCTTTATTTATAGATTCTTTAGCAGGCGATAACTGGAGCACTGATGGTTCGTCTATCATTCTCCCAATAGATTCACCTTTTTTTATAGATTCTTTATCAGTTAGTTTATTTTGATTTTGATTTTTATTTACATTTTTATTTACATTGTTATTAAAATTAATTTCTCTTGAATTATGTAAATTATTATTATCGTCATTATTGTTATTGTCGTCATCAATATGCGCAAATACATCTAATTTATTTTTTGCAATATCCGCAATAGCCGATTCATCAAAAGTAGATAGGAAATAATCAACTTCCGGCAATTCTTTTATAAGACTGTCTTTATAATTATTTACCATACATCCTGTAACTATTATATGTTTAATATTGCCGTTAAGTTTATAATTAATAGTCTCCACAATAACATCAATAGATTCTTTTCTTGCTTTCTCAAGAAAACCGCATGTATTCACTATACATATATCGCTTCCTGAAATTTCAGAATTAAAAATAAGCCCTTCTTTTTTTAAAATTGTGAACATATCTTCGGAATCAACCTGATTCTTCGGGCATCCTAAACTTATAAGATGAAATTTTAAATTACTCATAATAAACCATCCTTAATTCTGCTTAATCCTGCAAAATAAACTATTTATATTATAAATTCTAAAAAGTCATTCCTGCTAAAGGAGGAATCCAGTATATAAAGTTCTATCGCGGGATTAAGGTAATAGACCATAGATAAGTAAAATATAATTAAAATATAATTAAAATATAATTAAAATATAATTAAAATATAATTAAAATATAATTAAAATATAATTAAAATATAATTAAAATAGCATCGTTAACAATTTTTATAAGTTTATTTGCTTTTCATTTAAAAATTGTTTATATTGCGTTTACAAAATATGTTTATAATTAAGTTTAAGTTATATAGTTTATGTTTATAATTAAGTTTAAGTTATATAGTTTATGTTTATAATTAAGTTTAAGTTATATAGTTTATATAGTATAATA
>JAJYRF010000055.1 GCA_021794255.1 bacterium | reverse complement strand
CCGGTTTTTCTTATAGAAAGTTCAAATTTATTTTCTTTTATAGTCTTGTTCCCTATTATTATTTTCATAGGAATCCCAATCAGATCATTGTCTTTTAATTTAACTCCTGCCGACAATTTTCTATCGTCATATAAAACATCTATTCCTGATTTTAATAAATCGCTGTATATTTTATCTGCAATATTTTTTATATTTTCGTCGTTAGGATTTAAAGAAACGACGGAAACTGCAAATGGACTAACTGAAACAGGCAAGTTAATACCGTTTTCATCGGAAAAAATCTCTATCAACGCTTGAAAGGTTCTTCCGACTCCTATACCATAACATCCCATAACAAAATGCTTATTTATGCCTTTTTCGTCTAAAAATCCGGCGTCCATAACAGATGAATATTTTTCTTCTAATTTAAAAATATGCCCCAACTCTATCGTATTTTTAACATTTAAACGTCCGGCACATCTTAAGCATATATCGCCGTCTTTGACAGTCCTGATGTCTGCCGTTATATCGGCTATAAAATCCCTGCCGGGTTTAACATTTGCCATATGAAAATCTTTTTCATTCGCTCCCGTTATCCAGTATTCCTGAGCCTGTATCTCTTCATCAATAATTATAAGCTTAATATTTTGAAGTCCGAACGGTCCTGCAAAACCGCAAGGCGCGCAAGTTATATTTTCAATATCTTTCTCTTTGGCAAGATTAAGCTCTTTAACTTCTGCTATTTTTTTAAGTTTATGTTCATTAATTTCCCTGTCGCCTCTTACCATTGCAGCTATAAAACCTATCTCGCTTTCATAAATTATTGTTTTTGCAAAACTTTCCGCATCAATTTTTAAATAGCCGCTTACTTCTTCAATAGTTTTTTTATCCGGTGTTGCAAGTTTAGTCATTTTTGGCTGCCTGCATGATTTTAAAGGTTCTGGAAAATTACCGACAGAAGCTGCAGATTCTAAAGAAGCGCTATATCCGCAATTATTGCATATTGCAATTTTATCTTCTCCGTATTCACTTATAACCATAAGTTCTTCTGAATATGAGCCTCCTATTTCTCCTGAATCCGCTTTAATAAAAATAAAATCAAAACCAAGACGTTTAAATAAATTAGTATAGGCTTTTTTCATCTTTCTATAGCTTTCATCCAATCCTTCGCTATCAATGTCAAAACTATAAGCGTCTTTCATAATAAATTCTTTAGCCCGCATAAGTCCATATCTCGGACGTATTTCATCTCTGAATTTTAAATGTATCTGATACAATGTAAGCGGAAGTTCTTTATAAGAATGCACATTTTTGCCTACTAAATCGGTAATAATCTCTTCATAAGTAGGAGCAAGGCAAAAATCTCTATCCTGCCTGTCTTTAAATCTTAATAGTTCTTTGCCGTAATCTTTATCTCTGCCTGATTGTTTCCATAAGTCAAGAGGCTGAACAAACGGCATTGAAAGTTCAATCGCTCCCGCATTATTCATTTCTTCTCTTATTATATTTTCTAATTTTTTTAATGATTTATATCCTAAAGGAAGGTAAGCGTAAATTCCCCCTGAAAGCTGTCTTACATAGCCTGCCCTCAGCATAAGTTTATGGCTTTGCAGCACCGCTTCTTTAGGGTCTTCTTTTAAGGAAGGTATAAAAAATTGTGAATATCTCATATAATTTTTTCTCCCGTTATCTTTTCAATTTCATTTATCAAAGCATCCATAATCTCATTATTATTATATTTTCCTGCAATTTTCCCTTTTGAAAACAATACCGATTTTTTTTTTCCGCCTGCTATGCCTACGTCTGCGTGCATTGATTCGCCGGGACCATTAACGACGCATCCCATAATTGCAACTTTAATATTAGATTTAATTGACGAAGTTTTTCTTTCCGCTTCCTTTGCAAAGCCGACGATATCAATTTCAGTCCTGCCACATGTAGGACAGGAAATAAGTTCTACGCCTTCTTTTCTTAAACCTAAATCCCTTAAAATATGAAAACCTGCTATTACTTCAGTAACAGGATTATCGCTTAGAGAAACTCTTATAGTATCTCCTATTCCTTTATAAAGTAAAATACCTATGCATACACCAGACTTTATCGCTCCGGAGAATACCGTTCCTGCTTCGGTAACCCCCACATGCAAAGGATATTCTACTTTATCGCTTAATAATTCATAAGCTTTGACAGTAGTCAATACATCAGTCGATTTTAAAG
Source organism: bacterium (assembly GCA_021794255.1). Next base: position 4,045 of record JAJYRF010000055.1, on the reverse strand, counting down.
ATATTTTAATATCGTAAAATGATTCTTTTTCTAATATATTAACATGATTAAGGGCGCTCTCTAACATAGCCTGCGAAAAATCCCCGTTATATTTATCAAGCATACCTTTTTCAATAGAACCTGAATTAACACCTATTCTAATAGGAATTCCATTGTCTTTGCAAACTTTTACCACCTCTTTGACTTTTATCTTATCCCCTATATTTCCGGGATTTATTCTTAACCCCGCAGCACCAGCTTTGATAGATTTTAATGCTAAAATGTGATTAAAATGAATATCTGCTATTACCGGTATATTGACATTTTTAATTATTGTTTTAAGAGATTCGGCTGCTTCATCGGTGTTAACGGTTACCCGAACTATATCGCATCTATATTTTTCTATTTCTTGTATTTGAGAAATTGTTGATTTGGCATCTTCTGTATATGTATTGGTCATTGTCTGGATAGAGATAGGATTATTTCCGCCGATAAAGACATTTCCGACTTTAATTGTTTTAGTATGCTTTCTTGTAATCATTTTTTGATAAATTTAAATATTACATTCAAATTTTAATAAATTAATAAATTTTAATAAATTAATAAATAGTGATAAATAAATAAATAATGTTCAACAAATCAACAATAAAAAGACAGCTGACCATATTTATTTATTAATTTATTTTAAAGCCATGTTTTCTCTATACTCTATATTTACTATATTAAACCAAATCTTATGGCATTTGTTTTAATTTTATCTTTTTATCTTACCACATCATAATATGACGGCGGTTTAAAAAAATAACCTTTCATCCATTCTAATGATATTTTGAAATAACCGGCTGTTTCAAATCTTCTCATTGAAGTAATAGCGCTAATATCTCCAAGATACTTAAATTTAGCATGATTTTTTAAAGCTAATTTGATAAATTTAAGATCTTCGCCTGCAGGCATCTTTTCATCAAAACCTTTCACTTTATCATATATTTCTTTATGGCAGAATATAAGAGCCATAGAAGTTTTTGAAATCATATGCGCAATATTATTCCAAAACATAAAAATTCTTGCTTTTAATGATTGAATATCAGGATAAAGTTTAGAGGTTCCAATAATATTCCGGTTATTTTTTAACGAATCTAATTTCTTAATAAAACCGTCGTTTAAGAGAGTATCGGCATCTAAAAATAATAGAACATCGCCTCTTGATAATTTTGCTCCGATATTTCTGGCTTCGGATACCCCGCTAAAATTGCCTGATATCAGATTTACCTTAGTATAGCGGCTTACTATAAATTCTGTTTTATCTTCACCTTTGCTTACAACAACAATTATTTCACATAGAGTCTGGTCTGTGGAGATAGCTTTTAAGTCTGTATTTTTATCTATATATATTATATCTTTCTGATTTAAAATTCTTTCTAAAGAAACGCCTATATATTTTTCCTCTTCATGAGCAGGTATAATTATAGAAACCATGATTTTAATTTATTAATTTTTTAATTAGTTTTTTATTTAGATTATTAAATGTTTTATTTTTTATTAATTTTTTTATTTTTATTTAGTTATGGCTTATTTCTATCTCTCTAAATAAATTTTCTACACTTTCATCGGTCTTCCATGGAGGCGAAAATCCTAAATAATTTTTAGCCGTTTCTAAATCTTGATTCATATCTAAATTTTTCTGCTTTTGAGAAAAAAATTTGCCTGTTTTTTTTAAATGATGGGCAAGATACAGCTGCTCGGTTTGACCCGGAGTCGGTATAAAAAAAGCTTTTTTTCCGATTTCTGCAACATCCATTATAGTCGTATAACCGGATCTTGAAATTACCATTTTTGATCTGTTCATTAATTCATCTCTTCTTTTTTTTTCAAGAAAAGAATAAATAACGGTATTACCTAAAGTTTCCTTCTTATACTCTCCCGGTTTACCTAATGATACGGCAATATTACCTTTTAAATACTTCAACTGCGGCAAGATTTGATCTTCTAGTATAGTTCTTGTAGGTTCGGGTCCTGATATAGAAAAAAGATAATCAATATCTTCTTTAATATTAATTTGTTCAAAATCGGATAAAATACCTATATATTTTACTTTATCATTGTTAAAATAGCGCAAATTATGGGATAAATCGCCTGATAAGGAATTATTTTCATAATCTGGAACTATTATTTTATTAAATTTATTTAAAAGAAGATGATTTAAGTATTCAGTGATAACTTCAGCAGGCAATATTCTAAAAGGGGCGATAAATCGCGGCTGATGAAATATTAAATATGAAGGGATATCGTATGAATAAGAACCGAATCTTGAATCTGAAATTATTATATCAATTTTTCTTTCTTTAACTAAATTTGCTACTTCAATATTTTCTTGCTTGATTATATTTAAAATGGCAGGCGCGGTTTTTAAAAACCTTAGAGCAAAACCTATCTTCTCTGAAAACGGCGAAGGATATGCCGTTGAGGCTATAAACTCACAACTATCATTAAGTTCAGATTTTAAAAGGGCAAGACTTCTTCCGCTGGTATATATAATAACTTCATTTGATTCATTAACCAAACGTCTTATCACGGGCAGCGATCTAGTAGCATGTCCTAAACCCCAGCTACAAAGAGAATAAAATATTTTCATATTTTTTCTATATTATCTTTTTTAAAAAGATTTATTCCGTAATGAGGTAAAATAATAAATGAAAACCCTACAATAGTAAGATTTATAATTCTCATAATGAGGCTGAATGTTAGCCCTACATCAGAACCCATACCGAGCAAATCAAATAATCCTACTTGAGAAAGTTCATAAGTTCCTGCAGAACCAGGTGCCAAAGGCAAAGCAAAAACGAGCATCGACACTGAAAACACAAGCAGTGTTTTAGAAAACCCCATATTTATTCCGAGATAATGGACAAGAAGCCATATCTGTAAAATAAGGATTATTGCAACCAATAAACTTAGAAATACACTGAGCAAAAGATATTTAACACCTTTTGTAAAAAAAAAATGCATTTCTTTTTCTAATTCGTTAATGTGTGATGTAATCTTAGTTATTATTTTATATAAAAACTTAATTTTTGATAAATTAATTAGAATTTTTGTAAAAAATCTGTTATCTATTATAGGATTTAATAAAAAAAATAATGTCATTATACCGATAAAAATACCTGCAATAAATAAAAAAATCCATATTTCAGGCGGCAGATAAAAATATTTAAATCCTAGAATAAGTCCTAGATAAATAAATACTAAAAAAACTGAAAATTCTACAACTTTTGATGCAAGTCCCGCAGAAAATCCCTGCTTAAATTCTAATCCTTTTTTTTTTTTAAATATTAAAGCCATGACGGCATCGCCGCCTATAAATCCTGCCAATAAACCTGAAGGAGCAATATAATTAGCGCTAAATCCTACAATTTTAATAAACAACAAATTAAATAAATCAACCTTTGCATTATACACATTAAGAGCATTATTTATAGATAATGCAGAAAAAAATAAAGCAAGTAAAGAAAAAAATATTAAAATAAAACAGTCTTCAATGCTTATATGATCAATTGTTCTTAAAATACTTGCAGGACCTATTATTAGAATAAGAATAACTATTAAAATCAAACTAATTGCCCCGGATATTATAAAAGTCTTATTCAATAAATAATCTCCTTAAAAGTTTATAACTGTCGAAGTCCTTATATCTCCTATTTTTTTATATTTTATATAAACAACAATCTATAAATGCTACCCAATCAAAATTTAATTCAAATTATTAAATTTAATTAAATTTGCCAAACTCTGCGCGATATATTAAAGAATAAAAAAATTTTATTTATATTGGAATTGGCAGCATAACATTAAGAGTCTTTATATTAAGAGTCTTTATAATAAAAGTCTTTATAATAAAAGTCTTTATAATAAGAGTCTTTATAATAAGAGTCTTTATAATAAGAGTCTTTATAATAAGAGTCTTTATAATAAAAGTCTTTATAATAAAAGTCTTTATAATTCTGCAAAAAAAAAATAGAAAAATTTTGCTTTAAAGTTCTTTAAAGTTAATGATATAAATAATACATCA
>JAJYRF010000079.1 GCA_021794255.1 bacterium | reverse complement strand
GCCTCATTGATATAATTTGCGTATTCGCCGCATTCCAGAACACATCCCAACCCACATCGACCTGTGTGTTGTAAGCGGCGGCGGAAACCTCCGGGTTAGGCTCAAATGTTATTTTTACCACATAAGGAGTAGTAATGCCGATGCCGTAGTTAGAAGGAAGTCCGCCGGGAGCTGGCCCGCCGAAATTCAGCGCGGAATTAATGCACTTAGGATTAGGTGCCGTGCCTACCGTACTTCTTGTATCGCTCCCTGTAACAGGATTAGTAACGGTGGGGGTAATTTCATATTCGTAACATGTAGCGCCAGCCGGACATTCTGCTGCCGGTACTACGATAGGGGAAGCGTTAAAATAGCTTGGAACGCCCGCAAGGCCTAAACAGTTTAACTGGCTGACCTGCATTTGGGCGATACTCGTGGCGGTATTTATTTTAGTGGAAAGCGAATTGTTTTTAAGGAGAGAAATAGATAACGCCATCACTCCTAAAAAAGCAACGGTCAGTATTATCATAGCGATAAGAACTTCCAAAAGCGAGGCGCCTTTATTATTAATTTTAACGATGTTTTTATTCATACGCCTGACCAATAAGTAATTATTATAAATGAACCGTTAAGTAACTTACCTGCAAGCCGGTATTTTTGAAAAACTCAGACGAATACTTTACAATTTTATTATACTTCATTATTAAACAATGTCAAATAAAATTATTATATTATTATTATATACCGTTATATGCGTCATATCTATTTTTTTTATTAATTGCGCCAGGTTGCGCTTAAAATTTAACCTAAACTTAACAAAATCGTAATATTATCGTAACAAAAATTTAAAATAATTTTAACTTGCCAAAAGGGTTTACTTAAATTATTATAGATTTTATTATTTACAAAAATCAATTAATAAAAATAATAAAACTTTGGAGGTATTATGGGCAGTCTTAATAAGGTATTATTAATCGGTAATCTGATACTGTCAAGAAAATTGTGTAAATTCTTTTTGTTTTTAAAAAATGGCAAATCAGCCGTTTTAAAAACAAAAAGAATTTACACAATATATTTTACACTATCTTAATTATATCATCATCCTAAAAAAAGTCAAACCGTCAGCCTATGAATATTTATCCACGAATATCTATCCACTTGATTTAATTAACGGTAAACGGGTTTTAGGCTGCTTTTGTAACCAAAATTTAATATAAATGTAACATAAATGAAATAAAAATTTAACTGAGATTTAACTTGCCAAAATAAATTACTTAAATTATCATAATTTTATTAAACTTTTATTAAATATTAAATCTTTATTGAATTTCGGAGGTTTTATGGGCAGTCTTAACAAAGTATTATTAATCGGCAATCTGGGCAAGGACCCGGAACTCAGGTACACGCCTGACGGTTTGGCAATCCTGAAGTTTTCCATTGCGACATCGGAATATTTTAACGATAAATCAGGCAATAAATCTGAAAAAACTACATGGCACAATATCGTAGCATTTGGAAAAATGGGGCAGACTCTTGCAAACTATTTAAATAAAGGAAAACAGGTATTCGTGGAAGGCAGAATTAACAACCGTTCTTACGACGACAAAGACGGAAATAAAAAATATATTTCGGAAATAGTCGCGACTAATATAGTTCTGCTTGGCGCTAAAGGCGGCGGAGGCGGGGCGGCGGCCGGGGAGAACGAATACGCGCAAAACAATACCGGTTACGGAGCGGAGGGCGGCGGCCAGGGTTATTCAGGTCCGGACGGCGGCTCACAGCCAAACGAGGACGACGATATTCCTTTTTAGGTTGCACCTGATACATTTTTGTAAAGTTTATAACTATAAGTCCATTATTTTAATGGACTTATTTTATTTTTAGTGTTATTTTAATAGATTTTGCAAAAGGACAGCTTGTAGTTGCAAGAAGGGCGGACGAAAAAGACGATCCGAGAACGGATCAGCCTTTGGTAAAAACTCTTGACAGAAGGCTACCCATAAAAGAGTCCCTTGTGCAGGAAATTCACGATTATATTTTAAAAGATAGAAAATTCATTCCTAATGCGAGAAAGCACGATTTTTTATTTGTTACGCATAAACCTGGGCCTACTTGCGGACAGCCGATATCGAAATCGTCCTACAATAAAATAATTGCCGTAATCAGGTCTGTTTCTCCGTCATTATATAGTTTTACGGGACATACTCTGAGACACGCCTGGAACGAAACGTTTTCTGATTTTATGGATAAAATGCATGATATGCCGGATGAAGCGAAACAGGAACAAATGAGGTCGTATTTAATGGGATGGTGCGAGGGTTCCGGAACAGCGGCAACTTATAATAAAAGGATGGATATGCTTCATATACCCGCCGCAGAAATTACCAAAACAGTTAAAAAAATTGTATTGACAAACGGGAGCAGTTCATAAAAAAATTTAAAATCTATTTTAATTTTTAAAAACTTTAATGGATACTTTTGATGTTTAATAAATAATTAATATGATAAAATATTTTAAAATAAAGGATAATTAAATATGCCAAATAAAGAATTTTTATTAGTCGAACCGGTCGCAAAAACACCATATCCCCCATTGGGACTAATGAAGATATCTTCTATGCTTAAACAAACAAATAAACATTGTTTCGTTTTTACTCAGGTCGGCAATGAAATCCCTGAAAGACTCCATTGTCCCGATACTATCCTGTTCGTCCTGCGGGCTTATCGCCTCAAGGGACTATGTATCCGCCGTAATAGTGAAACAAAGATGTATAAACAAAATACGGCAGATACGAAGTCGGACGATTACAAAGCCATTGGCTTTGTGTCCGATGAAGTGGCCGGAATATACGCTTGTGGAAACGGGCTCTACGGATGACACCGGCTATGGTAATAACGTAGCCGCACTAAAAAGCACCCCGTCGTCGAAACAAGAAGCTCTTCAATTTATTGGAGGGTAGTTCACTGGTATTTCTTATTATATGCATAGTAAATAACATAATGTAACTTAAATATAATAAATTATAAGAGGTTTTAATAATGACTGCAAATAATAATCTATTTGAATATATACAAACTAGTCAGATTAAAAAAAATTATGAAAAAAATCATATTTTAAATAAAGATAGATTCTTGCAAATTTTATCACATATTGAAAATTATACGGATAATAATAAAATAAAATCCGTAGTTAATAATATAATTGACATAATCAAAAACACAAAATCGGATACATTGGCCATTCTTAATATATCATCTGAAGGTGAAACAATAAAAATTAGCGAGAAAATTATATTAGAAACCTTAAATCAAATAATTGAATCCAATACACTTGAACGGGCAAAATATTATATCAACAGATTAAAACAGGGTTTAACCGAAATAAAAACTAATAAAATAAACGATATTAATTTAAACCGTTGGAAAGAATATGGAGACATTATAACAGATAGCTTATGGATATTAGATAAAAGAGATAAATCCGGAGCTCATAATGCCGGCTATTGGGGAAATTTTATTCCACAAATACCGAATCAATTTTTAAGGAGATATACAAAACAAGGGGAATGGGTATTAGATCCCTTTTTAGGAAGCGGGACAACTTTGATTGAATGCAAAAGGCTTGGCAGAAATGGGATAGGCATTGAATTATCAAATGAAGTGGTAGAATTATCGAATAAAAATATAAATAACGAAAAAAACCCTTTTAGTGTAAAAACAGAAATTATTAACGCAGATAGTTCGGATATAAACATAAAAAATGAATTATTCAAAAGAAATGTAAAATCCGTTCAATTTTTAATTTTACATCCTCCATATTGGAATATTATTAAATTTAGCGATAATCCTAAAGATTTATCCAATGCTAAAACTGTAGAAAATTTTTTAAATTCCTTTGGAATCATTATAGATAATGCCTGTCAATTTTTAGATAATAATAGATATTTTGCCATTGTTATAGGCGATAAGTATTCTAAAGGAGAATGGATACCATTAGGTTTTAATGTTATGAATGAAGTTGTAAAAAAAGGTTATTTACTAAAATCTATTATTGTAAAAAATTTTGATGAAACAAAAGGGAAAATGAATCAGAAAGAACTCTGGAGATATAGAGCATTGGTAGGCGGATTTTATGTTTTTAAGCATGAATATATTTTTTTATTTAAAAAGGTGAAAAAATGATGACTACGCATGTTTTTATCGTTGACGTTAATACTTTTAAATATCATTTGGAATACTTATTTGCCGGAACCGGAGCTAAAGATTATTTTATTGATTTTAATAATAGCAGTAATACTTCTTTAAAACATGGATCCGAAAATAATTTAGTCGGAATGATGGCGGATTCTTTAAGAGTTAGAAAAGGGGACTTCGTTGTTTTTTATCTACAACAAAATTTTAGAGAAAAAGTTTATGAAGGCAAATTTTACGGAATATTTAAAGTTAAAGACAATTCATCTTTTTTAGACAATAATGATCCGTATCAATTTTTAAAAAATAACTTAAATAAATCTCTTACATTTAGAACTTTAATTGAACCGTATGAAGTTTATCCAAAAGGAGTTACCGAGTGGGAAGCATTAGACGAGATAAAGCAAATCCCTGCCCCATATCAGATGTTATGGAGTTTAATTTATAGAAAATTAAAAGGTAATCGCGGCAATACTATGATTACCATTTATGAAGCTGAAAAATTATTTAAGCTGATTCGAGATAAAAATCAACAAAAAACGTTTTCTGGAACCAAATTTACATTTAATATAAATAAAGAAGAAATCGAGATAAGTTCTTCTATTTATACTTATAGCGGAAGACAGGAAAGTATTAATATAATGCCAAGATTAATCTATAAATATTGTAATAACAAGGCATTTGAGATGCATTTGCAGGCATATATTGTACAAAATATCGGTTGCAATATAAATCAAAGTTTAGATGAATGTATTCTTGGCGGATTAAGCGGATTAAGTATTGAGTGGATAAGCAATGAAGTTTCCTGCGGGGTAGGCATGCAAAGAATTGATATAATGTTATCCTTAATAAAGAATATTACTACAAAATTAATTCTTCCTATTGAATTGAAAGCGGTGGAGGCGACTGGAAATAATGTTATTCAGATTCAAAGATATATAGACTGGATAGAACAATATTATATTTCAAATAGAATCAGCGATATACAGCCGATCTTAGTTTCAAAAAAAATTAACGATAAAAATTCTAAAATGTACGGGAATGTGATATCAAATTTTACAAATTTCAATCAAATTAATAAAGCAAGATGCTATCCTCTAAATTATATTGAATATGAAATCATAAACAAACAATTGCAATTTCAAAAAATAATTTACTAAAGCAAGGTGAAATTTTATCTTTGATGTATTGCTTATCTATATAAATTATAAATTTTATCATCACGAAAATTGCCCTAATGTTTCTAACGATGAACCTTTAAACGCGATTCAAGCCGCTAAAGCATTGGGCTTTGCGTGTGATTCCGCTAAATCGGCGCAATCGTCTCTGTCAAAAATGGGTCTAAAACTTTATTCAGACCCATATACGCTTGATACTTTATGTAAATATGTTAACGGCAGGCAACCTGAAGGATTCCCGTGGCTTAACAGGGAGAGAAAAATTAAATATAGCAACGCGTTATTCTGCATGACCCGCAACATATTTCACAGGCAGAGAGGAACTTCGCCGGTTATTTTATGGCGCCCGAAATTAGATGCTTTTAATAACGATTTATCCCCAAGAGAAAGTTTACACAGTAAAATTCACGAAAGCATTTTTGACCGTTACGGGTTTGTTTATAATGACGGCAGCCGTTTAAAAGCAACCTCTCACCAGATGAGGCATTTATTAAATACTTTAGCCGAAAGAGGCGGGCTTTCCCTTCATGAAATTGCTAAATGGGCAGGGCGCGCCGACCCAAGGCAAAACAGGGTTTACAATCATATGTCCGAATATGAAATGGTGGCAAAAGCGGAGCAGTTGGATGCCTCCCTTAGTCTATTCGGTCCGGAAGTTGAAGTTGCAAAACATATCCCAATTACTATACAGGAATTTAATATTTTAGAAAAAGGGCCGGTTCATATTACCGAATACGGGGTTTGCGTCCACGATTATACCATGTCTCCCTGCGAAAAATACAGGGATTGCCTTAATTGCTCCGAACAGGTCTGCATAAAAGGCGAAGCCGAAAAGTTAAGACGGATAAAGGAAAGGCTTTTTGAAGTAGAAAAACAATTCGAGGCGGCGCAAAAAG